>CAZZBK010000139.1:0-15820 GCA_964652155.1 uncultured Planctomycetaceae bacterium | reverse complement strand
CAGCCCATGTTCCACTTGAGGCTGAAGCCCAGGCCGCCCAAGTAGACCGGCCGCGACACACTAGGCCAGGCGGTCGACTCTTCGGCAATCGTCAACACGCCCGGATACAGCGTGTGCGCCTGCACGTTGAGTTCCTTGAGGAACGAGATCGCTTCGAGATTTTCGCGGCCGCCAAACTCGTTGGGGATCCAGTCGCCCGCCTCGCGGCTGTAGTCGAGGTAAATCATCGAGGCAACCGCGTCGACTCGCAGGCCGTCGATGTGATACTTGTCGAGCCAGAACAGGGCGTTCGAGATCAGAAAGTTGCGGACCTCATGTCGGCCGTAGTTGAAAATGAGCGTGCCCCAGTCGCGATGCTCCCCCTTGCGCGGGTCTTCGTGCTCGTAAAGGCAGGTGCCGTCGAATTGGCGCAGGCCGTGTCCATCGCGCGGAAAGTGGGCCGGCACCCAGTCCAATATCACGCCGACGCCACGCTGATGGCAGACATCGATCATGTACATCAAATCTTCGGGCGAGCCATAGCGGGCCGTGGCCGCGTAGTAGCCCAAGGTTTGGTAACCCCACGAGCCGGTGAACGGATGCTCGGTGATCGGTAGCAACTCGATGTGCGTGAAGCCCATCTGCACCACGTAGTCGACCAGTTCCTGGGCGAGTTCGCGATAGGTCATCCAGCGCTGCGGGTCGGAGCCCGGACGGCGCCACGAGCCCAGATGTACCTCGTAAATCGAGATGGGGGCATCGAGACCGTTGGTTTTGACGCGCCGCTGCATCCAATCCTGATCGTTCCATGAATACGCATCGAGGTCGGCCACTTTTGAGGCGGTTCGGGGCGGACACTCGGAAGCGAACGCGTAAGGGTCACACTTCTCGAACGTCTCGCTGCCCGAGGTGATGCGATACTTGTAATTCGAGCCGACTTTGAGATCGGGGATGAACAGCTCCCAAATGCCGCTCGAACCCAAGCGGCGCATCGGATGCAGCCGGCTATCCCAGTGATTGAAATCGCCGACGACACTCACGGCCGCGGCGTTGGGGGCCCAGACGGCGAACCCGACGCCGGTCACGCCATCGATCGTGCGCAGGTGCGCGCCGAGCCGCTCGTAGCTCTGCCAATGGGTCCCCTCGTTAAGCAGATAACGATCGAAGTCGGTCAGCAGGGGCTCAAAGGCGTAGGGATCGTGCATTGTGCGAGAGAGTCCGTGTTCGTCGGCGACATGCAGCATGTAACGTGCGGGGCTCGGGTTGTCGGATGGCGGACAGATGGCCTCGAACAGCCCGGCTGGATGGATCTTGCGCATCGGTCGGGGGGCACCATGGGCCGCGTCAACGACCCAGGCCTGTTCGGAGTTCGGGAGAAACGCGCGGACCGCCAAGGCGCGTCGCTCGCCGTCCACCACTTCGTGCGGCCCGAGAATCTCAAACGGATCATCGTGCCTACCTTCAATCAGCCTTCCTATACTACCCAATTGAGTCCTAGTGCGCACACGAACCTCCTGTAATCGTCGCTGATATTCCAAAGTAGTATCGGCCGGTGCGGACGAGTTATCCGTCCAAGTTGATCGATGAGTGTGCCCGAAGCCGCCACGGAGCCGTGCTCGCCGCAGAGGCTAAAATCGCCCGAAACGCGCTGAGCCCACCTCTCAAACGTCCCCACAGTCCAGGCGACCGTCGGGTCTTGGTCGCCCCGGGGCGATGGGCTGGGCGAAGTGACGTATGCTCTGATGTGGATTGGGGTTCGATCGGTTCAACGGTCAACTGAACGGCCTGTTGCCGGTGGTGATGGAAGATCACCCGCGGCTCCGTATGCCCGCGCGAGGCCGAGTCGATGCGTCGCCAGCGAATTTTGACCTGGTGGACGCGGCGGGCACGGTCGAGCCGTTGCCACAGGTCGCGATTCTTAATCGGCACCATGTGCCCAAAGCATTCCCAATTCCACCCGTTGCGGCGCCACTCATCCAGCCCGTACTCCACCCCCTGATTGACATAGCGGCTCGTGGTGAGGACAGAAACCGCACTGGGCTGGTCCAGCGCCTCAAGCCCGCGCACGATCGCCAGCAGTTCCAGCCGCTCGCCGCGGGCATCGGGCTCAACATCGCGAGCCTGGACGATCGCCGAGCCATCAGCCGCTTTCAGGACGAAACTCCACTCCTGTCGATTCATCCTCCGGCCCGTTTGCGAGTACAGCAGGAAATGCGGTCGCTGAATGGCCATCGGAGGGGCGGTATTCTCGGTCATCGAGGGCGTGATCGAAATGCTCATGGAGTCGAGAGCTCGATGTGTGGTGGCAAAGTCAGCTACGTCCCGACTCAATCACTTCATCGGTATTGCGAACGCAGCTTGCTCAGCTTAACTATTCCACGTACTTGGCTTTTTTCAAATCCATCTGCCGATGCTAGACTGCCTGTTCGTTGGATAACGCCTGTAACGAGTCGAGTCGGACCGAGGAGCGATCATGCCGCGGCAACGTGTGTTGTTACTGCTGGGAGATTACGTCGAAGACTACGAGGCTATTTTCCCTTTCCATGTGCTGCAAATGGTCGGTCACGACGTCGATGCCGTGTGTCCCAACAAGCGTGCGGGGGATTACGTCATCACCAGCATCCACGACTTCGAGGGGGAGCAGACCTATAGCGAGAAGCGCGGGCATCGCATGACGCTCAACGCCACGTTTGCCGAGGTCCGCTCGGCCGATTATGCGGCCTTGATTATCCCTGGCGGACGGGCACCCGAGTACCTGCGGCTCAACGCGCGGGTGCTGGAGCTGGTGCGCGAGTTTGATGCGGCGCGCAAGCCGATTTTGGCCATTTGTCACGGTCCGCAGGTGTTGGCCGCGGCGGGCATTTTGAGCGCGCGACGCTGCACGGCCTATCCGGCCTTGCAGAGCGACATGACCGCGGTGGGCGCACGGTGGGAGCAGCCTAGCGCCGGCCTGGACAGCGCGCATGTCGACGGCCATTTGATCACCGGCCCCGCCTGGCCCGCCGACCCAGCCTGCATGCGCGAGTTGCTCAAGGCGCTCGGCACAACGATCGAGTTGTAAAGCAGACCTCCTGAGACCCGCTGGGCAACTCGCCTTGACACGACGCGCTGAACTTCCGACAAGTCGCTCCCACAAGCGACTCGCCGGACGTCGATAGCACTGCCGTCGGCTACTGCACGGTGAGTTCGAGCAACTTATCTCTCGTCGGGAGGTCTATTTCCATGCCGCTCCATGCTCTCGATCCGCGGGCGCACTATCTGCACAACGCGGCCACGCTGGCGTTTTTGACCGACGCGGCATACATCGCCGAACAGGATGAGTTGTTTCAGCAACAGTGCCGACAGACCAACATCGCGCAGCGGATCGACACCTTCTCGCTGCCGCGACACGACGACGACCAAGCTCCAAACAATCCGCTGGGCTTCGTGGCCTCGAATGACCAGCAGGTTGTGCTCGCGTTTCGGGGCACCGAAGATTGGGCCGACGTGCTGACCGATATCGACATGCTGCCGGAAATCATCCAGGGAGCCCGCGTGCATGGCGGGTTCGCGGCCGATTATCAGGCCGTCGCGCGAGATATCTTGCGATTGCTCGACAAGCATCGGGCCGACAAAAAGTATTTTTGGATCACGGGGCACAGCCTGGGGGGCGCGCTGGCCACACTGGCGGCCGCGTACCTGCAACTACCCGACGAACGACACGCGGTCTTTACGTACGGGCAACCCGCCGTGGGAGACCGTGTCTTCTCGAAGCAGTATCGGCGCACGCACCATCGCTTTGTCAACGATCAGGACCCCGTGACCTTGGTGCCGCCGCAAATACCATTGGGCAACTGGATCGCGCGATTGCTCCGACTCATCGGCTGGAAATCGAACATCCCCGAACTGTTTGAAACACGGTTCGTGCACGTGGGGCGCGTCACGCATTTTGACGACGCGGGGCACCTGGTGCAGGGCATGCCCGAGAGTGCCAACATCCTACACGAGTTGCGAAGCGTGTTGTTCAGCCGCGACGATTTGGCGACGGCGCTCAAGGACTGGCTGGTCGAAAAAGCGTCCGATCATCGCATGACGCACTACGTCGAACGTTGCCAACGGGCCGCCCATTCGCTCACGACAGCCGAGGTGGCAAGTCAACCGCTGCGCCGCGCCGCGTAAAGCGGCGTCTGCTTGGTGAGCTGAAGTCGTTGGCGTTATTTGGCGCTCACGGTGTTCGCCGCCGGGGCAATCACCTGAACGTGGGCGTTGAGTTCGTGCGCGACCCCTTCGCCCATGTCGGTGGCGATCGTGATCTTATAGGTAAATTTGCCCGGTTGATCGCTCGCGGTGAAAATGACTGGGACGAGATGGACGGGCTTGGCGGCGTCCGAGGGTTTGAACTCGAACGCTCCGTCGTCGGCCGTGACGTTCATGATGCGAAACGGGCGTCGGCCCTGCACGACGAGTTGCTTGGTCACTTTACGGCCGGGCTCGAGCGCGCCAAGAAACAGCGAGGCCGGGCTCACCGACAACTCGGCTACGACACGCCCCTCGACGTCGACGCTCACTTCGGGCGAGCGCGGATCGTTGGTCAGCAGCACGAGGTGTTCTTTGATGAGGCCCGTGGGGGCGTCGGGCTTCAGGGCCACGGCCACGTCATACGAAACCTGTCCACCGCGGCGCACGGGCTCGGCAATTTTGGCCGTTAGGTGCGGGCTGCTCGACTTTACGCCCACGATCTGCCAGTCGGGCCGTCCGGCATAGCTGACGCTGACATGCTTCTCGGCCCCTTGGCCGCTGTCGACCGAGCCCAACTCGACCGAGCCGGGCGAGAGGACAATGTCGGTGCGAATGGTCCCCTGCACGTGCAGTTGCACTTCGGCGTAGAACGGCTTGTCGATCGTGACGGTGAGCGTCGCCGACTTGTGCCCTTGGAATAGATGCGTATTGAATTGCGCGACGATGGCCGCTTCGTCATACGTCTTCAGATAATCCTTGCTGACCGACGGCGTCGTGCAGCCGCAACTCGAACGGACCCCGGCAATGTGCAGGTCCTCTTTGTAGATATTGCTGAACTTGAAGTGGAACTCGGTCTTGGCGCCTCGGGCCACCGCGCCAAAGTCGTGGTTCGTGGTCTCGAACATCTTGCGAGCCCACTCTTGGCCCCAAGCCGGAACACTCGACACCCAACACACGAAAATAAAACTTACAAAGCTGCGGATCACGGACACTCCTCCTCCGCGGCCGATAAGCACGACCCGGCGCGACCAAAACCTGATGGCCGCGCCTGTCATCTTACCCGATGCCGTCGCGATGCTGTATCACCCGCGACGCATCAGACCCCAACTCCGTGGTCTCATGCGTCGTGATGGTTAGGGTGTAAGGACTCGATTGCGAAATCGTTCGTCCTGTCGGTGCGCGCATCCATCGCTGTGGACCGACACAGTAGACTTCGTCCAAACCAGGGGCTGTTCTGCAAATTCTATCCAGAGCGAATGTCTTGCGCCACCATTGCTACCGGAAGCATGCTTGATACGTTAATGCTAGCTGATTTTATCCGTACACGTGCCGTTATCCGAGGGAGAACCTACGGCTTGGTCACCAGGCTTGCCGAGAGGTGTTGCCCCCGAGTGGGCTCGTGGAGACAAACTGCCGACAATCGCTTTACCCAAGCTGGCGCTTTGGGTTACATTATTTGTCGACATCGCGCCGCATGGCGTGGCGGCCGCTTATGACTGTGAGGAGACCGACGATGAAGCGTTACGTTCCGAATTGGTGTACTGGACTCTTGGTGTGTGCGATTGGGTTCGGTTGTCAGCAGCAGCAGGAGTCGCCGGCGTTAGCGGCTGCCCCATCGGTCGAGTCCGCCCAACCCTCACAACCGGAAACAACCCAGTCATCTGACCAATTGGCACAAGCCACGACCAATAAGTCCACCAAGGCCCCCGCCAAAGCGGCCCCCAAAGCGCCCGCCGCTGATCTGCCCGGCAACCCCTTCCCGCAACGGGTGCCGGCACCCGAACTGACCGGTGGCGTCGGCTGGATCAACACCGCTGGGCCGATCGAGTTGCGGCAGCTCCGTGGCAAGTTCGTAATCCTCGACTTCTGGACCTACTGCTGCATCAACTGCATGCACATCCTCCCCGAGCTCAAGAAGCTCGAACACAAGTATCCGCAGCAGCTCGTCGTGATCGGCGTCCACTCGGCCAAGTTCGAGACCGAGCAAGACACGAAGAACATCACCGACGCCGTGTTGCGCTACGAGATCGAGCACCCCGTGGTGAACGATGCCGAACACAAAATTTGGAATCGTTACGGCGTCAACAGTTGGCCCACGATGTTGCTGATCGATCCCGAAGGGTACGCCGTCTACATGCGTGGCGGCGAGACGACCTTCGACAAGCTCGATGAGATATTCAAAGTCGCCGTGCCGTATTACCGCAAGAAAGGGACGCTCGACGAGACCCCCTTGCGTTTCGATCTGGCCGCGTTCAAGACCGAGCCGACACCGTTGCGTTTTCCGGGCAAGGTGATCGCCGATGAGCCCGGCAGTCGTTTGTTCATCGCCGACAGCAATCACAACCGCATTGTCGTCTCGTCGCTCGACGGCAAGCTGATCGAAACGATTGGCTCAGGGGCCATTGGCGCGGCCGACGGCGATTTTGCGCAGTGCAGCTTCAACAAGCCACAAGGCATGGTGCTGCGCGGGACCGACACGCTGTACGTGGCCGATACCGAGAACCATCTGTTGCGCAAGATCGATTTGAAGGCCAAGAAGGTCGTGACGATCGCGGGGACCGGCGAGCAGAGCCGCCAGAATTGGCCCGGCTTGGATCGGGTCACCAATCTCGATAACTTCCGCATCCCCGATCGTTGGGTGGGCAAGCCGCGCGTGACGGCGCTCAATAGCCCCTGGGACCTGTGGATTCATGGGCAGAACATGTACATTGCGATGGCCGGCCCGCACCAGATCTGGCGCATGCCGCTCGACGAGCACGAGATTGGCCCGTATGCCGGCAACGGACGCGAGGACATTGTGGATGGCCCGTTGCTGCCCAAAGAGCCCTACGCGATGGGCTTTTCGAGCTTTGCGCAGCCCAGCGGCTTGGCCAGCGATGGCAAGCACCTGTTCATTGCCGACAGCGAGGGGAGCAGCATTCGCAGCGTGCCGTTCGATCCGCGCGGCGAAGTGACCACCGTCATCGGCACCGCGCACTTGAACGGCGCGCGATTATTCACCTTCGGCGATGTCGATGGCCAGGGTGACAACGCCCTGCTGCAACACGCCCTGGGGGTCGTCTGGCACGATGGGAAAATCTACGTGGCCGACACCTACAACAATAAGATCAAGGTGATCGACGTTGCCAAACGAACGCTCAAGACCATCGCCGGGTCCGGCAAGCCTGGCACAACCGACGAGCCGCCGCTGTTCGACGAGCCTGCGGGCATCACTGTTGCCGGCGGCAAATTGTATGTGGCCGACACGAACAATCACCTGATCCGCACGGTCGACGTGAGCACCCACAAAGTCGCGACGCTGACGATCGCGGGGCTCGCGCCTCCCAAGGTCGAGGCCGCCGAGCCCCCCAGTGCCACGGCTCCGGCCGGAGACGAAATCGCCATCGACGCGCCATCGGTCAAGCAGACCAATGGCAGCGTGGCGATTGACGTGCAGTTGCAGTTGCCCAGCGGTTGGAAGATCAACGCCTTGGCCCCGATGCGGTACAAGGTTGAGCCCATCGCCGAGGCGGGTCCTGTCCGCCGCAGCGCGCTGGGCAAGTCCGTGAAGGTCGAGCCCCCCGCCGCCTCGTTCCGCCTCAGCTTGCCGGCGGATGCGGCCGAGGGAGCCGACCGCCTTCGCCTCTCGCTGAACTACTATTACTGTCAGGACGGTGCCGAGGGGGTCTGCAAGGCCGGCACGGCTGTCTGGAACGTGTCGCTCAAGTTGTCGGCCGACGCCACGGCCACAAGCGTGCCGATTACGCTCAAGGTCGAATAGAAAAGGCTGTTGTTGCGCCCCCGGTCGATTACGATGGAAGAAACCCCTTCGATCCTGTGAGAGAAGTCCATGAGCGACGCGCCGCAGCCAGCCTCGTCCCCCGCCCCCGCGCAGCCCGAGGCCCCTTCGCCCGAGGTGGTCAAAACCGCCTTTAAGGCCTTTAAGAAACGACTCAAGTTGACGCAGCTCGACCATGAGTCGCGCGTCGGTCGCAGCCCGTTGAGCGGCGGTCAAAAGTCGACCATCGAGGAGATCTCGCCCCCCGATCAATTCCCACGCGCCGTCTGGGACGAACTTGTCAAACAAGGCAAGCTTCGCCCCGCGGGCTACGGCATGTACGCGCTCAAATAGCCTGTTCGCCCGACACGTTTCACCGGAGGAACGATCGATGCGCCATGTCATCGCAGCGCTAAGCTTGGGTCTCGGACTGTGGCTCGCTCCCGCTGAGGCCGGTGAGCTGACCGAGGCGGGCAAGAAAGAACTCGTCAAGCTCACGGGGGTCTGGCGTTTGGTGTCGAGCGAGCGCGAGGGGAAAATCGAGGAGAACGTCCCGCCGCTCACGATCGAGATTCGCGGCGACCGCTTTTTGCTCAACGACAAGGACGTCGGCCTGCGCATCACGACGCTCGAGCCGGGGGTCACGCCCGGTTTGCTCGACATCACGCACGACGAGACGAAGCGTACGATCGAGGCGATTTACGAGTTGAAAGACGACCAGTGGCGCATCACCGCCAACGCCTCGACCGACGGCGCGCCGGAGCGACCCACCGAGTTCAGCACTCAGGGAAACGCCAAATTCGTCTCCGCGCTATTCAAACGCGACAAGTAACGCGTTCGATTCGCTTACAACTTGACGTTCATCAAGATCGGCCAGGGGGTCATGTCGACCACGTCGTCCATCTGAACCCCCAGCTTGTAACACCCGAGCGGCAACCGTTCGCGATACACGATGCGACCGCGGACGTAGGTGAGCTGATCGCCCGGGATGCCGATGAGCAGCTCGTCATCGCTCAGTAACTTGTTGACCACCAGGCCACACCCCTGGTTCGACATATTCTTGGTGAAGGTGATGAACCGGCGATCTTCGACCGGCTTTCCGTCGACCCAGGGGACAACGACCACGGCAATCGAAACGTTCATGCGATCTTCATTGCGACGCTCGCTCGCCTCGTCGGCGTCAATCGCTTGCTGCATGACCTGAAGAACACGGGGCTTGAGTAGTGTGGTTGACATGAGCGTGTGTGTTTTGGAAAGGTGCGAAAATATCACCCGGTCTGGAACCGACTCCGTGTAAACCCTAGGTCACGGCTCGTGATTGTCACCCCGGCGAAAATTCACAACCCCTGATCGCATCACCCGCATGGGTGGTACTGGCATCTGGCGACTCATTCGGGCGACCGTATAATCTCAGTTTACGCCCGGCGGTTGCCGGGCATTTTTTATTCGCTCCGTGAGATCGGAAGCAGGATGACCCGTGCCGCGGCCCCACTGGAAGCGCCCGCCCGTCGACTCACCGACGAGAAGGTGCTTGTACTCGATTTTGGATCGCAGTTTGCGCAACTGATCGCCCGACGTGTGCGCGAGCAGAACGTGTACTGCGAGATCGTTCGCCACAACATCACACCCGAGCGGGTCCGCGAGTTGGCCCCCAGCGGATTGATACTCTCGGGCGGACCGGCGAGCGTTTACGAGCCGGGGGCACCCCACTGCGACCCGGGCCTGTTTCAGTTGGGCATCCCCGTGCTGGGCATCTGCTACGGCATGCAATTGGTTTGCGACGCGCTGGGGGGCCGGGTGCAAAGCATCCCATCGCGCGAATATGGCCGCGCCGAGATCGAGATCCTTCAGGCCGACTCGCTGTTGAGCAATTTGCCGCGGCACATGCAGGTCTGGATGAGTCACGGCGACCAGGTGACGAACGTCTCGAACGACTTCATCCCGCTCGCCAAAACGGCCAGTTGTCCGATCGCGGCCGTCCAGCATCGTTCGCTCCAAGTGTACGGCGTGCAATTTCATCCCGAGGTCACGCACACCCCGCTCGGCAAACAAATCCTGGGCAACTTCCTCAAGCACATTTGTGGCTGCCGAGGCTCGTGGCAATTGGGCGACTTTGCCGCCGAGGCGATTGCCGAAATCCGCTCGCGTGTCGGCTCGCGCCGCGTGATCTGTGGCCTGAGCGGTGGTGTCGACTCGTCGGTGGTCGCGGCACTGCTCTACCAGGCGATCGGCTCACAGTTGTCGTGCATCCTCGTCGACAACGGCCTGCTGCGCAAGAGCGAAGAGGCCGCGGTGATCGCCGAGTTCGGCGATCATTTCAAGACCGACCTGCATGTCGTCAAAGCCGAGGATCGCTTCCTCGGCGAGTTGGCTGGTGTTAGCGACCCGCAGGAGAAGCGTCGTCGCATTGGTCGTGTGTTCATCGACTGTTTTGCTGACGAGGCGGCAAAAATCCAAGGGGCCGAGTTTCTCGCCCAAGGGACGCTCTATCCCGACGTGATCGAGAGCGGGGCGGCCAAAGACGGTCCCGCCGCGACGATCAAGCTGCATCACAATGTCGGCGGCTTGCCCGAAGACTTGCAGTTCGAGTTGATCGAACCGCTTCGCGATCTGTTCAAGGACGAGGTCCGCCGACTCGGCTTGCAGTTGGGTTTGCCCGAGGACATCGTCTGGCGGCATCCGTTCCCCGGCCCGGGGCTGGCCGTGCGCTGCCTGGGCGAGGTGACGCGCGAGAAGCTCGCGGTGCTGCGCGAGGCTGACGCGATTGTGGTACACGAGATCAAGGCGGCCGGCTTGTATCGCCAGACGTCGCAAGTGTTCGCCGTGCTGTTGCCCGTGCAGAGCGTCGGGGTGATGGGAGATGCGCGCACGTATGACAATGTGGTCGCGATCCGAGCGGTCGAGACAGAAGACTTTATGACCGCCGACTGGAGCCATTTGCCTTACGACCTGTTGGCTCGCATGTCGACGCGGATCATCAACGAGGTCAAAGGCGTGAACCGCGTCGTCTACGACATCAGCAGCAAGCCGCCAGCCACGATCGAGTGGGAGTGAACGCTCGGCGACTCCGTTACAATGGACGCACTTACCGCGGCAGTTGAGCTTGCCGCAGTTGCATGTCCCGCAATTGCCGCTCCAAATCGACCACGCGCTGCTGCAACTGATACACGTAAGCGTCCTGCGAGGCTGGCGCGGCGCTCAACGGTCGCTGGGCAGTCGCCGCATTCGGCTGGGGCAACGGAGTCGTGAGCGTGACGTTCGCCTCGCGCTGCTGTCCGCCGTAGTAGTACGTGATCAGCACCGGTCGATTGAGCTCGGTGCCAAGAATCGCGTTGCGTAAATCGTCGGGCGCGAGAATCTCGCGGCCGTTGAAACCGTTGACCACCGACTGCACGGGCAAGCCCGCTCGATGCGCGGCCGAACCGGTATAGACGGCCGAGATATACGCCCCACGCGTGTCGGGCAGTCGCAACGAGGCTTGCAACTCGGGCGTGACCACCGCAGTTTGGACACCCAAGCCCGGCGGCGTACCGTAGTTGGCCGTGCGCGCGACGGTCGTGTTCACAGGAGCACTGGCGAGCGTGTTGGCCAGCGGCTTGCGCGCGGCGGTGATGGTGAGCGAAAGTGGCTGACCATTGCGGGTCACATCGAGCGCGACCGCCGAGCCAGCCGGGACCTGACTCATTACCTGGGCAAACTCGGTTCTCGACCGCACGGCGCGTCCGTTGAGCGCGCGAACCGCATCGCCGGCGCGAACTTGGGCCTGATCGGCTGGCGCTCCCGAGTAGAGCCACGCGACATACGCTCCGGTCCCCCAGGGAGAGTCTTTGAGCACGAGCCCCAGATAGCCCGGCTCGGTCGAGCCCCCGGCAACCGCGATCGGCGGCGTGCTTTGCAGCGGAGCCTGGGCTCCGGCCATCGAAGCCAGCAACAACCACAGTGCGACGGCAACGACGCTCTGGCTCACCCGCATGGCCAAGCTCCACATTGGTTAAGGAAAAGAAATGAAGGGGGCGGATTATAACGAAACTTCGGCAGACGATCTGGGTCAATTTGCATATCTTTGGGGTATGAACGACCAACAAGGCGAAAAATTTTCGAGTCTCAAGCCGCCCGAAGGCGCTGACATCAAGCTGGCGCTGTCGTTGCTGATGGTTGGCCAGCCCCCGGAGAGCATCGAGCCGTGGCTGCAACAGCTCGACGAGCAAGGGCTGCTGCCCGGGCTTTGGATCGCGCACGCACACGGCGCTCTGCTGGGAGCCGCCTGGGGACAACTGCTCGGCGGCGGCGGCGCGAATCTCTGGCCCCCTCGGCTTGTGGAGTCGACCGACGAACGGCTCGCCGATCGCTTAATCGCGGCGGTGCTCGACGACTTGCTCCGTCGCGGCACGGAGCAGGTGCAACTCGTGCTGCCGCACGACGACACCCGCGACAGCGCCCGACTACCCGCACATGGCTTTCAACGCCTCTCGGACTTGCTATACCTCGCTTGGTTCGCCCAGGAACACGATCGCCTCGCGTCCTCGGCCACGCTCCGTTTTACTCCGCTGAGTGAAGTTGACGACGCGCAACTGGCCGAGGTTGTCGAACGCACTTACCAAGGGACGCTCGACCTGCCGCAACTCAACGGTCAGAGGTCGGTCGAGGCCGTGCTGGAGGAATATCGCACGACGGCCCCGTATGATCCGGCATTGTGGTTTTTAGTGAGCGACGCATCGCAAGCGGTCGGCTGCCTGCTGCTGGCCGACCAGGCCGAGCACGATTACATCGAGCTGGTGTACATGGGTATCGTTCCCGAGGCGCGTGGCCGTCGCTGGGGCGAGCAGATCGTTGGCTTTGCGCAGCGTCAAACACGCCAGCGGCAGCGAAGTCGGCTCGCGTTGGCGGTAGCCGCCGACAACCATCCGGCGACGAACATGTATAACGCAGGGGGTTTTGTGGCCTGGGAGCGTCGGCAAGTTTGGTGGCAGCGTCTTCGTGTTGCGGGAGAATAAGCCAGAAGTTTGTCGCCGGATGTCGCGGCGGGATTCACCCCCGGTCGTTAATCAAGTCCCAGTTATAGCTTACGTAAAAGAGCCTGATGTCTGCCGGGGGCAGCGGAACATGTTTTCCACAGCGCATCGGAGCATGGTCGAGCGGATGAGAAAAAATTTTTGCCGAGGTTAGGAAATCGTTTCTCCACGTTTCTCTCGACGAGAGTTGACCTTCGGAGAAGTGCTCGCGGCGAACAGCGCGACAATTCAAAAACGCTCCTTTGACAGGCGTGCTAGCACGCGTACAATCCACCCCTCAGTGACCTTCGCAACACCGCTTGCGAGCGTGTCTCGGCTACTCCCGAGCGTGCTTGAGCGGTGCTCGTTTTTCTTCAGCTAAGCAACTCTGCCTGCTCGCTTTCGGTTGGATATGAGGCGCCCGAGCATGACGTGGCCGGCGCCGTCAGCGTAATTGCCTGCGCATAAGGAAATCCAGGACGTGGCCCAGGACGATACGGAGATCGTGTCGGCATTGCATTTAGCATTGGCCGATAAGGTCGGAACCGAACGATTCGAGTTGTGGTTCAGCGGCAACACGCGATTTGTGTTGACCGTCGACGAACTCATCGTGCAGGTTCCTAGCCCGTTCTATCAGGATTGGCTGCGCAATCATTTTCGTAGCGAACTCGAAGCGGCCGTGCTGGCGGTCGTCGGTCAGCCGCTGAGTATCACGTTTCAGGTCGACGTGACGCTGGCTGCCGCGCGGGCTGCGTCCGCCTCGTCGGCCGCGACTTCGCCGAGTACATCGGCTGTGCCAAACGTGGCGAAGCCTGTCGCTGAGCACGTCAACAGCGACGACGACTCCCCACTCACGAAGCGGCGATTTGCCACGTTCGAGTCCTTGGTCGTGGGCGAAAGCAATCATCTGGCGGTCATGGCGGCGCGCAACGTCGTGGCTCAGCCCGGTGCCGTCTCGCCACTCGTCATTTACGGCCCCACCGGCGTCGGCAAGACCCATCTGCTCGAAGCGATTTGGGGCTCCGTGCGGCGCACCCAACCACGTCGCCACTGCGTGTTCATGACCGCCGAACAGTTCACGTCCCATTTTCTCGGCGCGTTGCACGGGGGCGGACTGCCCAACTTCCGTCGCAAGTATCGAGGCGTCGATCTGCTCGTGCTCGATGGCCTGCATTTCCTCTCGGGCAAACGGGCGACCGCCGCCGAGTTGCTGCACACCGTCGACAGCCTGCTCGCCGATGGTCGCCAACTGGTGGTGTCGCTGGATCGCTCGCTCGACGCGCTGGCCGACCTGGCCCCGGAACTGATCGCGCGTTTGCAGGGCGGGCTGGTCTGTGAACTGAGTGCGCCCACGCCAGCCATGCGACGGCCGATCGTTGAGCAGCTCGCGCGTCGCCTGGGAATGCATTGCTCGACTGAAGTGCTCGAGCTGGTGGCGCGTCGTATCACGACCCATGCCCGCGCGATGACCGGCGCGCTCAAGCGACTGCAACTCGCGGCCGAAGCGCATGACCGCCCACTCGACGTCGCCTGGGCAGAAGAACTGTTGGGAGAAATCCCGCTCGCCCCGGTAAAAGGCGTGCGACTGGCCGACGTCGAGCAGGCCGTGTGTCGCGCCTTCGGGCTCGACCCGGCGAGCTTGCACGGCGCTAGTTGCCGGCGGCTCCAGCAGCCGCGCATGCTCGCCATGTGGTTGGCGCGCAAGCATACGCGCTCGGCCCTGAACGAGATCGGCCGGTACTTCGGGCTCAAAAGCCACAGCACGGTCCTCTCGGCCCAGAAGCGTGTCGACGGTTGGGTGGCCGACCGTGAAGTGATCGAGTTGGCCGATGGCCAGTGGCCGGCTCAAGACGCCGTGCGGCGCGTCGAAAAGCTGCTCGTGGGTTGATGATCGCCTCAGGCGACGCGCGTTAACCTGCCAGTCGCGTTTGCTGATCCTCGACCAGCAGCGCCGCGTCGCTGTCGCGGTAGCGGTACTGCATCAGGTACGCGTCCTCGGTCGTGTCCTCGTAGAAATCGCGGAGCACGTTAACGGCGCGGAACCCCTGCTGGCGGAAAAACAACTGTGCCTTGAGGTTCGTCTCGCGAACTTCCAGAATCACCCGCGTGCGCCGCTGGGGCGAGAGTTTGCCGATCAGCTTTTGCACCATCCGCGCGCCAATGCCTTGTCGCTGACGATGGGTGCCAACCGCAAAGTTGAGCACATGCAGTCGAGTCTTGTGCAACTCGTAAATCATGAACCCGACGACCTGATCGTCGAGATCGGCGACCATCCCCACGCAATTGCGTTGCCGCAAGCAGCGGAGAAATTCGTCTTCGGACCAAGGGAACTCGAAGTTGCCTTGCTCGATCAACAGGACTTCCGCCAGATCGCGACGGATCATCCAACGGATCTGCAAGCGAGCTTCGCTAGGGAGCGGTGATGCCACGCGGGCCTCCTTCCATGTCGGCCTGCACACAACGTTTGTTTGGGCTCGTCGGGGAGCGAGCCCCACCGATTCGCATGCATCGAGATGAACTCGACGACCTACGAAAACTAACAAACAACTCTCTGCCCGCCAAGACGAGTTATTCGACCCTCGCCTTAGATGCAACGCTGGCACCCGAACTGGCGTTGACATTTTCGCCAACAGCCCTTTTTTGCCAGGCATATTCGTGTGCCTGACGCGCTATGGATCCGTGTGAGCATCGCAATATTTCGCAAAAAGATCGACTGGGAGGCGAACGGGTGGCTGGCGTTTGGCGCGAGCCAAACGCCAGCCACCCACAACCGTAACGCTCACGCCCTGCAAAGCATCGCGATCACCGGGAGCGCTCCGTTTTCATCCCTCATCCCTCATCCCTCATCCCTCATCCCTCATCCCTCATCCCTCAT
>CAZZBK010000138.1:0-15890 GCA_964652155.1 uncultured Planctomycetaceae bacterium | reverse complement strand
ATGAGCGCCACCCGCTACGCGGTGATGATGCTCCGTCACGCGGTCACGAAACCTGCACCAATCACCATGCGTCGCGTCAACAGAGGGACGATCGCTTGAGCGACGACATGGACGCCGACGACATGCTCGAGCGCAAGCCCGAGACTGATCGCGAGGGCATGACCGAAGACGAGCTCGTCGCGATCCTCAAGCAGGAGGAGAGCGACGCCAGCTCGTATCACTCGTCTGAGCTGGCCGACAACCAGGCCCAGGCCATCGACCGCTACTACGCCCGCCCCTACGGCGACGAGCGCGAGGGCCGGTCCCGTGTCGTCATGCACGACATCGAGGACACGATTAACTGGATCATGCCGTCGCTGATGCGGGTGTTCCTGTCGAGCGACGAGCTCGTCAGCCTCGAGGCCGTGTCGCCAGAGGACGAGCTCGAGGACCCCAACGCCAAGGTGAGCCGGGTCAAGTTGGGCGCCTCCTACCTCGAGCACATCTTTTTCAAGGACAACAAGGGCGAGACCAACATCCACGACTTTGCCTTCGACGGGCTGCTGCAGCGCCAAGGTGTCATGCACGTGGCCTGGGAGGATCCGGAGGACAAGCCGGCCGACGTGATCGAGGGCGCGTCGGCGCAGCTCGTTGAGAAGTATGCCACCGACCCCGGCTACGAGATCACCGGCATCGAGCCGCAGCCTGACGGCACGTTCGTGCTCGAGTTCAAGAAACGCCCCGGCATGGGCAAGGTGTGCGTCGAAGCGGTGCCGCCGGAGGAGTTCGCCGTCTCTCGCCGGGCCAAGAGCCTCGCCGATGCGAGCTACCACCGCCGCAAGCGCCGCGTCTATCTGGTCGACCTCATCCGCCAGTTTCCCGATCAAGAGGAAGGACTGCGCGAGTTCGCGTCGAGTGGGGACAGCTTCGAGATCGAGTCCGATCCGCGCTTCACGGCGCGTCATCAGGACGAGGGCATCGACACGTCGTCGGTGGACGGCAATCGGCTCGAGGATCGCCAAGTCGAGTTGCTGGAAGAGTTCAAGCGCATCGACTTCGACGGGGACGGAATCGTCGAACTGCGCCACGTGAAGCGGGTCGGTAACGTCGTGCTCTACAATGAGCGCGTCGACCGCTCGGAATACGTGGCCTGGACCCCGATCCGCGTCTCGCACAAGATCGCCGGCCGCAGCATGTACGACGTGCTGGTGGACCTGCAGAAGATCCGCACCGTCATCATGCGGCGCATCCTCGACAGCCTCGACCAGTCGCTCACGCCCCAGAAGGCGGTCGACGTGAAGCGCCTCGGCGCCGATGGGCTTAACGACCTGCTCGATAACGAGGTTGGCGGCGTCATCCGCACCCAAGGCAACCCCAACGAAGCCGTGATGACGCTGACCACGCCCGACGTGTCGGGGCCGGCGCTGACCGTCATGGAATACATGGACCAGCGCAGCGAGGAAGCGTCCGGCGTCACCCGCCACGCGCAGGGCCTCGCACCGAAGGCCATAACGGATACTTTCGGCGGCATCGAGGCCCTACAGGCCGCAGCCAACTCACGAATTGAGATGGTAGCCCGCTGGCTCGGCGTCGCGCTCGAGGAGGTGTTTCAGCACATCCTGTGCCTCGTCTGCGCGCACCAGGACAAGCCGCGCATGGTCAAGGTGCTTGGCAAGTGGTTCGAGATCGACCCGCGCTCGTGGTCGGACGAGATGTCCGTCCGTATTCACGTCGGCATGAGCGCTGCCAACCGTCAGCAGCAGATCAATAACCTGAGCATGATCGCGGCGAAGCAGGAGACCATCCTGCTCAAGGGTGGGTTCTCCAATCCGCTCGTGGGCCTTCGCCACTACCGCACCACGCTTGCCAGGCTGACCCAGGCCATGGGCTACAAAGACGCCGACCAGTTCTGGGGCGAGATCACGCAGGAGCCGGCCCCGCAAGAGCAGCCTGATCCCAAGATGGAAGAGATCAAGCTCAAGGCGCAGGCGGACCAGGCGAAGCTGGCGGCAGAAGCGCAGCACAATACGGCCAAGCTCGCTCAGGAGCGTGAGATCGCTTTGGCGCGCATCGCTTCCGAGCGTGAGATTGCGATGGAGCGCACAAACCGCGAGATGGAGCTGGCAGCCTGGAAAGCCCAGGTCGAAGCACAGCTTGCGGAGCGTAAGTCGCAGCGTGAGGCGTTTGCTGGCATTGGCCAGGGCGCCAACGACGACCTCGGCGGCAAGGTCCGCATGGGTGGGCAGATCGGATGACCGACAGCAAAGAATTCCGCACCCGGCAGAAGATAGCGGCCGGGCAGCGGAGCCGTGCGCTGCTCGATAGCCCGATTGTCAAAGAGCACATCGAACGCACGCGGGAGCGGCTGATCGCTGACATGATCGACGCGGCCCCAATGGATGATGAGGGGCGCCGCTCGGCCGCGCTGAAGCTCCAAGCCCTCAACGAGATCGTCAACCTTCTAGAGATGGCAGTGGCAGAAGGGCGCCACGCCATGAGCGAGGACAGCCCCCATGAGTGACACGACCCCGACCACACCGACCGCACCGCAGAGCCCCATCCCGGCCGGCGTTGATTCCGTGGATGCCGCCGCTGATACGTTGTTCTCATCCGTCGACGACATCATGGGCGTGGCGGCCGATGAGATGGAGAACCCGCCGCGTCCGCGAGATCCCGACCTGAAAAAGCCGGACCCCAAGCGCGGCGAGGACGGCAAGTTCGCCAAGGACGGCGAGGCCGAGGACGGCGAAGCCGAGACAGCCGAGGCTGATGGCGAGGACAAGCCCGACGCCGAGGCGCTGGCCGAGACGGATGAGGATTTCATTGAGATCCCGACCGAGGAAGGCAAGGACCCGATCCGGGCACCGCTGTCGAAGGTGCTCGAGCTCGCCGCGCAGGCCGCCACCTATAAGGAAGAGCTGGCCAAAGCGCAGCAGTCCGGCCCATTGCCCGAGCAGATCCAGCAGCTCGTGCAGATCACCCTCGTCGAGCGGCAGAAGTACCTCGACGCGCTCGATCAGTGGACTGCCGCCAACAAGCCGGTGGCGCCCGACTACGATCTGATCAACCCCAATTCGCCGAAGTATGACCCTGGCGCCTACTATGAGCAGGCCGAGGCATACCGCCAGCGCATCTCACAGCACCGCGCCGCTGAAGCCGAGCGCGAGAAGGTTTCCAAGGTCAACGAAGAGCACGCAAAGGTCCTGCGCGCGAGCGAGCACATCGCCGCCAGGACAGCTCTGTTGAAACAGTGGCCGGAGTTGAGCGACGTAACCTATGCACAGCAGGTCCAGACGGACCTCCAGAGGCTGTATGGCATAGACAGCAAGACGCTCGATCAGGTGCTGGACCCGCGTTTTTACCTGTTGGCACGTGACGCCCTAAACTCCCAAAAGCAGAAGCGCGCAGAGGCCACGACGGCGAAGATCGTCAAGGCAAAGCCGAAGCTCATCAAGGGAGGGGCACGCGACGCCGCCCCGACATCCGCCAAGCGCAGCGCATCGAAACACATGGATCGCCTGTCCAAGACCGGATCCATCGATGACGCCACCGCGCTGATCGAATCCCTTATGAACTGAGGATCACACAGCTATGGCTGTTCCTTCGAATACCACGCAGAGCGTGGCAATGCGGGTCCGTGAGGATCTGTCCAAGGCCATCGAACTCGTCACCCCGACCGATACCCCGATGTACTCGATGATTGGTCGCGATACCTGCGAAAGCCGCACCCCTGAGTGGGCGACTGAGACCGTCCGCGCCTCTGACGCCGACAACGCGGCGGTCGAAGGTGACGACGTAACGCCCGACTCTCAGACCCAGCCGGCCGTGGTGAAAAACCACGTGCAGATCTTCGACGAGGTCATCAGCGTATCCGACATCGCCCAGGAGGTCGCGACGATCTCCGGCAAGAAGGAGCTCGCTCGTCAGCTCGTCAATGCCGGTTATGCGATCCGCCTCGACGTCGAGAAGCGCATTTGCGGCAACTATGCCAGCGTCGAGGCGACCGGCAGCGTTCCCGGCAAACTTGCCGGCGCCCAAGCGTGGCTGACCACCAACGACAGCCGTGGCAGCGGCGGATCAGATGGCGGCTACAGCAGCGGCTCGGGCCTGGTGACTGCGGCGACCAACGGTACGCAGCGCTCGTTGTCGGACACGCTGTTCAAGACCGTGATCCGCTCTGCGTGGACCAACGGTCGCGGCTCGCTCACCACCGTGCTCGCCGGTCCGGTCCAGAAGGTCGCCATCAGCGCGTTTACCGGCGTCGTCCAAGCCACCAACGAGGTGTCGCGTGACAAGGTGGCAATCCTCGGCGCGGTCGATGTCTACAAGTCGGACTTCGGGTTCCACACCATCCGCGCCTCGCGTGAGATGGATGCGCGCTCGATCCTCATCCTGACCCCGCGCACGTGGAAGCTCTCCGTTTTGCAGCCGTATGGCGTCGTTGAGCTCGGCAAGACCGGCCACAACACCAAGCGCATGGTGCGGACCTCGGTCACGCTGAAGTGTCTCGACGAGAAGCAGAACGCCATCATCGCGGACCTCACCTGATGACGCGGGAGCTTTGGCGCCATGACCCCATGACAGGGGTCACGATCTGGTGGGAGGACACCGCAGACGGTTTCCTCCTCCACTATGAGCAGGACACCGAGCCGACGCTGGACCTCAACCACGCCAAGGAAATGGAGGGTCGGTCGTATTATGCGGCCGACCCCGACATGTGGAAGGTGGCCAGCATCCCGCTTGGAGTCCTTACCGATTGGAAGCTCACCCACGGTCTCGACATCAACGATCCCGAGCAGGCGCAGCGGTTGGTGCGCCTGCTCAATGATGCCGATTATCGGCGGCTGAAAACGGCGGACATCACGATATGAGCCAGGGCCAGCCTAGCCTGTATTCAGACGGCTATGCCGTCACGGCCAGCGATTCAGCCGACCTGCCGCGCTCTGCGGACGCGATCTATGTCGGCGGTGCGGGCGCCATCAAGCTCGTCACCGAAGGCGGCCACGTCACCACGTTCGCAGCCGTCCCGGTGGGGACCATCCTGCCGGTGCGGACCACCCGCATTTACTCCACGGACACGACGGCCACCAATCTCGTGGCCCTCAACTGGCAAGCTGATTACGGCGGCTCTGAAGTGCTGCCGAGCGCATCTATCGAATCTGAGATCGTCGATCGAGCCGGCGCTTTCGTGCTGGACCGCCGCGGCAACGAAATCCTGGCCGGAAGGTAACCCACCATGGCAACAACCAACATCTATTCACTGACGGACACCTGGAACAACTCGGGCACTGCGTTCAAAGGTATCGCGCTCGATGTCACCAACACCAACTCGGCCGCTGGCGCGCGTGTGCTCGAGCTCAAGGTCGGCGGCACCAAAATCTTCGACGTGGACGTGGATGGAGACATCACCTGCGCGTCGATCATATCGACCACGGCGTCGGCCACCGCGCTGGCGGTTGGCCGTCAGGGCTCGACCGCTCCTGCGTTTCTGGTTGATGCCTCGACATCATCGAGCGCAACCGGCGTCAAGGTCACGGCGGCGGCTGCGGCCGGCGGCGTGGCGGTGGCGGCGATCAGCTCGGGCACCAACGAAAACCTGACGATTGACGCCAAGGGCTCGGGCACCGTCTCCATCAACGCGACGGGCACGGGCGCCATCACGCTCGGGCGCAATACCGGCGTCACGGGCACGGCAACGATCACGTCCACGTCGGCCTCTGCGCTCACCGTTGGCGCCAACGGGGCCACCAACCCGGTCCTGCAGGTCGATGCCAACACGGCGAGCGTCGCCACCGGCATCAAGCTGACGGGCGCAGCTGCGGCGGCGGGGGCGGCTGTGGCCGTGATCTCGTCGGGAACCAACGAGGCGTTGACCATCGACGCTAAGGGGTCGGGCACGATCACGCTCAACGGCACCGGCACGGGCGCCATCACCACGCCCCGCGCGCTGGTTTCGACCGGCACCGGCGGCGTCGGCTATGCCACGGGTGCAGGTGGTACGGTTACGCAGGCCACGAGCCGCACCACGGGCGTTACGATCAACAAGACCGCAGGAGCCATCACCCTGGTCAGCGCGGCCGGTTCGACCACGCCGGCATCGTTCACGGTGACGAACTCGACTGTGGCGGCAACTGACGTGGTGGTGCTCTCGCAGAAATCGGGCACCGACAAGCTCGACCTGTCGGTGTCGGCGGTCGGCGCTGGCTCGTTCGAAATTACGTTCAACACCAAGTCCGGCACCACCACTGAGCAACCCGTCATCAACTTCGCCGTGATCAAGGCAGTTACGTCCTAATGGCCATCGCCAACTACTCCGACCTTAAATCGGCAGTCGGAAACTATCTCGGGCGCAGCCTCAACGCGGCCTTTGCGCTGCGCGTGCCTGAGTTCGTTCAGATGGGCGAGGCGCGGATCAAGTACGGGTCCGCCGCCCCGCTCGAGTGCCCGCCCGTGCGATGCCGGGATATGGAGACAAGTGCCGACATCACCATCACGGATGGCGTCGGCACGCTCCCGACGCGGTGGCTGGAGTTCACGCGGCTTTACTGGCCGAGCACGCCCAATTATCGCCTGACCTACATCGATCCAAACCGATTTTGGGCCGAAGTGGATCGGGTCGGCACCATCCCGCAGCACTACACGGTGGAGGGGAGCAGCCTCTATGTGACGCCGGGCGCGTCGTCGGGAACGCTGAAAACGCACTATTACCAGGCTTACGCGGACCTTGCCGAGAACACGGACACTAACTGGCTCTTGACCAACGTCCCGGCGGTCTATCTGCACTCGGCGCTGATCGAGGCGTTTGGCTACGTGCGCGACCGAGCGAGCCAGGAGGCGTCGGCCCTGGCCTACGCGTCGGCGGCTCGAGCGATCAGCGACTACATGGCGAAGGCCGATACCACCGGCACCAAGCTGCGGGTGGTCGGTCATATGTGGCGCTGACATGAATATCCCGTTCGGCCCGTGGCGACCGGACAGCGTCAAGCTTGGCGCCCCGTTCACGGTGGACGCGGTCAACGTGTATCCGGCCCCGAATGGGTTCACGCCGATTGGCGCGGCCGTGTCGGTAACGGAGACGGTGGGCGCGGACACGATCCTTGATCGTGCGGGGGACACGGTGGTGGATCGCGCGGGCGCTACGGTCGTCACCCGCGACGCGTCGTCAATCACGGTGCTGTCTGCGGCGACGGTGCGCAACAAAGACGGTACGTCCAAGACCTTTATTGGCTCGTCGATTGACCTTTACTACATGGACAGCGCGTCCACGTTCGCGATTGCGACGCGGACCAGCGGCGGCAACTATGCCGTTGCTACCGGCGATCGGTGGCAGTTCGCGACGTTCGGCGGGCTGGCGCTGGCGGTCAACGGCACCGACGCGCCACAGAAGTTTGACATTGAAGCGGTGGTCGGGCCGTTCAACTTTTCGGCGCTTGGCGGGTCGCCGCCCGTGGCCAAGTACATCGCGGTGATTGCCGATCGCGTCGTGCTCGGCGCCGTGCTCACCTACGGCAACCGGATTCAATGGTCAGCACTCGCCGATGCCGAAAAGTGGACAATCGGTGTTGATGGTGCGGATACGCAGGATTTCTACACGGGCGGCCCGGTGACGGGCCTCGTCGGCGGTGAGATCGGGTACGTGTTTCAGCGCACCAAAATACGCCGCATGACGCCAACGCCGGGGAGCGATCTGATTTTTCAGATCGACGAGACCGAAGTGGAGCGCGGATGTATCGCGCCGTACAGCATCGTTGAAGTTGGCGCCGACGTGTTCTTTCTGTCGGCAGACGGTTTCTACAGGCTCAACAAGGGTGCCGGCCAAGCGCAGTCGATCGACGAAACGAAGGTCCGCAATTGGTGGCTCGCCGACGTGCGGCCGGGAGAAGATGTCAACGTGCTCGGCACGGTCGACACCCGCCGCCGCGTGGTGATGTGGGCTTATGTCTCGCGGGACAACTCGACCTCGGTTCCCGATCGGGTGCTGATCTACAATTGGGTCATCGGCGAGTGGTCGCGGGCTAATCTGTCGGTCAACTGCTTTGTCAACGCCATCGGCACCAGCTACACGCTCGACGGTCTCGACGTGGTGTCGGACCTCGATAGCCTGCCGTATTCGCTGGATTCGACGTATTGGACCGGGTCGTCAGGTTCCGTCGGTCTCATCAGCACAGATTTGACGCTGTCCGTGCTGGCCGGCGAGCCGATGGCGGCAACGATCGAGACCATGGACGCCAAGCTACCGGGCTCGCGAACCACCTACGTGAGCGGGACAATTCCTGAGGTGGACACCACGGATGTCACGGTGGCGCTCGGGATTGCCGAACGCCACGGCGATTCCGTGACCTGGGACACGGAGAGTGCGGTGGAAGACAACGGCATGTGTCCGCAGCACGTCGAAACCCGCTATGTGCGGGCCAAAATGGCGATTGCGAGCGGCGCGTCGTGGTCTCTCGCACAAGGAATTGATGCGATCACGGGAGACGCGGGTGCACGATGAAGGTCTTATCGCTCGCGTCGACGATGCGGGACATCGTTACGGCGGTCAACCAGCTGATCCAGGGGCGGTCGAACGCCACGGGCACGGTGACGCTCGCGGTCGCGCCGGCCACGAGCACGACGGTGGTCAAGACGGACATTCCAGCCGGCGCGGCGGTGTTCCTGTCACCGACGACGGCGACGGCAGCAGCGACAGCGTGGCGGGTGACTGTGGGCACGGGGGAGTTCGTGATCACGCACGCGGCGTCCGCCGCGACCGATCGCACATTCCGGTGGCTGGTGATCGGCGGCTAGTCAGGGTTTCGCCTGCTGACCTCGCGGCGGCGTTTGACGTGATCGCTCCCCACCTGCACCGGGCGGCCGAGGGCAGCCAGGGCCGCATGACCTTCGACGCCATCGTCAAGCACGTGATGGCGGGCGATTGGCACCTGTTCGTGGTGGTGGCGCCGACAGGACGGATCGAGGCTGTTTTGTGCGTCAACATCTGGCGCGAGGTGTCGGGGATCAAGGTGTGCTCGGTGCGGTTCGTCGTCGGAGAGCAGCCGCACAAGTGGGTGCATTTGATTTCCGAGCTCGAGGACGGCGCGCGGCGGGCCGGGTGTGCGAAGTTTGAAGCGTGGTGCCGCAAGGGTTACGCGAAATATCTGCCTGATTACAAACTGACCCACATCCAGCTGGAAAAAGACCTATGAGCGGCAAGGGTCCAACGACGACGGCGACGACGGAGCAGGACAGCGAGGGCACGTCCAACACCTCGAGCGCAACGTCGAGCGACACCACGGGCTCGTCGACCACGTCGCAAAGCGGAACGTCGACGACGAACCAGAGCGGCCAGAGCTCAACCAAATCGTCAGCCACGGGCCAAACGGCATCGACCACGAATCCGTGGGAAGCGACGATGCCGGGGCTGAAAAACCTCATCAGCCAGCTCGACGGCGTGGCGACGACGGACGCGTTTACGCCGAATTACTCCGACGCAACCATGCAGGGGATTTCTCAGCTTCAGAGCGCGGGGCAGGGGCCGTCCGCCGGCTTGCTGGCTCAGCAGTATGGGCTATCTGTGCTGCCGCAGACGTTGACCGGCGTGAATGCCCTGACCGATACCGCGTCGGGCGCCTACATGAACGGCAACCCGTATCTTCAGCAGGCGCTCAACAGCCAGTATGGTGACATCCAAAACCGGATCGCAGAGCAGTTTTCGAGCGCGGGCCGTCTTGGCTCGGGAATGCAGCAGAAAGTAACGACGGAAGCGCTGGCCAAGGCCGCTAACGACGCGATGCTCGGCAACTATAACACCGAGCGCGGGTATCAAATGCAGTCGGCCGGGCAACTGTCGGGGCTCGGTCAAGCGTTTGCGGGTCTGAGCGGCAACCTTGACCAGAACTCGCTGTTCGGTGCCAAGACCAATCTGGCGGCCGGTCAGATTTTGGATGAGCAGGACGCGGCCAAGCGGCAAGCGGAGCTCAACGCCTACGACTACCGCCGCAAGGCGATGACCGATTACGCCAAGCTCGGTCAGTCGAGCACGGGCACCAGCTCTCAAACCGCGCAAAGTGACACGGCATCGTCGGGCACGTCGACTACGGACAGTTCAAGCACCAGCCAAACCGACAGCACCAGCAGCACCGACAGCACGACGGACGCGCTGACGGAGTGGGTGAGCTCGCTCACGGGTGAGCAGGTCAACAGCACCAAGACCGACAAGACAAGTCAGATCGTCGGCGGGCTGCTGGCGGTGGCGAGCTTGCTCTAATGAGCGGCCTCCTCGATGTCGTGATGGGGTTTGAAGGTTGGAATCCCCAAGCCTACGGCGACTATAAGCAGTGGTCGGTTGGATACGGCACCAAGGCCAAGCACCCCGGCGAGGTCATCGATCAGGAGGAAGGCAAGCGCCGGCTGCAGGCCGAGCTTGATCAGGCGCGTGGGTATGTGACGCAGAAGTTCCCCAACCTCGCGCCCAACCAGGCCGACGCGCTGACGAGCTTCACCTACAATCTCGGCCCCGGTTGGATGAGTCAGCCGACGCGGCTTCGCGCGGCGCTCGAGAAGGGCGACGCGCAAGCCGCCGCCCAGGTCATGCAGCTTTACAACAAGGCCGGCGGCGAGGTGCTTCCGGGCCTTGTCAAGCGCCGGGCTTCCGAGGCTGCCATGTTCCTCGGCGGTCCGGCGCCGAGTGGTGCGAGTGCCCCCGCGTCGTCTCCATCCTCATTAGGTATGGCTCCATCCATGGACACGTCGTCGTCGGACAAGCCGCTTGGGCTCGCCGGTCTGCTCGCGCAGAAGCTCAACAACCCGCTGTTTTTGATGGGCGCCGGGATTTACTCGGCGGGCTCGCAGGGCAAGGACATCGGGACCGGCCTGCTGATGGGCTCTCAGGCCGCGCAGCAGGCGGGCCAGGCCCAGATGCAGCAGGACATCTTGCGCCGGAAGCTCTCCGCGCAGCAGGCCCAAGACAAGCTCTGGAACACGCTCGACAGCAACCCGGCGGTGGCCGGCATGACGCCAGAGCAGCGCCAGATGATCAAGGCGCTTGGGCCTGAGCAAGGCGGGGCGCTGCTGTCGGAGCTGATCAAGAGCCAGATCGCGCCGGGGCCGCAGTACGATTTCAAGCCGGCTGGCGAAAATCTGTTCCGAGTCAATAAGAAGACCGGACAAGCAGAGCCGGTGGCAAGCGCGGTCAAGCCCACGTCTGACGTGCTCAACTATCGCGAGGCGAAGGGGCAGGGCTATCAGGGCACGTTCCAAGACTATCAGATGGAGCTGCGCAAGGCCGGCGCGACCGCGATTACCACCGACATGCGCGGCGAGAACGCAGAGGCCAAGGCGCGAGGCGAAGGCTTGGGCAAGCGGCTCAACTCCATCGCTGACGACGGCGTGGAAGCTGACAAGGACATGGCCATTCTGAGCCGGATTACGGCGCTGCAGGGCAATATCGAGCCAGGCACCAAGACGGCGCTGATGGAGGAGATCCGCGCGGCCACCGGCATCACGATGGACCCGAACACGGACAACGTGCAGGCGTTCAAGGCGGCGGCAAACTACCTCGTGCCGCGCATGAGGGTTCCAGGCTCAGGCGCCTCGTCTGATCGCGATGTGCAGATTTTCCAGAGCTCGCTGCCGTCCCTGCTCGGCACGCCGGGCGGCAACGAGCTTGTCACGCAGACCCTTGGCGGCTTGGCTCAGCACCGCAAGGACCGGGCCGAGATCGCGGCGCAGTGGCAGCGTGGTGAGATCACGGCTGCGGAAGCCGACAAAAAAATGCGCAGCCTCCCCGACCCGTTCGCGACGTTCAAAAAGGCAATGGGAACGCTGAACAGCGCCACGCCGGGAGATGCAGCATCCACAGCAACGGGGGCACCTCGAGCACCAAAGCCGGGGCAGATCGTCAAGGGCTACAAGTTCAAGGGTGGCGACCCTGCAAACCCCAATAGCTGGGAGAAAGCGCAGTGAGCGGGCCGTGGGAGCTATACGCCAAGGCGCAGCCCCAAGATCCTGGCCCTTGGGATCTCTATCGGCCTCCGTCTAGCGACATCGACTTCAAAGGCCCTGACGATCAGGTGCGCAAGGCGATTGCCGCGCTGCCCGAGAACCAGCGGAAGGAAGCCTATCGGTCATGGGCCAAGGCCAAGGTTGCGGCCGACAAGCCCAACCGGAGCACGGCGGCCAGCATCGGCATGAACCTCGCGGCCGGAACGCCGATTGGCTCGTTCCTCGACGAGATGGCGGGCGCTTACTCGGCAGCGACCGGCGGCAGCTACGACGAGGGCAAGGCAAGCTATGAGGCTCGCCAGAAGGCGGCCGAAGACGAGAGCACCAGCCTGGGCACGCTGCCGCTCATCGGAGAGGTGAAGACCAGCGGCGTGCAGAAGGTGCTCGGCGGCATCCTGTCGGCGCCGCTGTCTCCCGTGGCGAACATCGTCAAGGGGACCACGATGCTCCCCCGCATCGCCAATTCCATGGCGACGGGTGCGGGCTATGGTGCGCTGTACGGGGCGGGTGAGGGCGAGGGATCCGACCGCGCAGTCAATGCGGCCAAGGGTGTCGGCATCGGTGTTGGCCTGGGTGCGGTGGCTCCAGTGGTGGCCAGCGGCATCGCGAAGGGCACGGCAGCGGTCAAGGATGGCCTGCGCCCGCTTCCCAAAGAGCTTGCCCCCTATGAAAAGGGTGCCGTCGAGCGCGTCGCCGAGCTGGCGAAGAATGATGACCTCCCGGCCATCCTGAGCGGCCAGAAGTTCAACGACCAGATGAAGGCTGCAGCCGCCAAGGGAGGCGGCCAGCCCTCGTCGACGACGGAAAACGTCTGGCGCGCGAACCCAAATCTCGGCGCCGAGGGAATGCTGCTCGACATGGGGCCGAACCTGCGCGGTGGAGCGAACGCGCTCGGCAATCGCCCCGGCGAAAACATGACCGTGGTCCGTGAGGGGCTGACCAACCGCCGGATGGATGCGCAGCGGCGCGTCGACACGGATCTTAACGTCGCTTACGGCACCGGCACGGGTCAGGCCACTAAGGTGGCGACCGAGTCCTCTATCAAGAAGATCGTCGACGAGGCGAATGCTGCTGCTCGGCCGTTTTATCAGGTCGTCGAGCAAACGCCGATCAAGGTCACGCCCGACCTGGCTAACTTACTTGACCGCGCGGAAGCGTTTGGCGCCATCAAGCAGGCCGAGAAGCTGATGCGCGCCAAGGGGTTCGACCCCAACGCGACCAAGAACAACGCGATCTATATCGACTTCGTGAAGCGGGCCGTTGATGACGTGGCCGGAACCGCCAAGCGGGCGGGTGAGAACACGGTGGCAGCTTTCGCGTCCGACATTGCGCGCGGATTGCGGGGCGAGCTCGACGCGCAGATGACGCAGCTCGGCGCTGTGGCGAAGCATCCGATCACGGGCAAGACGGAGCCCATATCGGCCATTGCCCGTGACCTGTCGGGCGACGGCAAGCAGATGAAGGACGCCATCAACCTCGGCATGGAAGCCGCCACCAAGGGCCGCACCGCCGATCAGGTCATCGACGACCTCGCCAACCTCACGCAGCCGCAAAAGCAGGGCTATAAACTCGGCTATCGAACGGAGCTGGCCAAAGAGATCGAGGGAGCCGGGACCGCATTCGGGGCCAACGGCGACACCAAGGCGCGCAGCATGTTGAGCTCGCGCGATGCCCGACGCAAGCTCGAGGCGGTGCTTGATGATCCGCGCTCTTCCGACCGTCTGCTCAACCGGATGGATGCCGAGACGCGGTTCGCCCAAGCCGATCAGGAAATCCTCGGCAACAGCGCCACCAACTTCCGCATAGAAGCGCAAAAGCTCTTTCCAGAGCCGACCGACGCCTCGAAAAAGGGCTGGCAGATCGGACAGCGGACAGCCTTCGGCACGGTCGCGGAAGGCGTCTATCGCATCGGTAATGCGCTGCTCGGCGGGGCCTTGAACGAGAAGCGGGCGAGGGTGGCAACAGACGCGGCCAAGATGCTCGTTTCGCAAGGCGTGGAAGGTCAGCAGATCGCCCGCGCGCTCACCGACTACATGCAGAAAAAGAAGATGTCGAAGCAGGCCAGCGCCAACCTCGAGCGCTTCATCGAGAACCTGATGGCCGGCACGCGCCCCGCGCTCATCGACCAGCAAACCGGCCCTTGATCCACTTCCATAGGGCCTTGTACTCGGCCCGATCCTCGTCGTTCCCGACGTAGTAGCCGCCCCACACGGCGGCGACCGGGACGGCAATCAAAATCCAGTAGTGCCCGGCGTCGACCGCGACCCTCATAACCTGCCCTAGGTAGGCGAGGATAAGAACTGTAGCGCCGAGAACGAACCATCTCATGTGTCCGCGTTAGCACGGCAACCAAGGATTCGACAATGGACCCGATGATGATGCTCAAGCTCGCCCAGCAGTTCAAGCAGGGCGGCCAAGGGCAGGACCAGCAGCAGACCGGCACCTCCCAGATGGGCGCGATGAGCCAGCAGGGCGGGTTCCTGCAAAAGCTCATGGAAGCTTTCAAGGGCCAGCAGGCGGCACAGCAGGGCACGCCTGCGATGCAGGCTCAGGCCATGCCCAAGCAGCCGGCGGGACTTCTCGGCCAAAGCAGCATGCCCCCCGATCAGATCCAGGCGCTGCTGGCGCAGATGGGCAACCGGAGCTAACGCGGATATGACCTCGATTTGGAGCTGGTCTAAGACCGCCGCCGACAACGACGACGCGGACTCTTCCATCGTCTGGCTCGAGAACCAGGCGCCGAGCACCGTCAACAATTCTGCCCGTCAGATGATGGGCCGGGTTGCCGAGCTGCTCGAAGATGCCGCGCCGCTCAGGGCCTCGACGGGCGCCGCCAACGTCTACGCGGTGACGATCAACTCCGCGCCGGGTGCGTGGGTCAACGGGCTGCGGTTTTCGTTTCGCGCCCATCAAGCCAACACGTCGTCGGCGCTCGTCTCGGTCAATGGCTACTCCACCAAGCCCTTGAGGCGTCGTTCCGGCGTGGCGCTGGTGCCCGGTGAGATCGACAGCGGCGCCCCGCTGACGTGCGTTTATGTCTCGGCCACGGATGAGGTGCTGATCGTCGCCGGCCAAGCGCCGGCCCTTGGCACCAGCGCCGAGGTTTACGCGCGCCTTGTCCGCACCGGAACGGTGATGGCCTGGACGACGGGCACCGTCCCCAACGGCTGGCTTGAGTGCAACGGCGCGGCTATATCGCGCGTGACGTACGCCGAGCTCTTTCAGGTGATCGGCACCACGTATGGTGTTGGCGACGGGTCCACGACGTTCAACCTGCCAGATTATCGCGGGCAGTTTTTGCGCGGGTGGGCGAATGGGCAATCCACTGATCCGGATCGGGCCACGCGCACCGATCGCGGCGACGGCACCACTGGCGACTATGTCGGCACGAAACAGGCCGGCGCGACAGCGTCCCACACGCACGGCGCGACGCTGTCGGCTTCGGTCAGCGGTACGCTCAACACCACGGCGACGGCATCCGGCGCAACGTTGTCCGTCTCGACCTCAGGCACGCTGTCCACCACGGCGACGCTGTCGGGCGGGTCGGCCCTGTCGGTGTCGGTCAGCGGCACGCGCACGGGCACCGCATCCGGCACCTTGACGGTATCGGCCAGCGGCACGACGGCCAGCGGTGGTACACACGATCACACGTATACGCGGCCTTATTCGGCGGTCGCTTATAGTGCGGGCGGCAGCGGCAACGTCTACGTGGCCGCCCTTGAATCGGTACTGACAAGCTCGGCCGGCTCTCACACGCATACGGTGAGCGTCTCGGGGTCAACGTCGGGCACGATGTCTGTCAGCACCACGGGAACTTTGACCGGCACGGCGGCGGGCGCCGGCACTGGATCCGCGACCGGCACCATGTCCGGCACCGCGACCGCCACGCCCACGGGCACGGCGCCGGCCTGGCTGAGGGCCACCCCGCC
>CAZZBK010000137.1:0-15890 GCA_964652155.1 uncultured Planctomycetaceae bacterium | reverse complement strand
CGCCGGCAGCGACGGGTGTGCGTAGAGCAAAAACGGCAGCGACACCACGGCAGTCGCCCTGGCGGCCGTGCTCGGTGCCGACGCCTGCGAAATCTACACCGACGTCGACGGCGTCTACACCACCGACCCACGCATCGTCGCCGAAGCCCGCAAGGTTAAACAAATCAGCTACGACGAGATGCTCGAACTGGCCAGCCTGGGCGCGGGGGTGATGCACAGCCGCTCGATCGAGTTTGCCAAGAAGTTCGATGTGCCGATCCATGTGCGGAGCAGCTTCACCGATATTCCCGGCTCGATGATTGTCCTCGATGCCGAGACCACCGGCGCGGCGGTGTGCGGTGCCACGCTCGTCAAAAGCGAAGCCCGCGTCACGGTGCTCGGCGTGCCCGACAAGCCCGGCGCGAGCCACGCGCTGTTCTCGAAAATCGCCGCCCGCAACGTCTCGGTCGACATGATCGTGCAGAACGTCGGAGCCGACGAACGGGCCGACATCTCGTTCACCGTGCTCAAGGACGACCTGCGCGAAACGTTGCAAGCGGCCCAAGAGGCGGCCGACGAACTCGCCGCCGAAGGGGTCACGCACGACGACAACGTCTCGAAGGTCTCGGTCGTCGGCCTCGGCATGGCCGAGCAAACCGGCGTGGCCGAAAAGATGTTCCGCTCACTGGCCACCGCGGGCGTGAACATCCAGATGATCACCACGAGCGAGATCAAAATCTCGGTGCTGGTCTCGCGCGAGCAGGGGCTCGAAGCCCTGCGCACCGTCCACAAGGCGTTTCAGCTCGACACTCCGCCGGCCGCCACCAACGCGCCAGCAGCCTCGTCGAGTGCGAGTCGACAAAAAGACCCCGCCGCCGTGGTCCGTCGCCTGCAAGGCATGGAGGACCTGACGGTCGAGGATGTCGAACTCGACGAGAGCCAGGCCAGCGTGACGATTGCCCGCGTGCCCGACACCCCGGGCGTGGCGGCCCAGGTGTTCGAGCAGATCGCCGCGGGGGGCATTTTCGTCGACATGATCGTGCAGAGCTTCGGCCGCGACGGCCGCGCCAACCTCAGCTTCACCGTGCCGCGAACCGACCGCGCCAAGGCCGTGCAGGTGGCCGCGCAATTGGCCGCCCAGTTCAACTGCGGGCCCGTGACGACGCTCAACGAAGTGGCCAAGCTGTCGGTTTCGGGCATTGGCATGCGCAGCCACACCGGCGTGGCGATCCGCATGTTCCGTTCGCTGGCCGATGCTCACATCAACGTCGAGATGAGCAACACGAGCGAGGTGCGCGTGAACGTGATCGTCGCGGGAGACAAGGGGCGCGCCGCCCGCGCGGCACTCGAGCAGGCCTTCGCCGATTGTCGAGTGTAAAGCTCACAGCCTGGTTCGACAGGGTGGCTGGCGGTTTGCGAAGCAAACCCCGGCGAGAGACATGTGACCCCGCCTCCGCCGGGTGGCTGGTGTTTTGCAGAGCAAAACCCGGCTCATTTCGCGGCGGTGTCAAACGTCACTCGCCGGGGTTTGCAGACGCAAACCACCAGCCACCCGCCGCTGAATGATGCCCTTGATGCCAGATCCTACGATTGACCAACGTTGAAGACGCTCACACGGCTCCGAATACCCAATACCCGTCGAGCGACGTTGCGTCCTCGCGGTTGATCGCGTCGCGTGGGGCGCGATTGTAACGGTTGTGCCTGCGCGCTCGTTCGTGTCGAGCGTGACTGTGATTCGCACCGTGCTCACGGTAGTCGATGCCCCGGTCGTAGCTATCATGCCGCGTCCGACTGACGAACTGAAATCCGCGACCCTACGGCGACGATGCTGATTGCGACGAACCTCGGTCGGGTGCATGGGCATCCGTCCCCTCCAAGAGCACGCCACGGAACGCGCGTGCGGGTTCGATGAGTCTGATGCACAAGGATGCTCGGCGATGAATATGCCTTTGACGCGGGCCATGGCCCTGGCGCTGCTCACCACCGGCAGCGCAGTGGCGCAGTACCCCAACGCTTCGGCCCCGATTGGCTACCAACCCGCGGCGCAGCAAGCGACCGCGGCGCAGTACGGTGCGACGCCCCGGTCGCAGTACCCGGCCGCGCGAAAGAGCGTGCGCGTGGCCCAGGCCGCGCCGGCCCGTTTGCCCAGCGTAAACGGCGCGAAGCCGAACATGCCGCAGCACGCACCGATCGCCTCGTCGGCGAACAAGAACTATCGCGTTGCCTCGCAAGTCGGTTACGGTCAGCCGACCCCGGCCGCGGCGTGGCAGCCGCCGGCGTCGGGTCCAGTGCCTCCCCCCGTGCCTCCGCAGGCCGACACGGGTGACGGCAGCTCGACCGGGGACTGCAACAGTGGTTGCGGCGCGGGGGGCGGCTACCCCTATGGACCCATGCGCCGCTCGGCGTTGGTCCGCGGCTGGTATGTCCCGTTCTGGCACAGTCCTGGCGACATGCCACAACACTACCCGTACTTCCCGAACGCGCACGGCTATTACTACTACCGGCCGTATAACGTGATCCACATTCCTCAGCAGCAGGAGATGATCAACCGTTGGGGCTTGGACCCGCGCAACACGATGGACAACCGCTTCTTCGAGCGGATCTATCAAGAGCAAGAAAACCTCCAAGGCCAGGACACGGCCGGCGCTCCGAACGTGTTTGTGCCTCGCTAAGGGGTATCAACTCCCCACACGGAAATATCTCCGAGCCGCTTGGCTCACGCCCCCGGCTCGGACGTACGTCGATTCTGAATTACAATCAGCGCGTGAACACTTCTCCAGCCACGCTGTCGACCGCGCTCGAACACCATCGCGCTGGACGTTGGTCCGCCGCCGAGGTCGCGTATCGCCAGCAGCTCGTCGCCGAGCCGAACAACGCCTCGCTCTGGCATTTGTTGGGCGTGGTCGCCTTGCAGCAAGGCGCGGCCGCCGCGGCCGCCGAGCACATGCAACGCAGCGTGACGCTCAACCCCAGCGTGGCCGAGGTGCATCGCAACCTGGCGCTGGTGTATATGACGCTCGGTCAACTGCCGGCCGCCGCCGCGTCGCTGCGCCAGGCCCTTGAGTTGCAGCCGAGTTATGCCGAGGCCCACGTCAACTTGGCCGACGTGCTGCGCCAGCAAGGGCAACTCGACGCGGCCGTGGCGAGTTACTGCCACGCGCTGCAATTACAACCGCAGCATGCTGGGGCGCACTGCAACCTGGGGCTGACCTATCAACTGCAAGGCCGGTACGACGCGGCGGTCGACTCGTATCAGACCGCCTTGCGGCTGCAACCGTCGCTGACCGAGGCGCATGCCAACATCGGCGTCGCCTTGCAGTTGCAAGGCAAAATCCCCGCGGCGATCGAGCACTTCCGAGAGACCCTCGCGGCCAAGCCCGATCACGCCTCGACCCATGCCAACTTGGGCGGGGCGCTGTTGTCGCTGTCGCGCTATGAGGAGGCCGCGGTGCATGCTCGCCGCGCGATCGAGTTGCAACCCCGACTCGCCGAGGGGCACCTGGCACTCGGCGTGGCCCTGCAAGGCATCAAACGGCATGACGAGTCGGTGGCCTGCTTTCGCCGCGCGATCGAGCTCAACCCGCGACTTGCCCCAGCCCATGACAACCTGGGGGTGATCCTGCGCCAGCTCGGACTCCTCGACGTCGCGCTGCCGTGTTATCGCCGCGCGCTCGAGATCGCGCCGAATTTCTCCTCCGCGCTGAGCAACTACCTCTACGCGCTGCAATATCATCCCCAGGTCACGCTCGCGCAGCTCGCCTCGGCCCATGCTGAGTACGAACAGCGTTTCGCCGCGCCGCTCACCCAGGCGTCGACGCCCCCCCAGCTCCACGGGAGCGTCGATCGGCCCTTGCGAGTGGGCCTCATCTCGCCCGACTTCGGCACGCACCCGGTGGGTCGGCTGCTGATCCGTGCCGTCGAGCACCTCGATCGCGCGCAGATCGAGACGGTGTGCTACAACGATCGCCGGGTGGCCGACCCCCTGACGGCGCGCTTTCGCTCCGCAGCCAGCGCGTGGCGTGAGATCGCCGGCCTCAACGACGCTCAGGTGGCCGAGCGGATTCGTGCCGACCGCCTCGACATGCTCATCGAACTCACCGGCCACACGGCCAGCAATCGACTGCTCGTGCTGGCTCGTCGATGCGCGCCGATTCAACTCACGTACCTGGGTTATGAAGGGACGACCGGCCTGTCGGCCATCGACTTCATCCTCGCCGATCGACACACGATTCCCGTCGAGTCGGAGCCCCACTACCGCGAGCGTGTCGTGCGGCTCCCCGACAGCTACTTGTGCTTTGACCCGCCGAGCGAAGCGCCCGCGGTGAACTCGTTGCCCGCGCTCGGCAACGGTTTCATCACGCTGGGATGCTGTAATAATCCGTGTAAAATCAACGATCGGGTCATCGCGGCGTGGTCAGAAATTCTGCGGCGGCTCCCCACCGCGCGGCTGAAACTCAAGTACGGCGGGCTGCTCGAGCCCTCGGCGCTCGACCGCCTGCGGCGCGGCTTCGAGCAGCACGGCGTCGACGTGCGGCGGCTCGAGTTTGCGGGGAAATCCCCCTACGGCGAATATCTGGCCGCGTATCATGCGATCGATCTCGCACTCGACCCGTTCCCGTTCAGCGGCGGCATGACGACCTGCGAGGCGCTGTGGATGGGGGTGAGCGTGGTCACGCTGGCCGAGGAAACCTTTGCCAGCCGACATGGCCTGAGCTATCTCAGCGCGGCCGGCTTGGCCGACACGGTCGCCACGAGCGTCGAGCAGTATGTAGAATGCGCGGTGCGTTGGGCCAGCGATGTGCCCCGGCTCGCCGCGCGCAGGGTCGAGCAACGCGCGCGAGTCGCCGCCTCGCCGCTATGCGACGGGCCGCGTTTTGCCGCCGCGCTGACCCACACCCTGCGGCACCTATGCGAACAACGACTGGCCAAAACGTAATGGCTCACAACACCCTTCACCCCCTGAGAGAAGCTGGCGACGCAGTCGCCGGATGAGGGGGCCTGGCGCCCGAGTGATACTCCCCCTTTTTTCGTCCAATCCTCGAACCCCTTAATCATGCAAGCGAGACCCTGATGTTGGATGTCCTCGTTATCGCGCCGCATCCCGACGACGCCGAGCTGGGCATGGGGGGCGCGATCCTCAAGATGCACGACGATGGCTTGCGTGTCGGCGTGCTCGATTTGACCAACGGCGAGCCGACCCCGTTCGGCTCGCCCGAGACCCGCGCGGCCGAGACCGCCGCGGCGACTCAAGTGCTCGGTCTGGCTTGGCGCGAGAACCTGGGGCTCCCCAATCGCAGCTTGCAAGCCACGCTCGAAGCGCGCGCCGCGCTGGCCAGTGTGCTGCGTCGCGTTCGACCCCGCTGGCTCTTTGCCCCGTATTGGGTCGACGCCCATCCCGATCATGTCGCGGCGACCGAACTGATCGAGGCCGCCCGCTTTTGGTCGAAGCTCACGAAAACCGACCTGCCGGGCGAACCGCATCACCCGCAGGGCATCATCTATTACTACTGTGTCCACCTGCGGGTCGTGGCCCAGCCGGCGTTTGTGCTCGATATCTCAGCGTACTGGCGGCAGAAACGCGCGGCGATCGAGTGTTACCAGAGCCAGTTTATCACGGGTCGTGATTTGACGCCGCCGACATTCGTCGACCGGCTCGAAGAGCAAGCCGCCTATTGGGGCTGGTCGATCAACGCGCGTTACGGCGAGCCGTTTGCCACGCGCGAGGCTCTCGGCCTCCGCAGCCTCCGCGACCTGCTGTGAGACCTATCGTGTCCGTGATCACTTCGCCCCAGCGAAAATCTCTTGGCAGATTTGCTCGATGATCGCAACTTGCTCCTCGAGGCGGTCTTCTTGCTCGACGGCCGATTTGAGCCGACCGTTGGGCAACGAGCTGGCCACGTCCCAGCCGAGGTAGATCACCTGTCCGGCGCCGAGACGCACACGCCACAGGCTCGACCCGCCGCGCGAACCGATGAGCGATTCCCCTTTGACGGCCGGCAGCAACACATGACTCTTCGTGGCCAGCCAGGGGCGCTCAACGTCCCTCGCCAGGTGCTTGAGCCAGTCGTGCTGCGGCTGTTTGAGTTCGACGACCGGATCGCGTTCGAGTCGCCCGCCGCCGGAGACCTCGATCCACCACTCGCGACCGGCGGTCTGGGTGAACAGGGCTGAGTTTCCGCGCCCCAGCACGAGTGTCCCGCCCGCCGTGCAATACGCCTTCAGGGCTTTGATCGCGGCGGCGTCGAACGTGTTGGGCTCGATCTTGGCGCGTTTGAAATCGCCGAGCAGGGCCACGACCTGATACGGCTTGAACGCGCCGGGGTCGACCCAGGTTTTCTCGACGAGCGTGACCCTGGCGTGTTGTTTGCGGAGCACGTAGGCCCAAATCTCCGCGTCGAACGCCGGGTAGCCTTGCACGATCAGGGCGCCGCGCGCGTGCAAGGGTGGCTCGGTGGGCTCGCGCCACGCGCTGGCGACATGAAACGGCGCGGCTGAAGGGGTTTTCGTCAGCGCACCGCCGATCGTGTAACGACCCTGCGCGCCGACTCGCGGCAACTCGGTCATGCTCCCGGCGACAGCTCCCACGCCGCGGGCAGGACTCTCCGTCGCGAGTCGCACGTCGAGCGGCACGCGCCAATCGGTCGAGACACTCGCCAGTTTCGGATCTTCATACCGATCGTGCTCGCCCCAGGGGGGCGGCGTGACTTGGCCCGACTCGTGGTACTTGCGTGGCTGGCGGAGTTGCTTGAGAAAATCCCCCGCCGCCTCGTTGTGCAAACTCCAGTGCCAATTCCGATCAGCATAGAGTTGCAGCGCGAAGCCCTGGGCCGCGGCTTGAGGGTCGATCGTCGGCACGGCACGCTCGGGCCACACCGTGCCCGGCGCGCCGTCGAGTTGCACGAACAGATTGTTGAACACCCGACGCTGCGTGCCCGCGGCGACGGCGCTCGACAAGCCGTGCAACGCCGCGCCGCGAAACGGTCCCTCGGCCATCACGACCGTGTTCGACTCGAAGATCATCGGCTCCCAGGCGGGGCTGCCGTGGTCCCCCTGCAACCGGCCATAATCGGTGAGCCGTTTGTCTTCCTCGGCCGAGTGCGGTTGATGGTACATGACGGGCCCCCGCAGGTCGAAAACGTTGTCGCGCACCACGACGGTGGGGCCGGTCTGCTTGCCCGTCGCGGTCGTCTTCTGGCGGCCGTGACCCACGCCGTAGGCGAATGTCGTCAGGCAGCGGCGAAACAAGTTGTTCGTGATCCGCGCCCCGCCGCCGGGTGTCTGGCCGTCGAAGCCCGTCCCCGCCGTGAGAAACACGCCATCGTCGCTAATGTTGTCGACCAGGTTGTAAGCAAACAGCAGACCGTTGACATTGCCAATGAACACGCCGTCGACACAGTCGGTGAACTCGTTGTGACACAGCTCGAAGTCGCGATTGTCGTTGCCGGTCGGCTCCCAACCGGTGGCCGAAAAGACGCGGGCCTCGACCGAGCGGTACTTCAAATTCGTGCGGAAGGTCCACGGGGCGGCCAGGCCACGACACGCGCAGTGCTGCATTCGCAAGCCGTGGGTGTCTCGCACGCGGATGGCCGCCGCGCCGCCATGCACGCTGAGTCCGTCGAGCGTGATGCGTTGCGAGTCCTCGATGCTCAGCGTGGCCTCGCGCGCCCCGCGCACCACCATGTCTTGCAACCGCACGTCATGCGCGCCTAGTAACGTGAGCGTCGCGCCGCCGCGATGTCCGGCGATCACCAACGGCACTTTGCGCGGGTCGGTCTCGCCCCGATAGTTGTCGCTGCCCAGGCATTGGAGCGCGGTATGAGCGAGCCGGCAGTAGATCCGCTCGGTGGCGATGTCGTAATAAATGCCCGGTCCACAGTAGATCGACTGGCTCTTCGACTGCTTATCGTCCAAGTTCCAGTAGAGGTTGTCGCTGCGTAGATCATGATGGGCGAGATAGCCTTGCAGCGGCAGATAGGAGTCGGCGAACAGGCCAAAGACGTTGGCGTGCTCGGCATCGCCGCCCAGGCCTGGATACGTCTGCCGCGATTGGAATTCGCCCTGCACTCCGTTGGGGCACGGTTCCCAGCACTGCTCGGGTCGCTCGGCAAACTCACGCAAGCCGCCGTCGAGCACGGCCAGCTCGCCGGGAAAGGCGCGAATGGTGATGGGCTGATCGAGCGTGCCGCCGCGCGCCACGACGACATGCTCGTAGTACACGCCGCCGCGCAGGTAGAGCGTGTCCCCCTCGACGAGTTGCTCGACCGCGTGTTGCACGCTGCGCCACGGTCGCGCCTCACTGCCGTCCTGCGCATCGTCGCCCCGCGCCGCGTCGACAAACTTGGCGCTCGATGTGTCGCGCGGCCGGTGGCTGGCCTGCGGCAACGCTTGGACGGGCGGGTGCGACACGAACTCGGCCGCGTTTAATGCCGAACCAACCTCAACCATCCAGCAACTCAACGCGAGTGAGACGATGTATCGAGCGGCACGTGACATGAGCGGGGTTCCTCGCAAGGCGGGGTCGAGATCAAGGGGCGGATGGTCATTGTACTAGGCTGCGCAAGCGCGTGCTTGTTCTGTATAAAACTCGCCTCTCAATTCCTTCCCCCTTGGAGAAGGTGCCGAAGGCCGGATGAGGGTGCGTCGCGCCATCACCGCCTCAATCACCTCTTGCGGCTTGGCCAACGAATCATCGCGCCGTCATCGCGCTCGACCCTCACCCGGTTCGCTGCTCGAACCACCCTCTCCCGAAGGGCGAGGGGTTTGGGCACGTCCTTCCCCCGCGCATTGACCGGCGCGCGAAAGCTATTATACTCGACGGCACTTTCCTCCCCGGTGCTCCTGCAATGCGCCCTGCGTTGTTCCTCCGCCGATCGCTGCTGCCGCGTCTCCGTTTGCCGCTCGGAGTGCTGGTGGCGCTGGCGTATTTGCTGGCCAATGTGGGCTTTCCGCTCCCGGCGCGGCTAACGAGCAAACCGAGCCAAGTGCCGTTTCCGTGTCAGCATCGCGCCTGCGGCTGCATGAGCGCCGAGCAGTGTGCCCAGGGCTGCTGTTGCCTGAGCCGCGATCAACGTCGGGCGTGGCACGTGGCGCGCGGACTGGAAATTCCGGCCGTGCTCGTCGATGCGGCTGTGCCAACACCCGCCCCGCGAGCATGTTGCCAGCAGGTGCGCAGCTGCTGCGAGAGCAAGTCGACTACCCCAACCAAGCCAAGTGTCGAGTTTGTGTTGGCCAATCACTGGCGGATGTGTCACGGTTTGTTGCCACTGTGGATGACCATTGGCGCGGGGCTTCCCGAGCTGCCTCGTGTGAATGCTGCTTTCGAGATTTCCTGTGTGTGGGAGTCTCGTCTTCTGAGCGAGTCGGCCTTGAGTTCCGACCTTCTGCCCCCCGTCCCGCCGCCGCGCCGAGCGGCCTGAGTGCGTTGAGTGTGCGTAGGTTGCGCAGAACCGGTCCGTCTCGGACCGGACGTGAGCAACGCGCCACGTGAACGACGCTCTCGCTCCCCAAAGCCGGGCATGGCTGCCTTGGCTGTCGAAGCAACCGTCCGCGCAGACGTCAATAAGACCTTGCGCGCGAGTGTCTCGGTTCGCCGCCTCAAAGCACTCGGCGGAGCGTGACGCAGCGATCGCTCTTTTTTTTCACACGGAATTCATTTTTTTGACAAGGTGATCAAGATGCGTATGACAAGCCCGCGAAGTGTTCGCGGTTTTACATTATTGGAGCTGTTGGTCGTGGTGGCGATTCTGGCGATTATCGCCGGTTTAGTGCTTCCCAAAATGACCGGGGTGACCGAGCAGGCGGGCAATGCCGCCAACGCCGCGTTGCTCAAGTCGGTCAGCGAGGCCGAATCGCGTTACGAGGCCCAGTTCAAGCGATTGCCCAGTGCTTGGGACGGCGTGCTGGATGCAACGGGAGCTTTGTATAGCAAGTTGCATCCGAAATTACTGACGGGGCCCCTCGATGCAGCCGGGACGACACTTGTTGCCGGCACGCTAACCGACACGCAAATGCAAAGCCTGTACGATGCTGGAATTACCGGTTTGCACTTTCAGGATGCAGCCTGGACCGGTCCGGCAAGTGACAGTGGCCGGACTTATCAAGCGGTCTCGACGGTCGCAAATCCAGCGCCGTCCTATGCCACCGCGGCGACGAAGTTTGCCATCATTCAACAAGGCATTACGTCCAGTTCATTCAGCACCTATGGTCATAATGTCTTGTTCACCGACAAGGCCTTCTCGATCAATCCGTACGTGGCGGGCTGGAACTGGACGCTGGTCGTCCTCGGCTTTGGCAATGAGGCTGGCCTGAAGCGCAACACGGTTCAAGATACGCCGTTGTTCACGTCGGTCGATCCGGCAAAGTACTACGCTCGCGCACTGGTCGTGTTTGCCGTGCCGAACGGAACGACGATTACGAGCACATCCGACGCGGGCTACTTCAAGGCCCGTTATGTCGGCTGTTTCGCCCCGGACGGCACGAGCATCATGGACAACCTGAACAGCTACACCAACAGCCCGAACGCCGTTGCCAACTAAGGGCCGTTATTGTCCGAGCGAATGAGTTAGAGTCTCAGCGCACTAAGGGGCGGGAGTCGTGCTCTACGACTCCCGTCCTTTTTGGATTCGTCTTTTGAATTCGCCATGTCCACTGGATGCCCGCCTGCGCGGGCATGACAGAGCCCGGGTCATTGTCCTCTCAACCCCGAGTCATTCCCGCGCAGGCGGGAATCCAGTGCCGTGTCGTTTCGGTCGACTAAATCCACTAGATGCCCGCCTGCGCGGGAATGGCAGGGTGTTCGTCCGCGCGCCATAAAGGGGACATTCCGTGCCGAACAGGCGTGGGGACATTCTACTTTTGACGATCTCGACTGTCCGGTGCGAGCGAAGATTGAGGGAATCAAAACGACGGTCGTCGAAACTGCGAGCCGCACACGTCCGGTCCGAGACGGACCGGCTCTAGGGGAGGTTGAACCACAGGGGCCAGGCGGCGACGTGACGCAACTGCATGACCAACGCGGCGAATAGGGGCAACGGCAGCCAGCGTAACGCCCGCAGGGCTTCTAGCCGCAGGCAATGCACGTCGAGCTCGATCCGCTCGGGAGACTTGAACAGCCGCACATTGGGCAGCAGCATCGGCACATGCTCACAGTAACGATCGTACTCTGCGCCGTGATGCGATCGCAGCCGGTTACGCTCGCTGCGGAGCGTGAAGAACAGATAACTGCTCGACGCGACGATGAGCGCCGCGAGCAACGAGAGACTTTGCAGAAAGACGACGGTCGACGCGCCGATGAGCAACGTGCCCAGGTAGAGCGGGTTGCGGGTGATCGAGTAGGGGCCGTCGGTGATGAGCGTTTTTCCTTTATTGCCGCCGATGTGCAGCGTGGCCCACAAGCGAAACGCGCCGCCGACGAGGAACAATCCCCAGGCGAGCGCATTCAGGGCCAGGTCGAGTGGCGAACCCGGCTCGACGCGGGGCGGCGAGAGCGCGACGAGCGCGCCGATCGGCAGGAGAATACAAAGCGAGATCGACGCGCGGCGGCGTTCGGCCCAATGTTTGCGCGGGGTTTTTGTAGCGGAGCGGGGGACAGTCCCATTTTTCTCGGAGACACTCGAAAAATGGGGACAGTCCCCAGCCATGCTTAAGGCCAGAGCCAACCCTGCGGCCACCAACTCGCGATGCGCAGTTGGTTCAACATCTGCACCACGATCGGCAGCCAGATCCAGCGCAGCGCTCGGTGCAACTCCAGTTTCAGTCCGCGCGTTGTCACTTCGATCGACGACGGTGTCCGGAACTGGCTCCAACGGGGCACAAAGCGGGGCACCTGGCGGCAGTACTCCCGATACGGTTCGCCCAGTGTCGCCGCGAGTTGTTTCTCCTCGGCCGGAATGGTGAAGAGCGCGTACCATAGAACCCCCAGCAAAACGCCAACGCCTAGAGTGACGCTCTGCAGCCCGATGGCTGCCGAGGCCCAGATTAAAAACGTGCCTAAATACAGTGGGTTGCGGGTGATTGAATAGGGGCCCTCGTTGGCGAGGGTGTGCAGCTTGCGTCCGCCGATGTACAACGTGGGCCAAAAGCGAAACGCGACGCCGCAGCAGAACACGACCCAGGCCGCGGCATTGCAGGCGAGCGCGTTCCACGAGCCGCTCGCAAAATGGGGCGGCGACAAGATCGCGAGTCCGCCGCAGACGGTCACGCATAGGCCTCCCATCAAGCCCCGTGCGCGAAACGCCCAGCGTTTGGGTGCCGCGGCAGTGACGGGCGAGGCCGACACACGTTGGGTCGGCGACGACCGTGAGAGCGAGCTGGCCATAATCGAGACGTCCTCCCTGACGACACGTGCGAGCAACCGAGCGGCCGCTGTGAAAATCGACCGCACAAGGCTTGCAGACACTACGGCAACCGCCCCTCGGCCGTCAAGGTCACGTTGCGCGTGCTAGCACGGGTCGTCGTGTGAGCGGACCGCATGATTCACGGCTAGCCGGACAACTTGTTGTCCGACGGGTGGCTGGTGGTTTGCGTCAGCAAACCCCGGCGGTCGGCGTGATGCATCGGCCTCGGCGAGAGCCGGGTTATGCTGCGCATAACGCCAGCCACCCAAAGCCGTAACGCTCAATGAGCTTCGTGACGATATCATCCCCTTGGGCAACCCACGCTGTTCTCGCGTTGTTGTCCGACGGGTGGCTGGTGGTTTGCGTCAGCAAACCCCGGCGGTCGGCGTGATGCATCGGCCTCGGCGAGAGCCGGGTTATGCTGCGCATAACGCCAGCCACCCAAAGCCGTAACGCTCAATGAGCTTCGTGACGATATCATCCCCTTGGGCAACCCACGCTGTTCCTGAGGTTCGACGTTGTGTCGAGCGAGGGTGTGCCGTAAGATCGTCGAGTACGAACCGCGAGGGGATCTGGCCGCGTTCCGGTGGCCTCTGCTCGCGTGGCCCATTCCCTCTCTTCGCTAGGGCGTTGTTTGAGTTCTCCGATTATCACGACCGATGCGCAGTTGGCCGACGCCTGCCGCCGGCTTGCCCACGCGCCAGCCATTGCCTTCGACACGGAATTCGTTTCCGAGGACACGTATTTGCCCGAGCTGTGCCTGGTGCAGGTCGCGGCCGGCGACGAGTTGTTCGCGATCGACTCGTTGAGCGTGCAGGACATGACCCCGTTTTGGGAGCTGCTTGCCGCGCCGGGTCACGAGACGATCGTGCATGCGGGTCGTCAAGAGCTGATGTTCTCGCTCGAGGCGATTGGCCGCGCGCCGGAGTCGCTGTTCGACGTGCAACTTGCGGCGGGGATGATTGGCATGGAGTACCCTGCTGGCTACGGCACGCTCGTCGGCCGGCTGCTGAACGTCAAGGCGTCGAAGGGAGAGACCCGCACCGATTGGCGTCGTCGTCCGCTGTCGCCCCAGCAGATCGACTACGCGCTGGACGACGTGCGGCACTTGGCACGGTTGCGAAAATTGCTCGGCGAGCGGCTGGCCGAACTCGAACACCAGGTGTGGTTCGATCATGAAATGGACGCTTGGCAGGCGGACGTGATTGCCGCCCGCGACGGCGAACGCTGGCGGCGCGTGTCGGGCTCGTCGGGCCTGAGCAGTCGGAGCCTGGCGATCGTCCGCGAGCTGTGGTTGTGGCGCGAGGAAGAATCGCGTCGCCGCAACCGTCCCACGCGGCTCGTGCTGCGCGACGACCTGATCGTCGAGTTGGCCAAGCGACGCTCGTCCGATCCGAAACAGGTCGGCGCGATCCGCGGCATGGAGCGCGGCGATCTGAAACGGCTCATTCCGGAACTCGCAAAAGCCATCGCGCACGCGCTGGCCTTGAGTGACGACCAATGCCCGCCACCGATGCGGAGCGAGACGAACTCGCACCTGACGATGTTGGGGCAGTTTTTGTCGTCGGCCTTGGGGAGCATTTGCCGCCGGGCTCAGGTGGCCGCCAGTCTCGTGGGTACGCCGAGCGATGTCCGCGATCTGATTGCCTGGCGGTTGGGCGAGACCACCCACGGCGAACCGGTGCTGGCCCAGGGCTGGCGTGCCGAGGTCGTGGGTCAACTGCTCGACGACCTGCTCGCCGGCAAGGTGGCCATTCGGATCGAAGACCCGCACAGCGAGCAGCCGTTCTCGTTTGAGAGTGCTTCGTAAAGCGGAAAGTCGAAAGCGGAAAGCGGAACCAAGCCAAGTCATTCCACTTTCGCCTTTTGTTCCAAACGCTTACTTGCCCAGCAGGTGCTCGACGATGTATAGCTCGAGCGCTTCGTAGTCGCGCTGCTGACGCAGAGACTCGACCTTGGCCTGGTCGAGCGACCGGCACAACGCGAGCAGGTCCTTGAAGATTGACATGCTGTTGGCCAGATGGGCTGTGTCGTGTTGCTGCTTGGTCGTGCGCATCGCCTTGATGTCGAGTCCCACGACGCCGATGTCGTAGTACTTGTGCCGATCGAGGACCCAGACCTGATTGAACGCGCGGCGCAGATCGACCGAGCCGAAGGTTTTGTCTTGATCGTACTTGAGCCCGTTCTGGTCGTTCAGATGCACGCCCCAGAGTTTCTGATGCCAGAGCGCGTAGGCCATGTCGTCGGCCGGGTCGAGGCCAGCGAGGATGCTGTGTGCGCTCTCGATGAGCACGCCGACGCGGCTGGGGTCCTGCGTGCGATAGGCCAAGCCCATGAAGTGACCCACCGACGGACAGTAGGCCTGATCCATCGGCTCGTTCGGCTTCATCTCGCCGACGATGCGGATGTTGGGATCGTAGGCGAGCATGTCGTCGATCGCCTCGACGAGTCGGCCGATGCTCGCGGCGGGGTCCTTGGCCTCGCGGATGTAGGTTCCCTCGCGTGCTGGCCAAAGCACGATCAGATCGACGCCCAGCATGTTGGCAATGTCGATCGAGCGGCGTGAGCGCTCCAGGGCGTATTTACGCTCTTTGGCGCTGTTGCTGGTGTAGCCGCCGTCGATCGTGCGTGGGTCTTCCCACAATCGCGGAGCGATGAACTCGGGCTTTAGCCCTTCGCTGTCGAAGAGTTTTTTGACCTTGGCCACGCCGCGGGCCGTGGTCGCGGCGTCCCAATCGGCCGGCACGACGTCGTCGTCGTGGAGCTGAATGTACTCGAAGCCCAGCTTGCGGTACTGGCTCACCTTCTTGGCAAAAGGGACCTCTTTGCGCACGACCGGGCCGAACGGGTCAGCCCCTTGCGAGATGTTCCAGGGACCGAAGCTGAACCGATACTCGGGGGACGATTTGGCCATGATGAGAGATTAAATTGCTGCGAAAGAGGCGATGTTGGAAAGTGACAACAGGTGGGATCGTAACAGGCGGGAGCGGGTTTTTCCACCGCCTCGGCCGCGGCGGCGAGTCAGCATGCTGCCGCCGGGTGAAATTCTTGCAGTCCGGCTGGCAAGGGCTAAAATTGAGCGGAAGACTGTGCGTTCGTCGGCCGCTTTCACGAAAGGCGATCATCATGCGTCGATGGAGTCTGGCTGCACTGCTCGTGTTGCTTCAGTCCGCTTCCGCGTGGGGCTTGGAAGTCGGCGATGTCGTGGTGGTGATTCGCGAGACGGACCTCACGGTCGAGAGCAAAGTGGTGGCCCGGGCCGCTATCGGATTAACGCTTAAGATCGAGGCGATTAACGGCGATTGGTTGTGGGTTAATCACAAGAAGCCGGGTTGGATCGAACGGCGTGACGTCGTGACGTTGACCGAGGCGATTCCGATCTTGACGGACCGGATTGCCATGGAGCCGCCTTCTGCGTATCTCTTCGTGGCGCGCGGGCTGGTCTGGCACGCTCGCAAAGAATACGACATCGCCCTGGGGGACTTCAACGAAGCGATTCGGATCAAGCCGTCGACCGAAGCATATGTGGACCGGGGCAATGTTTGGTCGGCCAAGGGGGACCAGGATCGGGCGATC
>CAZZBK010000136.1:0-15946 GCA_964652155.1 uncultured Planctomycetaceae bacterium | reverse complement strand
CACACCGCCGAAGTGCTGATAGTGCTCGGCGACGCTCAGCAATCGCTCGCGGGGAATGTTGCGGCCGCGGGTCACGTTCTCAAGAAAGGGCATGACCTCGTCGGGCCCCTCGGGCCCACCGAACGAAACCAGCAACAAAGCGTCGTAGGCGTGAGGCATGCTGGGGAGAGCCGGAGATATCAACTCAGGGCGGTGCAGCGCGCGGCGCCAAGGAGAGGCAAGTGACCCCGACGGGATTCGAACCCGTGTTGCAGGCGTGAAAGGCCTGTGTCCTAGACCTGGCTAGACGACGGGGCCGCGACGAAGACCCGACTGTATAGCGGTCGCGGGCCCAGCGCGTCAAGCGGCCCAGCGCGCCAATTGTGACTTCCCGAGGCCAGAATTCCAAAAAAGACCGCCCCCATCGACCAAGTGCCAGCTCAGCTAGCTAGGGCTCACGGCCAAACACAAAGGGTCGTTATGACGCCGGCGATTCGCCCGACGGGGCAATCTTCGGGTCGGCCGCAGCGGTGCTGTTGCGCTGGATGGCCTCGTAGACCTCGCGTCGATGCACGGGCACTTCTTTGGGGGCTTCGACCCCAAGCCGTACCTTGTCGCCACGAATCTCGACCACGACGATCGTAATGTCATTGTTGATGACGATACTTTCGTTTTTCTTACGGGATAACACCAACATCGCCATTTCCTTACGCTTCGATTTCCATCGCTCCCCAGGGAGCGGTTTCCTTTTGTTGACCGCGGCGAACTCGTCGTTGGGTACTCCGTTGGCGACTTTCCGACCCCCATGAGAATTAACCCAAGTGTCGGTCTGCATTCAATTTCCTGATTCCACTCTACGTGAGAGCTAGTGAGAGTCAAGAGACGGCTTGACGTTTGGCCACAAATTTGCATGGCCCTGCGAGCCTGTATCGAGCATAAGCGGTTTTGGCCTCACAGTCCCTTTGCGAAGCCGCTTGGCGGCGCATGCCTGTTAATCGACTCAAACAACTTAAACAAAACCACTTACGTCGATCCGGCTGCTCCAGCGACGGTTGCCGCCGGGAATCGATCCCGAGCGGCGAAGCTGGCCGTAGGCCTTAGGGCCGATTGGCCCCAGGTTGCTGGACAGATACGCAAGTCCTGAGTCGAAAAATGGCTCGACCGAGCGTCTCGGTCTGACCAGGGTGCGCATTGTGCAACCCTATACATCACAAAAAGATGTGGCGTACATGGCACGTTAAAAATAATCAATCTGGCCGCGCTTGCGACAAATCGACTCGCCCCTATAATGCGATACTGCATGCCAGCGCTGGGTGTCTTCTCGGAGTCGTCGCTCGGAGCGCGTGCGTCCCAATTGGGGAATTTTATGCGTCAGTGGTTCCGTGATGTGTTCGGCGCCGTGTTCACGGTGGCTCACGGTCTGTGGGTCACGCTCCGGTATTGGTTCAGGACGTATGACCCGCAGCGGCGGACGTTTACGCATCAGTTCGAGTATCCCGAGCTCCCGGTACCTGTCGCGCCGCGTTACCGCGGTTTCCACCGCTACGACCTGACGACCTGCATTGCGTGCGATCAGTGTGCCAAGGCCTGCCCGGTCGACTGCATCTACATTGGCAAAGAAAAGGTGACCGTCGGCAAGGGCTTCCGGGTCACCGGCTTTACGATTGATTATTCGAAGTGCATGTTCTGCGCCTTGTGCGTCGAACCTTGCCCGGTCGATTGTATTTTCATGGGTGCGACGCATGACCTGAGTTGCTATAGCCGCGACGGGTGTATTGTCGATTTCTCGCGGTTGCCGGTCGAGATTGCCTGGGGGCGCGGAACGCTAAACCCCACGGCGGTCAACAGCTCGAAGGTGATCGTCGAACCGGTCCACGGTGGTCCCAATCAGTAGTATGATGGAGCCCCATCCGTAGTTTTCTGCTGCGAACATTCGAGGCCGAGTGCGATGAGTGAGTCGGAATCCAACGTGTTCTCGGGCCGCAAGCTGTTCACGGTCGAACAGGCCAACGCGGCGTTGCCCCTTGTCAGGGCCATTGCCAAAGATGTGGCCGAACTCTCGCAGTCGATCAGCGAGCGCCGCGAGCGTTTAAGCTCGCTTCAAGGGCCACGTGGGGGGCCGGGCAAGTCACGCAGCGACATGTACTCCGCCGAGCTCGCCCAGGTCGAAACCGAAATCGAAGCCGATATTCAGCAGCTCAAGCAGTACGTTGGCGAGCTCCAGCAACTGGGCGTCGAACTCAAGAGCGCGCTCGACGGATTGGTCGACTTTCCGGCCGAGATGGAAGGTCGCCCGGTCTATCTTTGCTGGAAACTTGGCGAGCCCGAGGTGATGCATTGGCACGCCGTCGACGCGGGCTTTGCGGGTCGTCAATCGCTCGGTGCCAGTATTGCGATGGATGATACTGCTGGCGACAGCACGTCGGCCTAAGAGCCTAGCCTCCAACCGAACTGCGAGGGGGACAGTCCCCAGACTTTGCAAATTTGGGACAGTCCCCAGCCATGTGGTTCGGCGCTCTCCATGCATCGCGCGTGCGGCGGTGTGTTGGCCTGACCGCCTTGCAAAAACACCGCTGGGGTCTAAAATCAGCGTTCTAGCAGGCGTGTCTTACAGTCATCATCCCGCGCGGACGTGCTGTGCCTATGTCAGCCACTTATATCGTCGCTTATTTGGCATTCTTCGCGACCGTTGGCGGTCTGTTCGTGTTCGTCAACTTGCTCTTGGGGCGGCTGTTGCGTCCCAACTCGCCGAACGCCGAGAAGCTCGAGGTGTACGAGTGCGGCGAGCCGACGATCGGTTCGAGCTTCATTCAATTCGATCTCCGCTTTTATGTCGTGGCCTTGTTGTTCATTATTTTCGACGTCGAGGTCGCGTTCTTTTTTCCGTGGGCGGTCGTGTTTGGCAAAGCCACGCACCTGACCGACTCGCGCTTGCCGAACCTGGTGGCCACGGCCGACGAGCCCACGCGGGCCGTCATGGAACAGCAAATCCATCGGGTCTATGCCGATCTCGGCGTGGCGGCCGATCAGACCGGCGTGGCGGCGGGTGAATTGGCGGACCGCCTGCGGACCATCATGGCCGACTTCAATGGCTTGGCGTTGGCGTCGATCTGCGACATCCTCGTGTTCTTCGCGGTGCTGATGGTCGGCTTCGCGTATGTGTGGCGTCGCGGTGACTTGGACTGGGTCCGTGCCGTCGACTCGACCCGCACGATTTCGTCGGAACGTCCGCCGGTGGATTTGACCGACTCCGACTTGGAGCCGACGATTGCCGCCTAAGCGTCGGTCGCCGTTTCGAGGTCCGTAGCAACCCATTCAACATTGCAGCCTGGTGACACCGTGACGCAAAGCCCCTCGTTCCTCGATCGACTCCAGCAACGCTTCGGCGCGGCCATCGCCGGCTCGAATCTCGACGCACTCGATCCGTGGATCGAAGTCACCCCCGGCGGCTTGCTCGATGTGTGTGGCTACCTGCGTGACGAGCCCACGCTGGAATTCGACTTCCTCAACAGCATCACGGTGGTCGACTACTTCGAGCCCGACGCCAAAAAGGCCGCCAAGGTCACGTGGCAGCCGCACTTGGAGGTCGTGTATCACCTGTTTAGCATGGCGCACAAGACGAGCCTGGTGGTCAAGGTGATGCTGCCGCGTTGGAAGGGGGACAAGCCCGGCGAGCTGCCGGAAGTTCCCACGGTGTCGAACCTGTGGGCGACGGCCGATTGGCACGAGCGCGAGGCGTACGATCTGTCGGGCGTGCGGTTCACGGGGCACGCCAACCTGCGGCGCATTTTGTGTCCCGAGGACTGGGCAGGCCATCCGCTGCGTAAAGACTACGAAATGCCGCTCGAGTATCACGGAATTCGGAATCGTTAACACAGCACGCGAGCAGGATGCTGCTCGGGCACTCCGATTTATTCAGCCAGACGATCTATTCAGCCAGACGAGACTTTCATGTCCACCGACGTCGATGACCCGCGGATTATCGAGTTCGATGTGCGAACCGACGAGATGTTGGTCAACATGGGCCCACAACACCCGAGCACGCATGGCGTGTTGCGTCTGGTGTTGCGGACCGACGGCGAGATCGTCAGCGAGGTCACGCCGCATATCGGCTATTTGCACCGCTGCGCGGAAAAGATTGGCGAGAATCTCACGCCTCGGCAGTGGATCCCGTACACCGATCGCATGGACTACCTGGCCGGGATGAACATGAATCTCGGTTGGTCGATGACGGTCGAAAAGCTGATGAAGCTGCATGTGCCCGATAAGGGGCGCCACCTGCGCGTGCTCATCAGCGAGTTGAATCGCATCGCCAGTCACTTGGTGGGCATGGGAGCGTACGGCCTCGACCTCGGCACCTTCAGCCCGTTCCTGTACGCCTTTCGCGAACGGGAGAAGATCCTCGATTTATTCGAGATGGCCTGCGGCGCGCGGCTGACCTACAGTTACCTGACCGTCGGCGGCGCGACGCATGACCTGCCGCGCGGTTGGTTGAAATCGTGCGAAGCGTTCCTCGATCAACTCGCGCCGGTGATCGAAGAGTGTCACGCGCTGCTGACCACCAACTCGATTTTCGTCAAACGGACCGCTGGCATCGGTGTGATGTCGGCCGAGACCGCGATCAGCTACGGCTGCACCGGCCCGGTCTTGCGCGGCAGCGGCGTCGACCATGACCTGCGCCGCGATGGCGAAGCTTGGTACACCTCGATGTACGACGGCTACGCCTTCGAGGTCATCGTGCAGAAAGACGGCCACTACCCGCGCGACCATCAGTACCCGGCCATTCCGCGCGAGGCGGTGCTGGGCGACTGTTGGCACCGCTTCTACGTGCGGATGCTCGAGGTCGTGCAGGCCATCGATCTGGTCCGTCAATCGATCGACCGCTATAGCAGCGCCTCGGGCCCGATCAACGTGCCGCTCAAGCTCAACGAGAAGCTCCCGAAGGGGGAAGCGTATCTGGAGACCGAGGCCCCGCGCGGACAGATGGGGTTCTATTTGGTCAGCGATGGCTCGGCCATTCCGTGGCGTGTTCGCGCCCGCAGCAGTTGCTTCTGCAACCTGTCGGTCTCGGGCGAGCTGTGCCGCGGTTGCTTGATTGCCGACGTCCCCGCGATTGTCGGCTCGCTCGACATCGTGATGGGCGAGATCGACCGGTAAGCTCGGTCAGTGAATCGAGTTCCTGTGTGGGCGTTACTCAAGTGGATCGAGCTTGAGTTTGCGAATCTCGTGCAGCGGTAGCCAGAGATGCAGTGGGTCATCGAGCAGCGGGCGAAATCCGAATTTTAGATAGAATCGTTGTGCCGTTTTATTCAGGGCCTCGACTTCGACGGCGCGTATTCCGACTTGTTCGGAGATCTGGACCGTCCGTCTGAGCGCGTCGACGAGCAGATGTGCGCCCAAGCCTTGCCCCTGTACGCTCCGGTCGACTGCCAATCGGCCGATCAATACCACGGGGACGTCCAGTTTGGGCAATCCCTTGGCTTCTTGGGTTGGCAGCATGTCGTAGACGACCCGATGCGTGAGCATGGTGTAATAGCCTCGCACCAACGATTCGTCGGAGCGCGTGGCAATGAATGTTCGAGCGAGGTCACGACGCTCGTACTGCCCAGCCCGATGATGCAGCCATTCGTTGAGCGTTGGCTCTCCGCAGTCGAACGAGGTGCGATCATGCGCCGAGTTGAGTCGGCGAATGAGCCATAGAGTCATTAGCCAACCTGTTTTTTGTACCGCTTGGCTGCATTGCTCAATGCTTGATTAGGGCGACTGGAGGTATTGTCGAGCATGGCGATGAAACGATCGCGATCGCGCCGCGACAATCGGGTCACCTGCTGATCTTGAAGGATCTTGCGCGCCGTTTGCACCAAGGTCGAAACGGCAAAATCGCTGATCGATTGCCCCATCTCCGCCGCCGCTTCTTCGATCGTTTGCTTCAACTCGCCGCTCAAGCGAAAGTTGATGCGGGCATCGCTTCTGGTTTCAGACATGGTTGTCTCTCGCGATCAATCGTCGGCATGGCTCCCTTTTTGTATTGTATGTCAAATTGCCACGCCTGTCAAAATGAGTCACGCCCCTCAACACAACAAAGCCCGCCAAAGTCGAGCAACACGACCTTGTCATGCAGGCTCGCTCAAACGGCCGGGGTGCGACAGAACCGCTCGTGCAGTTGAGCGTATGCGCCTTGTTGGGCCAGCAGTTCCGCATGGGTGCCGCGCTCGACGATCCGCCCGTGGTCGAGCACCAGCACCAGGTCGGCGTGCCGGATCGTGCTCAGCCGGTGGGCCACGATCAGGCTCGTGCGGCCTCGGATCAGTCGATCGAGCGCGCGTTGGATCCGGGCCTCGGTCATTGCGTCGACGCTGCTCGTGGCCTCGTCGAGGATGAGTAATTTGGGCTGCGCGACCATGGCGCGGGCAAAGCACACCAGTTGCCGCTGCCCCAGCGACAAGCTGCTGCCACGCTCGCCCACTTGGGTTTGAAACCCCTGCGGCAGTTGCTCGAAGAGATCGAGACAATCGAGTTCGCAAGCTGCCTGCATCACTTCGTCGTCGGTTGCCGTGGGGCGACCGTAGCGAATGTTCTCCATGACCGTGCCGGAGAACAGAAAGTTTTGCTGCAAGACGAGCCCCAACTGCTGATGCAGTTCGTCGGTCCGTAGGCGGCGAATGTCGACGCCATCGAGCAATAGATCGCCCTGCTGCGCCAGATAAAACTTGACGACCAGATTGACGATTGACGACTTGCCGCCGCCGGTGTGCCCCACCAACGCAACACTCTGCCCAGGCCGAATATGCACGTTGATGTCGTGCAGCACGGGTCGATCAGCATGGTAGCCGAACGTGACGCCGCGGAACTCGATCTCGCCTTGCACGTGTGGTCTGAGCGCGTCGACGGGATCTTGCCATTCGGGAGGCGCGTCGAGCAGGCGGAACAACCGTTCGGCGCCGGCCATGGCGGTCAGCGCCTGGTTGTATTGTCCGCCCAGGGCCGTGATCGGCGAAAAGAACATGTTCGCCATGAAGAAGAAGCCGACCAGGTCGGCCACGGCGACGTGCGCGTCGGCGCGGAACACCTGGTACGCGCCCACGATCAGCAACACGGCCATGAACAGGTGGCTGTTCAGATCCAGCAGCGAGAGAAACTTGCCCTGGGCGTCCATGGCCTGATAGTTGTACCGCGCATGATCGGCGACCAGTTCGCCGAACATATCGGCGTTTGTCTGTTCGCGGGCAAAGCCCTGGGTCACGCGGATGCCGTTGACGCTTTCAGCCAGCGTCCCCGTCACGCGGCTAAACGAGTCGCGAATCGCGCGATAGGCGTTGCTCAGTCGACGATGAAACGAGTGATTGATCCACCACAGCATGGGGACCATGCCGAGCACCAGTGCGAACAGCCGTGGGTCGTACCAGAGCATGAAGGCTGCGGCAACGATCATTTGCCCCAGCTGCACGAGGCTGACGAACAACACTTCCTGCACGCCGACGCGGACATCTTCGACGTCGGAGATCATGCGGCTGATGATCCGACCGACCTTGGTGCGATGAAAGAAGCTCATCGGCATCTGCTGTAGCTTGCGGAACAAATCGTTGCGCAGGTCATGTACAACTGCCTCGCCAAACTCGAGCGCCCAGCGTTGCCGAAAGTGCATGGTGACTTGCGTGAACAAAGCCAGCAGCAGAAAGCCAATCGCCCCGATCGTCAGCGCGACGGGGTCATGGCGTTCGATCGGCCCTTTGATCACGGCGATCAATACCCAGGTGAGGCAGGGTAGTTGGATCGAGCGAAGCAGGACCGTGAAGAGCAGAGCGCTGCGCTGTTTGGCGTGGGGTTGCGTGTATCGGTACAACCGCGCGATGAGCCGCATGTCGAGCGGTCGCATGTCGGCGTCGTCATGATCCGAGCGTTCGTTGCGAAGGATCAGTGCGTCACGTCGCTGGGCGATCATGCGACCTCCCGCGACTTCGCAGCGGTGCAGCTTGCCGCGGGGGGCTCTTCGAGCATTTGCAGCAAGGCGTTGTCGCGATAATAGCCGGCGACGCGCATCAACTCGTCGTGGGTGCCCATCTGCACGACCCGGCCCCGCTCGAGCACGATCACGCGATCGGCCCGCCGCAGGGTGCTCAGGCGATGGGCGACCACCAGCGTCGTGCGGCCGCGCATGGCCTGCTCCATCGCTTGCAAGATTTCGTGTTCGGTCTCGGGATCAATCGCGGTCGTCGCGTCATCGAGCAACAGGATCGGCGGTTCGAGCAGCACGGCCCGAGCGATGGCCAGCCGCTGACGTTGCCCGCCCGAGAGATTCGAGCCGTACTCGCCAATGACCGTGTTGTAGCCTTCGTGCAATTCGCTGACGAATTGATGGGCGGCGGCGATGCGGGCGGCCTGCTCGATTTGTGGCTGCTGGGCGTCGGGGCGGCCGAAGGCCACGTTCGCGGCCACGGTGTGGCTGAACAGAAAACTCTCCTGGAACACGATGCCCACGTTGCGACGCAACTCATGCACATCGAGCGTGCGCAGATCGTGACCATCGAGCAGTACGCGTCCGCGCATCGGGTCGTAGAAACGCGGCACGAGCGAGAGCAGCGACGACTTGCCTGCTCCGGTCGCGCCGACGATGGCCACGCACTCGCCGCTCTGGATTTCGAAGCTGACGTCGCGCAGGGCAAAATGGCCGTCCTGGTAGCTGAAATCGATATGCTCGAAGGTGAGGCGGCCTTCGGCGCGCTGGAGTCGCACACTCGAGGCCGACGTGGCGACCTCGATCGGCGCGTCGAGCACCTCGAACACGCGCTGCGCGCCGGTGATGCTGGCCTGGATGCTGTTGCTGATGTTGGCGAGCTGTCCGATCTGCGTGGCAAAGAGTTGCAGCAGCGTGGCGAACACGAACATCCCTTCGCCCAGCGGGAACGAGCCTTCCATGACCAGGTAGCCGCCGTAGGCCAATAGCACGAGCATGTTGAGCTGCGTGAGGCCGCCGATTACGGGTTGAAACAGGCTCAGCTTCCAGAACACTTCGTGTTTGTTGTTGGCAATGGCCGCGTTGGCCGCGGTGAACTTGGCGATCTCTTCACGCTCGCGTCCCAGGCCGCGGACGACTTGCGCTCCTTGCACATTTTCCGAGAGCGTGAGCACCATCGTGTCGGTCAATTCACGGTTCTGCTTGAACAGCGGCCGCAGCACACGCGCGCAGCGCTCGGTGAGCACCCATAGCAAGGGTGTTGTGAGCAGGCAGGCGAGCGTCAGCGGCACATGCAGCCGCAGCATGTACAGCAGATACACACACAACGACACGGCGGCGACGACGACCTGAATGACCACGCCATCGATGAACATGCGGACAGCCTGCACGTCCCCCGTGACTCGATTGATGATCGAGCCGCTTTCGTGACGATCGTAGAAGCGAAAGCTGAGTCGCTGGAGCTTGTCGTACACGTCGGTCCGCAATTGCACGACGATCCGCTGTGTGAGCTCGGCGACGGTGATCGCCGCGCGATAACGGATGACCGCGTTGGCCAACGCCAAGGCCGCGACACTCGCGGCGATGCACGCCACAACTCCCAACGGCGACCACTCGACGGGCGGAGCGATGCCCAGCGGCCACTGCGGTGCTGCCGCGAGCGGGTCGACCTGCGCGCGCATGTAATCGATGCCCAGGCCCGTCATGCCGAGCACGAGCATCACAACCACCACGAGCAGCCACTGCTGGGCGAGCACGTACAGGCAGCCGAGCCGATACCGCCACGCCAGCGCAAGCATGCGCCGCACAAGCTGCATTTGAGTCGGAGGGGGTTGGTTCGCCGCGGCGCGCATGGACGAGCAAGTCTGGGTCGGTGGAGTCAGGAACGTGCGAAGTCTAGCGATCTGTGCATCTCGGGCAACGTCGATTTTGCTCACTGCTAGCGGACCAGGAATTGAGACTCGCGACGCGGGGGTCTACAATGCTGGCATTGAAAAAACCGCTGATCTCGGAGCTTTTGCGATGATTTTCGACCGGCTTGCCAATGCTGAATTGTACACAGCCCTGCACCCGCAGTTTGCCGCGGCATTTGCTTTTCTACGCCGCGGCGACCTGCCGGCCCTCGCCGATGGCAAATACGAACTCGACGGCGATCGGCTCTATGTGCTCGTCGCTCGGACCCCTGGACGAGGCCACGGCGGTGCCAAGCTCGAATCGCACCGCAAGTATCTCGACATTCAGTACGTGATCTCGGGGAGCGACGAGATCGGCCTCATCCCCGCGGTCGAATGCCGCGATGTCGAGCTCCCCTACGATGAGGGGCGAGACGTGGCGCTCTACCGCGATCAGCCCAGCCAGTGGCTAACGGTGCCGGCGGGCTCGTTCGTCGTTTTCTACCCGGATGACGGGCACGCCCCGTTAGGGACTTCGCGCGACGTGGCCAAGGCGGTCGTAAAAGTCCGCCTCCCGGCGTAATTCTCGGCACAATCGATATCACCGACGCGACGGTCGAAATCTTCCTCGCAATCCTCGGCGGCCCACGGTCGCGGTCGGCTCTTTCGAGGCGGAACTCAAACTAGACTTGCAATGACCTTTACGGGTTGAAGCCCTGACGCGCGCTCGGCTGAGCGTGTTGTGCGGGGCACGTGATTCAGCCGCCTGAAAGTCAACGTCTAGCAGGATGATTCGCCGCGATGAGTACCATTCCCAACGCTGTAGCTCCGAAAGGTCCCGTTCCGATCGGCGGCACGCCCCCCGCGGCGGCGACCGGCTCGAACCTGGGCAAAGCCGTCGCCGATATCGATCTGGACGAACTGCTCAGCCGGGTCCGAAATCAGATCAACCGGCCATCGAGTGGCGGCGGGGGTAGCGGATTCAAGAACATCGCGAGCGGACAGTTCGTGCCCATCGAGCCCGAGTCGCTGCAAGAGGCGCGGCTGAGTGAAGGGTTCGTCGAGTCGCTGGCGCTTAAGTTTTTGCTCGCGGCCGGCTCGGCCACGGGTCGACAGGTGGCCGATCAGCTCTGCTTGCCATTCACCATCGTCGACGAATTGCTGCAACAGATGAAGCATGACCAGTTGGTCATCTATCGCGGCGCGGCGATGGCCAACGACTACATGTATCAGCTCACCGACATGGGGCGCGAGCGGGCCCGACGTCTGAGCGAGCACTGCACCTACTACGGCGCGGCGCCGGTGGCGCTCAAGGATTACATTGCCAGCGTCACGCAGCAATCACTCACCAATCAACATCCCACGGTCGACGACGTCAAGAAGGCGTTCCACGATCTGCTGCTGAGCGACACGACCGTCAAACGCTTGGGTCCGGCGATCAATTCCGGCCGCGGATTGTTTTTGTTCGGCGCGCCAGGCAACGGCAAGAGCAGCATCGCCGAGCGGATTACCCGCGCCTTCGGCAGCGCCGTCTGGGTGCCGCGAGCCATCTTAGTCGATGGCGAGATCATCCGGCTGTTCGACCCCAGCAATCATGAGGTGGTGGGCATCGAGCGCACCGAGGGGCTCATCGACAAGAACCACATCGACCGCCGCTGGGTGCGGATTGCCCGGCCGACGATCATTGTTGGCGGCGAGCTCACGATGAGCATGCTCGAGGTGACGCTCAACACGTCGACCGGCATCAGCGAGGCGCCCATTCAGCTCAAGAGCAATTGCGGCACGCTGGTCATCGACGACTTTGGCCGACAGCGAATGCCGATCGACGAGTTGCTCAATCGTTGGATCGTGCCGCTCGAGAAGCGCTACGACTATTTGAATTTGCCCAACGGCAAGAAGATTCAGGTGCCGTTTGATCAGTTGATCGTATTCTCGACGAACCTTGAGCCGCGCGACTTGGTCGACGACGCCTTTCTGCGGCGCATTCCGTACAAGGTCGAGGTGCATGACCCCAGCGAGACCGAGTTCCGCGAGTTGTTCCGCATGATGTGCGCCGCGCTCGATTTCGAGTACGACGAGCGAGTCATCGACGACCTGATCGAGCGGCACTATCGGTCGGTCAAGCGGCCATTCCGATGCTGCCAGCCGCGCGATTTGCTGCTGCAAATTCGCAATTACTGCCACTTTCTCAAGGTCAAGCCGGAGCTGTGTTCCGAGTATTTCGACCAGGCCGTCGCCAACTACTTCGCGATCATGTAGCCGCCCGCCGGCCGCGGCAGCAAGCTTGCAGCGTGTCCCCGCTCTCGTTGCGGCTGAGGAGGGCATAAACGGACGCTTCTGCCCCTTCCTCTAACTCGTCCCCTTCAGCCATCAAGGAAGCGGTGTACAGGTTGCTGTGATTCTACGGACATTATCTGGCCAGGGTTTGCTTGACCGGGGTTTCGTATATTATGTAGATATACGATATGCCAAGCGAGGTGCGATACGCCGAGGTCAAGAAGCTACTCGAACGAGCAGGCTATCAACTCGATCGGATCACCGGCTCTCATCATATTTTTCTCAAGCCGGGCGTGCCACGCGTGAGCGTCCCTTTTTCTCAAGCCGGGCGTGCCACGCGTGAGCGTCCCCGTCCATCATGGAAAGGTCAAGCCTGCCTATGTGCGCCAAATCGAGAAAATCATTGCGCGAACTTAAGCGACCATTTAGCCCTGTCATCCTGGCCAAAGCCCGTGACATTGCCGATCAGTATCAAGTCGTGCTGTGGAAGGAAGATGGGCACTGGTATGGACGCGGGCTCGAAATGCCCACGGTCTTCGGCGATGGCCCGACGACCGACGCGGCGGTTAAGCTCACGCGCGAGGGGCTCATTGCCACCGTCGCGTGTTTACTTGAAGCGGGGCAGCCCGCACCCATGCCTGCCGCCGCGGGGGTCCGAGCTGAGCAAGTGAACGTGCTGCTCTCGGCCAACGAGAAATTGTCGTTCGAGTCGGCTGCCCACAGCCGGGGCTTCGACGGTCTGTCGGACTTTATTCGTAGCACCGTCATGCAAGCGATCGCCGGCAAATAAGCGCCGGTCACCAAGCATGGCGGGCGACGCCCCCTCGCCTGTCGGCGTTATTGACCTCGGCGTAGCGAAAGAGCCCCGGCGAGCAACGCGAGGCCGGGATACATCGGGCTAGCGGTGATCGCCTTGGCTCAGTACCCGCAGACCTCAATAGGACAGGCTCCTATTGGTAATACCGATCCGCGCCAAACTCCAGCCGCTTCTGCGGATCGTGGTCGCTCTCGGGATTCAACTCTTTGAACAGCAAGCTCGGCTGAATGTCGTGGTTGTTCTGGTACTTGTTGCTGGCGTACTCGGTGTGGTCGCCGGCTATCTGGTGATAGAAAATCTGACAGATCGGCACGTTCGGGTACACGCGCACCTGTTGCACGGCGAACATTTCCAGCGTCCAGTAGCCGCGGAAGCCGACGTCGCCGAACCCCGCCGTGACATGCACGAACAGACCCAATCGACCGACGCTGCTACGGCCCTCGATCATCGGGACCAACTGGTGCGTTTCGGTCATTTCGACCGTCCGTCCCAAGTACAACTGATTCGGACTCAGCACGAGTCCTTCGGGCGGAATCGTGAGCCGACGCACCCGGCTGGGGCGGCGCATGTCGAGCACCAATTCCTCGTAGGTGAGCAGTTCGTTGTGCAGCGTGAGGTTGTAGCTGTTCGGATTCAGATTCGCCGGATCGAATGGCTCGATCTTGATATCCGTTCCCAACCGCCGCTCGATTTCTTGGCCCGACAAGATCATGGCAACATCCTCGGTCAGCCGGCATTGACGCCAATGCGCGGGCAGAGCTTGTTGAGTGAACACTCTTCACACTTCGGCTTACGCGCCACACACACGCGGCGACCGTGTTGAATCAGACGATGGCTCAACGCAATCCAATGCTGGCGCGGCACGAGCGCGATCAGATCTCGCTCGATCTTGACGGCATCGTTGGCTCGGGTGAGTCCGAGCCGGCGGCTGAGCCGCGTGACGTGCGTGTCGACCACCACGCCGCTGGCCTGCTGGAACGCGACCCCCAGCACGACATTCGCCGTCTTGCGACCCACGCCCGGCAACGCCACCAAGGCCTCCAAATCGTCGGGCACCTCGCCGCCGTGCAACTCGACCAACCGGCGACAGCAGCCTTGGATGTTCTTGGCCTTGTTGCGAAAAAAACCGGTCGATTGCACCGCTTGTTCAATCGCTTTGAGCGGGGCGCGGGCATAGTCGGCCGCGCTCCGGTAGCGGCGGAACAAATCTCGGGTGACGATATTCACCCGCGCGTCGGTGCATTGGGCCGAGAGAATCGTCGCAATGAGCAACTCCAGCGGCGACGAGTATTCGAGCGAACACTCCGCGTCGGGATACAGCTTGGCCAGCGCGCGGGCGACTCGAACAGCGTGACGCTTGGCTTCAACCGTGACAGTCATAGCGGGAGACGTTCGACGCGGCGGCAGGTTTTCAACGACGACCGTCATTGTCGCCGTGATGGGGCAGCAGTGTCAAGCGACCCAAATTGCCCCGGAAAAACACGAGCCGAGGCCCGCAGTCGAGCGTCACTTGAGCCAATCGGCTGGCACGTCTTTCGTGTCCCGCAAGATCTCGCGGATTGCGCGACGGTCGTCGAGCGAGAGCGGCGCGAAGTCGCGGCTCGTGTCCTGACCGCCGAGCACCTCCCCCAATCGCCGCCACACATAGTGCCGAGCCTCGTCCGGCAAGGCGTCAAACGACGCGCTGTAAATCAGGTAGCTGCACGGATATTTGAACAACCGCCGTTCAAGGTCCAAGTCGCGCAGCGACCGCCCCCGAGCGTCTCGCGGCCCGCGCTCGGCGAACTGCCGGGCGAAGGCTGTCGTGCCCCGCAACGGAGCGGCCAACTCAGCCTCCTCGGCGCAGAGCATGTACTTCACGAGCGGTTCGCACGCCGCGCGAATCCGACTGGTCGTGCTCTCCGAGCGAAAATCGGCCGGCCGCTTCAACTCGCGATTCAGCAGCGCCTCGTCATACAAGGCCTGCCGTGTTTGCATCGACGCGCGCGTGAGCAGATTGTGCATCTCCACCTGATGCTCGAGCACCATGAGCGCCACCAGGTCGCTGTGCGGAGTGAGATAGTTTTGCGTGTCAAATCGATCACGCAGGTCGACCACGTTGAGGCCCGCTTGATTGTCGATTTCCTCGGGTCGACGCGTGCCGCCGCGCACGATGAGGTTGCCCAGGTGTGGCTGCGTGCCGTGTGTGCCCGTGACGTACCAGCCGCCCCAGCGTTGCTTGATGGGGAGCGATTGATCGACCCGATGGGTCCCCATCGCCAGCACGGGCTGCCCCCCCGCGTCGACATACACGCTGCGCACGATGTGGCCCGGGTAGCCTTGCGTGTGCGACCCGGCATGGCAGAGCAGGCAGTTATCGTTCTGCCGGACAAACCGGGGCTGATCCGTGTCATCTTGCGAGAGTGAGTAAAACACCGTGCCGAGTTGCGCGTCGACCGCGCTGATCTCGAGCACCTCGCCCAACTGACAAAAGCCGATATACACCTCGTCGTTGAAATACAAGGCGCGGGGCGTCTCGGGCGAAATGCGATGCCGCTGAAAGCTCGTCTTCGAGTACACCAACGTTTGCGACGACTCGTCGATGCCAAGCGACTTGAGCAGCGCGGGCAGATAGCCGAGATGCCCAGCGTAATTCAGCGTGGCCTGGCCTTGATCCAGTCGGTGTTGCAGCCGCGAGATGCAATTGTCGGGCGTGCTCTGGCTGTAGTTGATCGGCGGTCGATCGTAATCGACCGCCACGGCTGAGCGTGCGAGCGCCGACACCGTCAGCGCCGCGATGAGAAAACTGCGGATGATATGCATGGCGCGTCGCCTCGCAAGCTAGACCGTCGTGAGACCCTACAGAGGACTACACCCTGAGGATAACTCGACGCCAAGCTCGGAGAAATGCCTATTTCGAGCCTGTGCCAAAAGGACCGCACATGTGCCAAACTGTCACAGTTCCTCAGCCCCTGCGTGTGAGCGTCAGCGTGGTGGGTGGCTGGTGGTTTGCGAAGCAAACCCCGGCGAGTGACATGTGACACCGCC
>CAZZBK010000135.1:9849-15980 GCA_964652155.1 uncultured Planctomycetaceae bacterium | reverse complement strand
GCGGGGTCGCGGAATAGGGGCAGCGATTTCTGCACCGACTGGTAAACACCCCAGCCCAAGGGCAGGGCGATCCAGATCCAGGCCAGGGCAAATCGGAGGCGCTTCATCCGGTGTGGGCTCCGCTCGATGGTGTGTGGTGGTGTTTCGGATCGACCGGTCGCACGAGCAGATTGGCGATGAGGCCGACGATCAGCAGGCCGGCCATGAGGAACATCGTGGAGTTGTAGGCTTCGGCTTTGGGGACGCCCGCGGCAATCTCGGCGGTCGAGATGTAATTGACCAGGCTGGGGCCCAGCAGCGCGGCGACTGACCACGCGGTGATGAGGCGGCCGTGAATGGCACCGACCTGGAAGGATCCAAACAGATCGCGGAGGTACGCGGGGATGGTGGCAAAGCCGCCGCCATACATGGTGATGATGACCGCCGTGACGATCACGAACAGCGTTTTGTTCTGGATGCTCTGTGTCCAGGGGACGACACAGTACAGCAGCGCGCCGAGCAGAAAGTAAATGGCGTAGACAGTCTTTCGACCCGTCAGGTCGGAGATCGACGACCAGACGAATCGGCCCCCCATGTTAAAAAGGCTGAGCAATCCGGCGAAGCCGCCGCCGACCGCCGCGTTGACGCCGAACATGTCTGAACACATCTTGGATGCTTGCCCGAGAATGCCGATTCCGGCGCTGACATTCATGCACAGCACGACCCAAAGGCACCAGAATTGCGGAGTCTTCCAGGCTACGTCGACCGCGACCTGGTCGTTGGTCATCAGCGGTTTGACATGCTGCGAGGGCTCCCAGCCTGGCGGCTTCCAGCCCTCGGGGGGCACGCGCACGAGGCAGGCCCCAAACAGCATCGACAGGGCATACAACGCGGCCATGACGACGAACGCCTCGGCCACTCCGACCGACGTGGGCGATTGGAAATGGTCCATGAGTTTTACGCCCAACGGCGCGCCGATGAGCGCGCCGCCGCCGAAGCCCATGATGGCCATGCCGGTCGCCATGCCGGGGCGGTCGGGAAACCATTTAATGAGCGTGGACACAGGCGCGATATAACCGAGCCCGAGTCCGATGCCGCCCAGCACGCCGTAACCAAGGTAGAGCAGTCCGAGCATCTTCAGCTTGACGCCGATGGCCGAGACGAGCAGTCCCCCCGCGAAGCAGAGACAGCTTGCCACCATCGCTTTGCGTGGTCCGTTGCGTTCCACCCACTTGCCCAACACGGCGGCCGACATGCCGAGCATGAACAGCGCGATGGAGTAGACCCAGCCCACTTGCGGAATCGTCCAGCCTGCGCCGGCTTGGGTGAGCGGGACGTTAAACACGCTGAATCCGTACACCTCGCCAATGCACATATGGACCGAGATAGCGGCTGGTGGGACCAGCCAGCGACTAAAGCCGACCTGCGCGACCGTGGCTTCCCGCGAGAGAAAATGCATCCGTTCAAAGTCCCTTGAAAAAACCGTGCGCGACTCCGCGTTGGCCGGCGGATGCTAGAGCCACGTTATCGACGAGTGGAGCGGTGTCCGCAGCCCCTGCGGATTGCCGATCGATCATCGCGCGCCGAGCCGTTTGAGGGCTTCGATCGATTCAGGTTGGTTCTGCTGGGCGGCCCGCTGGTACCACTTAATTGCTTCGGCCTGATTGGCGGCCACGCCCTGGCCGTTCTCGTACAGTACGCCCAGATTGTGCTGGGCAGGAGCGTAGCCTTGTTTGGCGGAATTCATAAACCAGCCGAAGGCAGTTTTGAAGTCTTTCTGCACGATGCGGCCTTCCATGGCAATGACTCCCATTTGAAATTCCGCGAGTGAGTTTTTTTGCAGCGCGGCTTTGTGGTACCAATTCAATGCCTCGGCGTCGCTCTGTTCGACGCCGCGCCCACGCGAGTACATATTGGCCAAGTTATATTGTCCCATCGCTAGATTCGCTTCGGCCGCTTTGCGATGCCAAACAACGGCTTGCTCGTCGCTTTGAGGCACTCCGCGACCGTATTCGTACAGCACGCCGAGCTCGATGTAGGCATCGACTCTCCCGAGATCGGCCGCGGCGCGATACCAGCGTGCTGCCTCGGCATCATCGATTTTCACCCCCATGCTTCCGCTGGAGAAAGCCCACCCCAGGTTGAACATCGCCGAGGTATTTCCCAGCGCCGCCGCCTTGCGAAACCACTCCAGGGCTACTGCGTGGTCCTGCGGCACTCCGAGGCCGTCGAGATACATGCGTGCGAAGATGAATTGAGCCCGTGGATCGCCGGCGTCCGAGGCGAGCTTGATCCACTTGACGGCGGAGAGCCGATCTTGCTCGACTCCGACTCCATCGAGCAGGCAGCGTCCCCACTCGGAGGCCGCTGTGGAGTAACCTCGATGCGCCGCGGTGCGATAGAATTCGGCCGCTTGCTTGAGGTCTTTTTCGTAGAGATCTCCCTCCTCGTATAATTGGCCCAGATGGACCAACGTTTTCAGCGACCCCTGATCCAAGCCCAGCTTGAACCAGCGCCGCGCCTCGGCTTCGTCCTTATTGGTGCCGATCCCATGGTGATAGGCGATACCCATGTTCCGCACGGCGGTCGGGTAGCCCTGGTCGGCTGCTTTACGAGCCCAGTTCAGTCCCTCGGTGGGATTTTTTTCAACGCCCTTGCCTAGCATCAAGAAAGCGCCGTACTCGCTTTGAGCCCGAGCCTCGCCCGCCGTGGCGGCCTTGAGCAGCCACTTGCTCGCCGCGGCCAGGTCGCGATCAGGGACCCCTCGTCCGTCTTGATACATCATGCCGACTTCGTACTCGGCGTCATGGTCACCCGCTTCAGCCAGCTTTTTTATCCGCGCAAAGAGCTGTTCACTCGTCGGACGCGGTTCAGGCATCAGATCGATCGTCAGCCGCTGCTCACCGCGCGCGACTACGATACGACGGACCTTGCCGGCAGCGCCGCTGGAAACCGCGCGCGTGAATAGCTGATAGTCGACGACCTCCTCAGCGTCGAGCGTCAGCAGTCGGTCGCCCGCATGAAACCCGGCCCGGGCTGCTGGCGAGCCAGGAATGACTCCATTGACTCGAACATCGTCACGAAAGTTCTCGATGACCAATCCGATCCAGACGGCCGGCGTCGCAGCCTCGGGCGAACTCGGCGTCGTCGCCGGCGTGGCAGACGTCGCGGGGACAGGCAGAGCGAGTACCACGGTCTGAGCCGCGCCGTTGCGCCAGAGTTCGACTCTCAGTTCGCCCCCGCTCGCCGTGGCGGCGCGAAACGCTTCGAGATCGTTCAACTCCGCGCCGGCAGCACGCAACAGCACATCTCGTTTCTTGACCCCGGCCGTCTCGGCGGGCGAATTTGGCGCGACGCTGCGGACCAACAACCCGGCCGCTTTGGGCAGGTCGAGTAACTCGGCCACACCGGCATCGACAGGATCGAGCTTTAAGCCCTGTACCTCGCCTCCCGACACAGAAGCGGCCGGGGAGCCTGCCTCTGGCTGCGCTTGGGCCGAGATGATCTGCACCGGTTGGCCGAAAGCGATCGGGCCGGTCGCCTGCTCGATGAGTGCTGTGATCAAACCGTTTTGAACCGCGGCCACCTTGCCGACGCCGACACGCGCGGGCCCGGTCACGGGACCATCGACATACACCTCGACTTTGTCACCGACTGCGGGATCGACCTTAGAAGTGGTGACAATGGTAATCTCCTTGTCAACGACCGCGCCGATCTGACCGCGGATCGCGGCGGGCGAGGCCGTGAGCAGAGCCCGTTTTTGCACCGCCTGGGGCGAGTCGATCTTGACCTTCTGCCCCACGGCGACCTTGCCCGTCGATGACACGATCTTGCCGAGCACGATCCCCTCGTCGAGGACGTTTACTTGGCCCTGGGCGATACTGGCCTCACCGACCCCCGGCACCTCGACGGTGACGACAAACTTGTCGCCCGGCTGTGGCTCGAAATTGCCACTGACGACGACGGCAACCCCCTGCTCATCAACCGCCGCGATCTGGCCCCGAATTTCGGCGGCGGAAACTACTGCCCCAGCCATACTTAACAAGGTCACCGCGAGCAAACCGTATCGCATCTCATCACTTCCGAAAATAGATGGCTGGAGACGAATCGCTGAACCGCTACTGTCGTTGGACGCTACCGTCCCAGGTTTCGCCGGTACTCAATGTCATCCGCCAGTTCATTCGCTTCAGTTCCGGATCGGGCACCATGACACCTTGCCCTCGCTCTCCATCGGTGGTTTGGAACGCAAAGCGGAACTGACCGCCCGTGAATGTGCCTTGCAGACGGCGTACACGACCGTCCATCGATTCTTGGCCGACGATGTTCTGCCCCTGCTGCTGCAAAGACCACGTCTCGCCACAGCTGCATTTCCAATCACCGGTCAACGACGTATAGCGGGCGGGCTTCCCACCCACGACCCGCGTGGGCTGCTGATATGGTTGATAAATGCTGATGAACACGACGCTCGAAGGTTGCACGTCCTGGCCCCCTTTCGGTTCCTGGCCATAGACTGTTTCCGATTCGTCCGGCCGCGAAGCCAGTTCGCCGCGCTCGCTACGAGCATTCAGCCCAGCCGCTTGGATCCTGGAGCTCGCTTCGTCGGCCGTTAGGCCGATGACATTCGGGACGCGGATCACGCTCGGTTTGGTTGGCTGAGGCATGGGCCCGTTCAAAGCGGCTTGTGCGGGAGCGGCCAGGGGAGCACGCGGCGAGTTGTTGAGCGAACCCGGCGGCGAGTGCGCGGCTCCACCGACAGCCCGGCCCAACGCGTTGCGAGCTGCGTCCAGTTGGGCCTGCGATAGCAACGGCCCGCCGGCGTCTAGCGGACTTGTCGCAGGGGGCGGAGTATGTTGCGCCGCGCCGCTGGAACTCGATGGTACCGCAGCCGGGGCTTTGTAGGGCTGATCGCCTGTGCCGGGCTTGGCGGGTTGAGGTGCCGGGCTCGTGCGACGCAACGTGGATGTGAGACCCCTTACTGTTATGGACATAGTTGAGCTATCGGCCGAGAGCGTCAGGGTTGCAGTCGACGCAATGCCGTTCGTCGTCGCGCTGAGCGCGTATGGCCCATGCTCCGGACCGGTAATCGTTCCGTCTGAGGTCGACGAATAATTCCCAGAGCCGGGAACAAAATAAGTGCTAGCAATGTGAATCGCCCCACCGTTGACCGTGATAACGATGTCAGCGGTGTAACCAGCTGGGAGATTCGCTCCCGGAGCGGTCATCTGCCATGATCCTGCGAGCGGATGGGGTTTCTTGTCGTCGGGTTTCGCTCCGGGCGCATCGGCGTGGGGATCGCCGTCAGCCTTGGGGCCTTTAGCGAGCGTGTGAACGCCCCCGGCTACCATATTGCGGTTGAGCGCGGCGCGGGCGGCATTAATTTGCGCGGCTGTCAATGCAGGGGTCAGAGCTTGACCGCCATCTTCGTTGACCAACACCGTAACGTTGGGGTCGTACACTTGAGGATCGCGGGAGCGAGGCGTCGGTAGTGCTGGTCCACTGCGCGGCCCAGGTGCCGACGCAACCGGCGGTGGCGGCGGCGGAGTTGATGGCGGCTTCGTACCGCCCGGAACGGACGGCGGCGGATTCGTCACAGTCGGCGGGTTGGCCGGAGTACCGGGTCCGGATGGCGGTGGGGACGTTACGGTTGGTGGATTGGCCGGAGCATTCGGACCGGTAAGGGGCGGCGGGTTCAGCGGACTGTTAGGGCCACGAAAAAAATCGAGCAAGCCGTCGAGCGCTTGGGTCATCGACAAGGGCGGTCTGCCCGGACCGCCGGGACCCGACACAGGTGGGTTCGAGCGATTGACGGACACTCGGTCGGAGCCGTCGGTTGATGTTGTATCGGGGTTCCGCCCTGCGCCTGCGCTGCTGGGCGGCGTGCCCGCGACGCCTGTCACGCCGGAGTTGCTGCCGCCCCCCGCGACACTGCCGCCCCCCGCGACACTGCCGCCAGCCGGCTGCCCAGTGTTTCCAGGATTCGCTGCGCCGCCAGAACCCGTAGAGCCACCACTAGCGCCCCCCACGCCGCCCGGTTGCCTGCCGCTGCCGGACGTCGCGCCCGAGCCGGTCGCGCCACTGGAACTGTTCCCACCATTCGAGGCTGTGTTCCCTGCGGAAGTCGACGAGCCGCCGCCAGCGCCACCCGAACCGCC
>CAZZBK010000135.1:0-9749 GCA_964652155.1 uncultured Planctomycetaceae bacterium | reverse complement strand
CGCCACCCGAACCGCCAGTGCTCGAACCGCCAGAGTTGCCTCCGCCGCTCGTGCCGGTGCTCCCTTGGGCGACGTCGGGAGCATTGCCGTAGTTAACGATTTCAATGCGACCGTCGGGCAGTCGTGTGACCCGCGTGACTTGCCAGGCACGGGCCGCATCGGGTGCCGCAACGAGCACAGAGGAAAGTCGATCGTTCGTCATTCCACGGGCCCACATCGTCCCCAATACCTGATCCAACGGTTTACCGGTAAAAGGATCCGATGGCTTGACTGGGGGTGGATTTGCGCCCGATCCCGTGATGCCCTGGGAGATGCGACTACCGAAATCCGCCATGTCTTGAACCAAGTCTGTGTAGTTCGAGCGGAGGTTGTCGCGTAAGGATGTCGCCTGGGCTCGCACTCTTTGCGGTGTGTGCGACTGAATGCCTGTTGCCGCATCTCGTGCAAGATCAACCAATTGCCAAGCCTGAAGAGCCCCTTTAGCGTCCTTAACAAAGTCTTCAAGCAAGTCGTCCGCCAAGCAATCGTCTTTCTTGAGTTGCTCCGGAGCCTGCACAGCCGGAGAACCTGAACGGGCCGTGCCGGCGAAATGATTCGGAGAAAGCATCGTTTGCCAGCCATCGGTTTCCGCATCGTACAAACCAACCCACGGAAGAGTCTGCGGGGCTTTCTGTCGCACTCCGTCGCTCTGCAAGGTCAGCGCGCCGCGCACCCCAGTACGAGCACTAGCTGGCCCAATGCCCTGAAACGCTACACCAATCAACGTCGGATCGTCGACCGAGTAGGGCAAGCGACCTAGGCCGCGCACGAGCGTGAAATCGCCACGAGTTTCTACCTGCAACACAAATGGAAAGCCGGCCTCGTTGCTAACGAACACGCCCAACGACTTGGCCGCGATGACCGACGGCGCGGCGGCGCTCGGCGGCACGGGCTGTTGAGCCTGCACCAGCGAAGCGATTGCCAGCGTCAGTACGAGCGAAATGGCCATTCGATTCGATGCCACGCGATTCGCTCTTGGATGGCAACCCATGAATCAATCTCCCGAGAGTTGAGGATTCAGTCGGTCGGAGCAGTCGGCTTCACGAAAGGGCTCCGATCATCGCGATGAACAGAGTCTATTCTATCCCGCCCGACTTTGAGGAGACAATGTGATTATGGGTCATCCTGGCGGAACGTTGGGTTGGAACCGAGACGGTTGCGTGCCGCGAGGTCCGACCAGCTCAAGGTTGCCCCCTAGCGATCGTTTGCCAAGCCGATCAGAATAGGCTCCCGAGCTGTATGAGCACTTCTGTCTGGAGATCCTTTTGTGGTTCGATTGACCCTCATGCTGTGGTTGGCCTTGCTGACCGACTGGATCACGAGCCCCACGCCACTTCGGGCCGCTGAGCCGAGCAAGGTCACGCTCGCCGCGACCGTCGACGATCTCGACATCGAGCAATGCCGAGCCTTCGTGGGGCGCGAGGACTTGGGTCCCGCCGCGCTCGAAACGCTCTCCGCGCTGCTGGGGCGAACCCAGATCGCGACACGCAGCGCGTGGTCCACCGGCCCGCAGAGCGCCGAGGTGCGTCACTTTCGCCTCGCGTTCAAACAACCGATCACGCTGGGCAGTATCTGCACGTTCGCGCCGAGTGTGAGCATCTTGCGTGACGCGGCCAACTACCCGGGCGACGTAACCGATGAGAAGCAATGGCAGAGTGTCGAGCATGGCCCGGTCCATCCGCTCGCTCGGGTTACGTCGGCGCGGGCGGTCCGGTTCACCTACAAGGTCAACAATCTGCCGTGGGACACGACCCCTCACGCCTCGAAATGCGATGCGGTGTTGCTGCTCGCCGGCCGCTATTGGAGTCCGGAGATGATGGGTGGTCAGGGGCGATCCAAACTCAAGCCCCCGCCGGTGACCAGCGGCAAAAGCAAAAAGCCCCCCGAGGTCCTCGAACAAGCGATGGGTTACTGGCCCGACGCGCGGGCCTTGGCCGCGTTGGCTTGGTTGCAGCCGCCGACGGCAGGGGCGACGTATTCGTATCTCCCCCCCTCGGTGACGAACCATCCGCGCTTAGCTGACGAGACCCAGTGGCAGCCGCTCGCGCTCTCGTCGAGCAGCGGCGGGCCTGGACTCCTGCCGATCGAGACGCCTCCGCTCGCCCAGGCGTTTCGAGTGGTGGGTAAACTCCCGGCGGCGAACCCAGGCGCTAACCGCTTGGGTCTCGTCGCGCTCGTGCCCTTGGCCGACGATGAAACTCCGCCGCAGTCCTTTATTCCTCCGGCTCCGGTGTCGGTCGAATATCAACTCCCGCTGAGCGGATTTATTGCCGCGCGGCTCAGTGATGCGAGCGGCAAACACGTGCGACGATTGATCGCCGAGACGCCGCGCGCACAAGGCGCCGTTCGCGAAGCCTGGGATTTGACCGACGATCAGGGCCAGACCGTCACCCCCGGCGAGTACACGTTGTTCGGCATCGTGCGACCGCCGCTCAAGTTGACTCACGAACTCACGGCCTACAACCCGGGTCAACCCGCCTGGAACGCTCCGGTGAGCGGCGGAGGAGGCTGGATGGCCGATCACTCGCCCCCGGTGGCTTGTTGTGCCGTCGGCGATCAACTGTTCTTCAGCGCGTCGGGAGCCGAGTTTGGATATGGTCTCATCGCCACTGATCTCCAGGGGACCAAAGTCTGGTCCGAACATCCGGGCGCGCTACGATTGGTGAGCGACGGACGCTCGGCCTACATCGTGAACAACGATCACGTCACACGAATCGACCCCCAACAAAATTTTGCTCATCAGCAACTCTTCAAGTTCAAATACGACGAGCAATTGCCGGGACACGCGACCGGGTACATCCACAGCGATCGAAGCGGTGCGGCTGCTAAGCCGGGTATGTTGTGTGTAAGTTACCGTAGCTCGCCCGGGGCGTGGGTCCGCTCGGCGTTCAACACCGCCGACGTCGAGCTCAAATGGGTCGCGCCACCGATCTATCCCAAAAAGGTCCACGAGACCGCGCTCAACCCGGCCGAGGAAGTCTTCTCGACCTTTCAAGCCATGACGAGCTCGACGAACGCCAATTTTGGTGACGCCGACACGAAAGGTCCCCTGGCCAACACGCTCGTTCTGCCATTCAATAAGGAGGTGCCGCTCGGCTCGGTGCTCGTGCCCACTGGGACAACCGAAGTCTGGGCTCTGCGGCCGGGCAAAACACTGCCCAAGGCGTTTCAGCCCCCCGACCCAACGCTCGACAGCAACGTGGCGAGCGCGACGAAGAAGTCCAGCGCCCTGCTCGACGATCTGCTCGGCGACATCGAGTCGCGTTTTGACTCCAAGACTTGGGTCCGACTTCAGACCACCGGCCAGGAGCGTCCCGAATTGGCCTCGAGTACCGAAGGCTTAACGACCCGGGCCGTGGTGTTCACGGGCCCCACGTTACGCCGCCTGGACTATGGCCTGCTGCTCGACCGTCGGTATCGCGACGCCGCGAGCCGGGCCAAGTTTATTACCGCCGAAGGGAAGGTCTCTAAAAACGGCAGTTGGCGCTTCCAGCGTCCCGCGACACGGCCCATCTCCTTTTCCGACCCGGTCACCGCGACGCTGCTATGGGACCAGCCGGCAGCGTTACGAGGTTGCGTGGTCATGCGCCCTCTGGAGTGGAGCGGTCTGGCAATCGACGTTTGGGCCGGCCCAGTCGATCAGCCGTTGAATGAGCAAGCGCTGGCCGACGACTCGCAGTGGCGAGAGGTACACCGCCATCGTCAAACTCGCAACCATATCAAGTTCTCTTGGCATACAAACCGCGTCGTGACCGCCGACTTTGGCGAGGTCGTCTCGACCCGGGCCTTGCGTCTGCGGTACATCGAGCCACCGCAAGGAGTCGGCGTGCAGCCAAGAGCGTTCATCGACGGGGGCTTCGAGGCGCTCGTGGCACTCGAGCCCGCCGGTAATGACGTGACGCGCACAATGAGTCTGGCGCAGCGCGTGACGGTGCTGAGTTTGCCCGACACCGAAGGTCGAGAAGCCCGCGTGCTCGGACATATTCCGCTGAGCGGTGCGGGGGCGCTGGCATTCGATCGCTCAGGAGATTTGTTCGCCGCGAGCGATCAAGGGATCGTTCGTATTCGCCAACTCACGCAATTCTCGCCGACGCCCAGCGTGACCGACGTGGTGATTGCCCCTGCCGCGGCCGGCAGTCCACGCGCACTCGCGTTTCATCCCGACGGTCGTTTGTTTGTACTCGATGGCCTGACGAAACGTGTGAAAGCGTTCGACATCAAAACGGGCCGTGAGGTCCTGTCGTTTGGCGGGGCTCCCAAGTCGCTCGGCAAATGGGATCCCACGAAGCTCGTCGAGCCCACGGCGATGACGTTCGACGCGGAGGGCAAACTCTGGATCGTCGAAACGAACTTCCAGCCCAAACGCATCAGCCGATGGTCGGCCCAGGGACAGTTCGAAAAGGAAATCCTGGGACCAACCCATTACGGCGGCGGCGGCATGATGGATCCACGCGATCGTACGGTGGTCAATCACCTGGGGATGAAATTTCGCCTCGACTACGCGAGCCGCACGAGTACGCTCGAGAGCCGACTCGCGCCCTACGGCGGCGGCTATTATCTGTGCGACCGTGTGGCCTACGTTGGCGAACATCGCTACTTGATCGGTGATCGGCCGGTGGTCACCCCGTTTGGCGACGCGGGCCCGACCAGCGTCATTGCTCGCGAAGTGGCCGGCGAGGCGGTGCCGATTGTCGCCGCCGGCGTGCTCGGCGACTGGCGAGAACTCGCCCGCAACAAGGCCTTGCGCGACAAGTCACGTGAGTTCAACGCACTCACGACCGGCTTCGTTTGGGTCGATCTCGATCATGACACACAGGTGCAAGCCAACGAGGTGCAGTTGATCGCCCAGCGCGAAGTGACTCGCGCTCCGTACATTGGCGACGATCTGTCGTTGAATTTCCGCACCCGCGACGTTGGCTTTCGCCTTCGCGCCGAGTCGATCGAGCGTGACGGCTCGCCGCGTTATGACGTGAGCAAAACGGAAGATTTTCCCGGCCTCACGCACGACGCCATGATCACAGGCCGCGGCGAGACGCTCGTCATGGGGCACACCTTGTTCGCCGCCGATGGCAGCAAGCTGTGGAGCTATCCGGATCGCTACATGAGCGTGCAGGCGTCGTATCAGACTCCGTGGGGATTCTACGATCGGCCGCCGGGTGTGTTGACTGGCGGCTTTGGTACGATCGGCCATTTTGAAATCGCCGGCGAAACGTTATTCTGCGTCGGCGGTAACAACGGCGACTACTATGCCTTCACGCGCGACGGTCTCCTGGCCGCAACCCTCGTGGGCGGGCCACGCGGCTACGGGCGACGCTTCTTCTCTGTCCCCGAATATCGTCCTGGCGAGACCGATCTGAGCGACCTGCGCAAAACGGTCGAAGATTTTCATGGCCACGTCACACGCGCCGAGGATGGACATGTGTATGCCATAGCGGGCAAAAATCACGTGACCGTCATGCGCGTCGACGGACTCGAAAAACTGCAACGCTTTGAAGGCCGCTGCACGGTCACAGCCGACGATTTGGAACGGACTCGCCGCTGGCTGCAAGAGAAAGCTCGGGTCGAGCAGTTCCTGTCGCGCTCGGGCCCCAAGGTGCTCAGCGTCATCACACTCGCAAAGCCCCCCACGATCGATGGCGATCTCGTCGCCGACTGGCCCCACGCCGAGTCGGTCACGATCAAAGAACTGCATGGCCCCGATGGCAAAGAAACTGCGCATTGGAAGGCCCAATTGGCTTTCGACTCGCAGTATCTCTACGTCGCTGGCTCATCATCGGATCATAGCCCACTCATCAATCGTGCGAACGATCTGAAGACGTTGTTTCAAAAAGGGGACGCGCTCGATCTGCACCTGGGACTCGACCCGCAAGCCGATCCGGCCCGGGGCGAAGCGGTGATCGGCGATGTCCGCCTGGTCTTCTCGGTGGTCAACGACGAGCCCGTCTGCATGTTGTACCGCTACCGGAGCCAAGGACCATCGACGGTCGAGCCCACCGTGTTTCGCTCACCGGTCGGCGAGATCACGATCGACGAAGTGCGTTCGCTCGGCGAGGCCAAGATCGCTTTCAAACGCTTGCAGCAGTATTGGACGATCGAGGCCGCCATCCCCTGGAGTGCGCTCGGTCACAAAGCCCCCACCAAGTCGTTGAGCTTGCGCGGCGACCTCGGCGCCATCGAGAGTGACCCGCAAGGAGTAACGACCGTCGCGCGCTACTACTGGGCCAATCAGTCGCAGGTTATCCTCAGTGATTTGCCGGGCGAAGCGCGTGTACAACCCGCGCTCTGGGGCGAGTTTCGCTTTGAGGTGAACGACGGACTCGACGCCCTGCTGGAAGCCAAGTAACGCACGACCCGTACTGACTCAAAAAGAGCGTCGAATAAAATGGCTGGGGACTGTCCCAATTTTTCGAGGGCCGCCGAGAAAAATGGGACTATCCCCCTCGCTGCTGCCATTTTGTTAGACGCTCTAACTCTCCGCTACTCTTTTTTGTGTTGCTTTGCGATCTTTGTGGCGACAACGTCTGCTTTCGTCGCTCGATGGGTCACTTCGCGTGCCCGCTCACCCATTGCCGCAGTTGCTCATGATCGGCATAGCCCACACGCTGCGCGACGACCACACCGTGCTGAAACAACAAGAGGTGCGGGATGCCCGAGACCCCATAGTGCTGCGCGAGCCGCTGATGCTTGCCGACGTCGACACGGACGATGGCCAGCTTGCCGTTGAGGCCAAGCTGATCGAGTTCCGGATCGAGCCTGCGGCACGGCCCGCACCAATCCGCACCGAACTTCACGAGCACCGGCGTCGGACTCTCGATGACCTGTGCTTGAAACCACGCATCGTCTGGCGGCGACAGGCTCGGCAGCGAAGTCCGGGACGACACGAACACGCCGCCGCTGGCCATTATCACCGCCAGCACCAGCACATTCATCAGCGTGTTGAGTCGACTCATCGGATGCTCCCTTCCCGAAAGATGGTCCAGCCGCCGGCGACTCCTCTCGAACGTTCGCCAACGTAACTCTAGCTCACAATGTCCCGACAGGCCGACGAGTTGACGTAATTTAATTGCCCTTAACGCATTGCGTCGCACCCAACGAGCGGGAGGCGTGAGCCTCCCGATAAGCTTGCATCGCCCGACAGCACAGCACTTCGAAAAATCGGGGGCCTGACGACCCCCGCTCATTGGCTCGGCGAGCTACCCTACGCCAGCACATTGCGCAAGAATTGCTGCGTCCGCTCGCTCTGCGGAGCATCGAGCACCTGTCGGGGCGGGCCGTCTTCAATGATCCGGCCGTCGCTCAGCACGATCACCCGATCGGCGGCCCGACGCGCAAATCCAATCTCGTGCGTCACGACGATCAGCGTCATGCCCTCGCGCTTCAGGTCGTCGAGCACCGCGAGCACTTCATGCTTTAGCTCGGGGTCGAGCGCTGAGGTGATCTCGTCGCACAACAGCACGCGCGGCTCCATGGCCAGCGAGCGGGCGATCGCCACGCGCTGTTTCTGCCCGCCGCTGAGCTGATCGGGATACGCGCCCCCACGGTCGCCGAGCCCGACGCGGTCGAGCAACTGCTGAGCGCGGGCGTGGGCCTGCGAGACTGACTGCCCGAGCACATGCATCGGCGCTTCGGCAATGTTCTGCAAGGCGGTGAGGTGCGGAAAGAGTTGAAAGTCCTGAAAGATCATGCCGACGAGTCGCCGCACCGCACGGACCTGGCTACCCGATCGCCCGGGGCTCAATAGGTGCTCGCCGACACGGATCTGGCCGGCGTCGAGCGGGCTGAGCCCGTTGATCGAGCGGAGCAGGGTCGACTTGCCGCCGCCGCTGGGCCCCAGCAAGGCCACGGTCTGCCCTGCCTCGATGCCCAGCGTCACGCCATCGAGCACCACGCGCGGGCCGAAACGTTTATGCACTCGATCGATTTCGATCAGCCGTTCAGCCGTCATCGTTTGGGCCCCCAGCGTCGTTCGAGCGAGCGCGACAAATAACCCAGCGGCACCGACATGATCAGATACAACGCGGCCGTGAGCAACCCGAGCTCGACGAACTTGTAACTCGACCGCGCGAGCACCAGGTACTCTTTGGTCAGCTCGCGCACGGCAATCACGCTCACCAAACTCGTGTCTTTGAACAAGGCCACAAAGTCGTTCGTCATGGGCCCCAGCGCGGTGCGCATGGCCTGCGGCAACACGATGCGACGGAACACGAGTGGCTCGGGCATGCCCAGCGCCCGGCCGGCCTCCCATTGCCCACGGGGCACGCTCTCGATCGCACTGCGATAAATTTCCGACTCATACGCGGCATACGTGAGACCGAAGCCGACGATCGCACACCACACGGCGCTCATGTGCCAATTTAGGCCACTGGCCGCGAGCCAGTCATCGATCTTGGGCGCGACACCAAAGTAAATGAACGACAACACGAGCAGCAGCGGCACACCGCGGAAGAACTCGACATAGCCCAGCGCGATGTACCGTAGCGGCAACGGGGCATAAAGCCGACAGACGGCGACGAGCAAGCCCCAGCTGACGGCCAGCGCCATGCTGCACAGCGTCAGCACGACCGTCATCAACGAGGCGCGGAGCAACTCGGGAGCATAGCGGTCGAACGTCCATTGCTCGGCCGAGGCGGCAATGAATGCGCGATCGACCGACTCGACCCTTGGCAACGTCTGCTCGTCGACGATCTTCCCCTGGTCGTCAAACCCCAGGCCGTGCAACTCGGCAACTCGCTGCTCGCCTTGTGCCAACTGCGATTGGGCCGCGTTCCACAAATGCCACTTGCGATAGATATCGCGCAGCCGACCGCTTTGCATCAATTGCGACAGCGCCTCGTTCAACGCGCCGGCCAACACGGTGTCGTTGAGCCGCAGACCGATCGCATACGCGCTGGGGTCGAGTGGCGCGCCCTGGGCACGCAGCTTGGGGTTAGGCGCGGCGTAATACAGGTAGATCGGCTCGTCGAGCACCACGGCGTCGACCCGGCCAATCTCCAAATCAAGATACGGCTCGACTTGCCCCTCGAAGCCGACGATCGTGCGGATGCCCGCGCGTTGCAGCAGACGTTCGCTCGCCGAGCCCGCCAGTGTCGCCACGGGCCGCTGCACGCAATCGGCCAGCGTGTCGATCTGGGCCTCGTCGGCCCGGACGACCAATTGCTGCGCGAACTTATAATACGGCCGCGAGAGCAGCACGTGCCCCTGGTCGTGGGCGTTCACCTCGAAGCCGTTGAGGATGACATCGAAATCGTGCTTGTCCAAGCCGGGCACGAGCGCGCCCCAGTCGTATTGCACGAACTGGGCGCGAATCGGCCGACCGCACAGTTTCGAGAGCTCCGCGACGAGCGCGTCGGCCAACTCGACCTCGAAGCCGATTCGCCGCGTGGGATCGATGGGGTCGATCAGCACATAGGGCGCGCCACCCTCTTCATCGCCGCCAAACGTGAGCACCCCCGAGTCGAGCCGCTCGCGCAATCGCGCGGCCGCCTCGACCTCGGCTCCACCCAGTGAGCCCGCGAGGCCCAGCGCCACGAACAGCCAACCAAGCGAAACGAATAATGGTTTCAACGCACGATCACCTCCGTGAGGCAGGCCACGATGGCCAAGCGAAGCACGCTGGCATTTTATCGTCGCTGGCTTGCGGATGAAATGCGCGTGCGGCTCAAAATCGCATCGGGGAGACGTCGGGCTTGATCGGGAGATGTTCGCATGGG
>CAZZBK010000134.1:10689-16165 GCA_964652155.1 uncultured Planctomycetaceae bacterium | reverse complement strand
AACGAAGCCATGATGGAGCAGGTGGCCGACCACGGCAACGGCAACTACGCCTACATCGACTCCGCGCTCGAGGCCGGGAAGGTGCTTGGCGAACAGATGGGCTCGACTTTGTTCACGATCGCGCACGCTCGCGGCCCGCGCTGCGATTCGCGACGTGGGCCGAGCCATGAGTTTGCCGATCCCGCGCGTCGACCTGATTGTGGCGATGGTGCCCGAGGAGTTGGGCATTACGCTCGACGAAGCCTTGGAGAAGAGCGCCGATCTGAAGCGAAGTTACGAGGCGGACCCCGAAGTTCGCGAGCTGCTCGACTTTGCTCGCAAAATCGAGGGGTTGGCGCGGAACGTCGGCACACATGCCGCGGCAGTGGTGATCGCCAACGCGCCGCTGGTCGAGTACGTGCCGTTGCAGCACGTGCAAGGCAAAGACGAAGTCATCACTCAATGGGCGATGGGAGACGTCGAGAAGGCCGGCTTGTTGAAGATGGACTTTCTGGGCTTGCGCAACTTGACGATCCTGGCCCGGGCGGTTGATCTGATCGAGCAGTCAACGGGCGAGCGAATTGATCCGTACAAGTTTCCGCTCGATGACCAGGAGACGTTTGCGCTGCTGTGTCGCGGCGAGACGAAGGGTATTTTCCAGTTGGAAGGTGGTGGCATTCGCGACCTGTTGCAGCGGATGAAGCCCGACCATTTTCGAGACATCATCGCGACGAACGCGCTCTATCGTCCCGGCCCGCTCGAAGGGGGCATGGTCGACGAGTACATCGAGGTCAAGCATCGTCGCAAGCAGGCCGAGTATTTGCATGACGTAATGCGCGACGTGCTCGAAGAGACTCACGGCGTGATGGTCTATCAAGAGCAAGTGATGCGCATTCTCAACCGCCTGGGCAACATCGAGTTGTCGAGCGCCTATACGTGCATCAAGGCGATCAGCAAGAAGAAGCTCGAAACCATCGCCAAATTCCGCGCCGAGTTTATTGCCGGCGCGACCGACAAGGGGCTCAGCGAATCCCAGGCCAGCAACTTGTTCGGCATGATCGAAAAGTTTGCCGGCTATGGCTTCAACAAGAGTCACTCGACGGCCTATGCGTTAATCGCCTACATGACGGCGTATCTCAAAGCGCACTATCCGGTCGAATTCATGGCGGCTCTGCTGTGCGGCGACATCGAGAGCCGCAACTTCAAGAAGAAGGACCCGCTCGTCGAGCATTTGGAAGATTGCCGGCGAATGAACATCACGGTGTTGCCCCCCGACATCAACTCGTCGTTTACTGAATTTGCGGTGCACGAGGGCAAAATCCATTTCGGGTTGGCGGCCATTCGCGGCGTGGGTCGCGCGGCGGGTGATGCGCTCGTGGCGAATCGCCAGCAGCATGGTCCGTTTCGTGACCTGTTCGACTTTTGTACCCGGCTCGACGGCTCGCTCATCAACCGCGCGGCGATCGAATCGCTCATCAAGTGCGGCGCGTTCGACGGTTGCGGCGGGACACGCGCCCAGTGGATGGCCGTCGTCGAAAAGGCCTTGCAGAGCGGCGCGGCCGTGATGGCTGACAAAAAACGGGGCCAGAAAGGGCTCTTCGATGACGAAGTGGCCGACGAAGCGTCGTCGACCGTCTCGACCGCCATGTTGCCGTCGGTAAGTGCCTGGGCCGAACGCGAGCAACTCGCCTTCGAGCGCGAAGTGCTCGGCTTCTACCTCACCAGTCATCCGCTAGCCGAGCATCAAGCCACGTTCGAGACCTACTGCACGCACACCTCGACCGAGGCCTGCTTGCTCCCCAACCGCACCGAGGTGGTGCTCGGCGGCATGATCTCGGCCCTGGTCTTCAAGCACACGAAAAACCCGCAGCCCGATCGACCGTCGAAGTACGCCATGTGGGACCTCGAAGACACCAACGGCATCATGCGCTGCATTCTCTGGCCCGACGATTACGCCAAGTGCATGGCGCTGTGCGTGGCCGACAAAATATTGGCCGTCCGCGGCCGAATCGACAAGCGGGCCGGTTCCGAGGACGGAAAAGAAGCCAATCTCATCGTCAACGAGTTGATCCCGCTCGAAGACCTCACTGAACGCTTCACCAAGGGGGTCATTATTCGCATCGACGAACAGCGACACGGTATTCGCGCCCTCGAACAACTCCATGAGATCCTCCGCGCTTATCCGGGCACGATCGAGCTGCGGCTGTCGCTGTCGCTGAGCGATGGCAGCCAGTTCAATTGCTCGAGCGAGACGATGCGCGTGGCGATCAACCCCGAGTTGCAGCGGCGCGTCAGCGAGTTGCTCGGCACGGGCCACATGCGTTACATTGCCGCGCCCCCGACAAGCAACTCGAACAACGGTGGCAACGGTTCGCGGGGCGGGCCATATCGCCGCGACGGACAATACGCCAAGGCCGGTTCGTCGCGATAACAGAACCTATCCAGCATGATTCAGCTCAGTGTCGCATTGATGACATAGGGGGGGCCGCGATGGATAACCACGCCGAGCGTTTGACCGTCGGGCAGTTTTTCAAAGCACTCGAGTCGCTGCAACTGCTCGGCCCGTTGCCGCTCGAAATGCTTCGGCGTCAGTATCCGGCGGCACGACATCATCACGACGCCAAGAATCTGGCGCAGGAGGTCGTGGAAGCCGATTTGCTCACCCGCTATCAGGCAGATGTCGTTTATCAGGGGCTCGGCGAGACGCTTGTCATTGGCCCCTATGTGATCGTCGACCCGATCGGTGCCAATCTGACGGGCAACATGTTCAAGGCGCGCCATCGCGAGTCGCAACGGCTTGTGATGCTGCGAGTCATGCTGGCATCGACCCGTACGGCAGCCGATCGCGTCCAGCGTTTTCAGCAAGAGGCCCGCGCCGCAGTGTTGCTCGAACATCCGAACCTCGCCCGCGCACTCGATAGCGGCAGCGATGGCAACCGCCTGTATATCGTCACAGAACTCGTTGAGGGGCTCGACCTCGAAGAATTGATCGAACAGCAGGGGCCACTGAGAGTTGAACAGGCGGTGAGTTATATGGGGCAAGTTGCCGAGGGAATGGCCTATGCTCATGCGCGCGGCGTGGTCCATCGCGATCTCAAGCCGAGCAATCTCACGGTCGATTCGCACGGGTGCGTGCGGGTATTGAATTTGGCATGGGCGCGGTTCAACGACGCCTCATATGGCGCAGCGTCCGAAGAGATCGAGAGCTTAACGACCACCGGCCAGATCATCGGCACGATCGAATTCATGTCACCCGAGCAGGCGGCCAACGCGCGCTACTCGAACGATCGCAGTGACATTTATAGCCTTGGCTGCACGTTGCACTGGTTGTTGATCGGCTCGCCGCCATATCGCGCTCGGACGCCGATGGAGCAGTTGATGGCGCACCGCGATCAACCGATCCCGTCGTTGCGCGAGGCGCGTGATGATGTGCCTGAAGCGCTCGATCGCATCTTTCATCGCACGGTGGCGAAACGACCAGAAGACCGCTATGGGAGCATGAAGGAGTTGGCCTCGGACCTGGAAGTGTGCCTGACCGCGCCAAAGCGAGTCCTCGCGCCGGCTGTCCCCATTTTGCACAAAGCGAAACCGGCTGCTCCATCGAGCGAGGCCGTGACTCCGCTAGCCCCGGCTTTTGCGCCGCAGCAACCGATGCAAACCTATGTGCCCGAGCCAATGCAGCTTTATCCCGTGGGCGATGCCGCGGCTTTGGTCCCTCAGCCGCGTGAACATGAGTCGCATCTCCCGCGCAGGTCGTGGAGTTTCGGCTTCCTCGTGTTTGGGTTCTTCTGGGTCGTTGGCGGCGTCTTGGGCCTGACTCTTGGCTACGGGGTGGTCGTCTATTTACGTGGCCCGGCGGGAGACCTATTCAATCTGTTGCCGGTTTACACCGAATGGACCGGTCAGGAGTTCCCGATGTCGGTTCACCCCCCCTCGGAGCAGCCCCAGCCTGTCGTGATCGAAGAACAAGGCAAGGGCAAGGGATGAAAGCGCAGCGCTGACAGGTGCAGCGTGTCTCTCGCTTAGCACTTATCACTTATCACTTTCTCGCTTCAGCGGAGCGTCTCGGTGTCGAACGCGGGCTCGATCATCTTCATCGTCCCGCGATCGTCGCGCTGGCGCATGCCGCAGCGGCGATAGACCTCGGCTGCCCGGGCGAGCCGATCGCGATCGAGGGTCACCCCCAGCCCAACGCCGCGCGGCACCGCAATTTTGCCATCGACAATGGGAATCTTCACCCCCTCGATGATGTCGTACTCTTCCGGCAACCAGGGGTAGTGTGTATCGCTGGCCAGCGTGAGCTGCGGAATCACCGCGGCCAGATGGGTCATTGCCGCCATGGAAATGCCCGCGTGGTTATTGCTGTGCTGACTCAACTCCCACCCGACCGTCTGGGCGATGCGACCTAACTCCTGGCAGCCGGTCATGCCACCCCAGTAGTGGTGATCGGCGAGTACCACGTCGACGCACGGCTGTTTGATGGCGCTCGGGATATGCGCGAACCGCGTGACACACATGTTCGTGCTCATCTTGAGCCCGACGGAGTCGCGGACCTCGCCCATCGCTTGCTGTCCGCGCACGGGGTCCTCGTAGTACTCGAGGTTGTAGGGTTTGAGTTTCTCCCCCAAGCGTTTGGCCGTGGCGACGGTCCAATGTCCGTTGGGGTCAATTCTCAGCTTGAACTGCCCCTTGAAATGCTCGTGCAGCAGGCGAATGGTTTCAACTTCGGCGTCGGGAGCAAGCACGCCGGCCTTGAGCTTCAGCACCCGAAATCCCCAACGGCGATGAAATTGTTCGGCGAGAGCGACCATCGCCTCGGGCGTGCGGACCTCGCCAAAGTCGTCGAGCGCTTTCACGCCCGAGCCGCGCGCGTCGACGATCCGCTTGTCGGCAAGCACGCGCGGGTCGTCGGCCGCGAAGCGATAAAATAGATACGCGGCAAACTCGATCTGCTCGGCAATCGGTCCGCCGAGCAATTCGCAAACTCGACGCTGAGTGGCCCGGCCGCAGGCGTCGAGACAGGCCACCTCGATCGCCGCGAAGGCGCTGTGCGAAAGCGCCATGATCTCGGCGGCAAAGCTCCGAATGGCAAAAGCATTCTTGCCGCGAATGACCTCGGCCGCTTGCTGCAAGGCTTTGGTCACCGTCTCGCCGCCGTGCGTCTCGCCGATGCCGACAATGCCCGCGTCGGTATGTAACTCGACGATATTGCGGAGGAAATAGGGGCCGTGACAACCGTGAGCCGCCAGCAGCGGCGGGTCTGGCAGCGCGATCGGCGTGACAGTCAACCCGGTAATTTTGAGCGGCGTGGGTCGATGTTCATCAGCCCATGCCCAGCGAGACATTGAGGGCGTTGCGGCAAGCGTAGCAACGTTCTGAAGCAGAGTGCGACGCGAGAGGTTCATGGCAAAGCTCGATTGGGCTGAGGGTGACCTGGGTTCGATCGTATGCCACCGATGAGCGCAACGCAAATTTAGGCCGTTGTGCTGCCGCGTGA
>CAZZBK010000134.1:0-10589 GCA_964652155.1 uncultured Planctomycetaceae bacterium | reverse complement strand
GAGCGCAACGCAAATTTAGGCCGTTGTGCTGCCGCGTGAATTCTCTAATAATCCAACACCATGAGCGATCGATTTCACGAGCTATTGCAACAAGCCGGTGCCCGTTGGGGCGCGTATCTCGGCGCACCTTCCACGCTGGACTACGGTGACCCAAACGGCGAATACGAGACGCTCCGGTCGTCGACCGGACTGGTCGAGTGCTCCGCGCGGACTCAAGTCGAGCTCACCGGTAACGATCGCGCCAAGTTTTTGCACAACCTCTGCACCAACGAGATTCGCAAGCTCGTGTCGGGGCAAGGTTGCGAGGCTCTGCTGCTCGACGCCCGAGGGCATATCCAGTTTCATGCGCTCGTTTACGCTGGCGACGAGAGCCTCGTACTCGACACCGTGCCGGGGCAGGCCGAGCGACTGCTCGGCCATTTGGATCGTTATCTGATCCGCGAGCAAGTCGTACTACACGATCGCTCGGCCGACTGGGCCGAATTACTCATCGCTGGCCACTCGGCACAGCAGACGCTCGAACATGCGTTCGCGGCTGTGATCGAAGAACCGCTCACGCCACATCGTCACCGCACACTCATGTTGTCGGGCTCTCCGGTAAGCGTGCGTAATTTGGGTGACGCGCTGACCGATGCATCCGCATGGCGGCTGAGTCTGCCGCGCACTCAACTTGCGGCCATTTGGCAAACGCTGGTGGCGGCGGGCGCCCGTCCGTGTGGCGCCGCAGCGTACGATACGTGTCGCATCGAGGCGCGCTGGCCCGACTGGGGCGTCGACATCAGCGATAAAAACCTGCCGCAGGAACTCGGCCGGGACGCGCAACTCATCAGCTTCGTGAAAGGGTGCTACATCGGCCAAGAAACCGTCGCGCGGATCGATGCCCTGGGGCATGTCAACCGCCTGTTGGTACGATTAGCCGTCATGAGCGACAAGCCCCCCGCAGTCGGCACGGAGGTGTCGCTCGACGGCGTGGCGGTGGGGCACGTGACCAGCGTGAGCACGTTCCAAACACCGCTCGATGAGTCCACGGCGGCTTTTGCCGCGCTCGCTTATGTCCGTCGCGGCAGTCACGAGACCGGGCAGGTGCTCTCGTGCGACGGGGCAATGGCCCGAGTGCTCAAGTAACCCGACATGCACGGTTCCCTTGCAAATGTCTTGCGGACCAGTCGTTTTGTGACCACACTAGCGAGCATATAGCCCGCCGACCCTTCAATCCTATCCGGGAGTTGACTCCGCATGTTGCGATTCACTCGTGCATTGCTCACGTTCGTTGTGTTGTTCGCGTGGATGGTACCGCCAGGGTTGCCCGCTCGGGCCGACGATCCGCTCGTGTTCATCACGGCGTTCGCGGCTGGCGACAAAGGGGCGATCCACGCCTATCGGCTCGATGGCCAAAGCGGAGCACTTAAGCTCGCGCACTCGACGACCGGAGTGGAGAACCCATTCTTTCTGGCGCTCTCACCCAATCGCAAGTTCATCTATTCGATTCATGCCAAGCAATTCGGCGGTAAAGAGCCCGAGCAGGTCGCCGCCTATGAGATCATAGGGCGCTCAGGCGAACTCAAGTGGCTCAATCGACAATCGGCTCACGGGACAGCGGCCTGTTATCTGGACGTCGACCGCTCAGGCAAGACCGTGCTGGTATCGAATTACTCGTCGGGCAACATCGCGTCGTTGCCGGTGAATGCCGACGGCTCGCTGGGCGAAGCGGCGTCGATCATCCAACACGTTGGCGTGAGCGCCGATCCTAAAAAGCCCAACAAGCCGCATGCACATTGCATTGTGGTGTCGCCCGACAATCGATTCGCGCTCGTGGCCGACCTGGGACTCAATCAAGTGTTGAGTTACCGACTCGACGCGACTGCCGCCAAGCTCGCGAAGAGTGACCCGCCGTTCGTCAAGTCGCCCGAGGGGGCCGGCCCGCGGCATCTGACGTTTCACCCCCAGCAGCCGTTGGTGTACGTGATTAACGAAACCGGCAACTCGGTCAGCGTTTACCAGTACCAAGCCGAGACCGGAGCACTCCGCGAGCGTCAGACAATCTCGACGCTCCCCAGTGACTTCACTGGCAAGAGTTACTGCGCCGACCTCAAGTTCACCGCCGACGGTCGTTATCTGTACGGCACCAATCGCGGCCACGACAGCATTGCCTGCTATCGTGTCGCCGACGACGGACAACTGACGCTGATCGAGATTGTGCCCAGCCTGGGCAAAGGCCCGCAGAATCTCGCCATGGTCGATGAAAGCCGCTTGCTGTTGTGCGCCAACATGCCCGGCAACAACGTGACTGTGTTCCGCATCGACACGACTTCGGGCAAACTGAAGTCGGTCGGCGAGCCGCTACAGACCGCGAGCCCTTCGTGCATCATGCTGTTGCCGTGAGGCAGCATGCAGTGGATGGTTATTTGACCCGCACGAGCTTGATGATGCGGCCCGAGACGTTCCAGTCTTGCACGTAGAGATTGCCGTCCTTGTCCCAATAGGAGCCGTGAGTGCCGCTGAACGCGCCTTCCACCCATTGCTCTTGAGGGATGTTGAAGCTGCGTCCCTTGGCCGGGTCTGGATTCTCGCCGAGGATCGCGGCGATTTTGTTGCTCTTGTCGATGATGTACAACTTACCGGTCAGGTCGGGGACCGAGACATAATCGCCCGAGACGGAAGCGGCGGTGGGCATGCCCAGGTCGGTGACGATCTCGGCGAGGAAGTTGCCATCGAGATCGTAGTGCAGCAGGCGGCCCTTGGGGGTGTGATTGCGATCGCAGACCAACAGTCGCGGCGGCTCGTAGCGTGTGTCGAGTGTCATGCCGTGGGCCGTGTTGAACTGCTTCAGTTCGTTCCCCTTGGTGCCAAAGTGCTTGATGTACTTGCCAGTCTTGTCGAACTTAAAGATGTGATTGCTGGCATAGCCGTCGGAGAGAAAGATGTCGCCATTGGGAGCGACGGTAATTGCGGTAGGCTTGAAGGTCTTGAGCCCCAAGCCCGACTCCTCGGGAAAGCCGAGCTTTAACACGATCTCGCCCGTGTGGGCATTGAACTTGATCCCTTCGGCGTTATTGTTCCGCGCGCCGTAAATGAATTCGTGCTCACCCTCGGCACGGATCTCCATGTCATGGATGTTCGCATACTTGTCGCCGAGGTACTCTTGCACCACGCGTCCATCAGGAGAGAAGACGACGACTCCCTTGTTGGCACTCACAAAGACATTGCCAGCCTTGTCGATAACGACCGAGCCGTGGGTCGAACCCAATGCCGACTTGCCGTCGGGTCGCAACCCCCAGCCGGGCACGGTCTCGAACGTCATGTTGCCTGTTCCCATGCGAACCGGCTTGACCTTGTCCTGTGCAAACGCGGGCAGAGCGATGAGCAACGTCAGGGCAGCCGCAAGGGGAGTCCAATTGAGTTTCATGGTAAGCAATCTCATCGAAAGGCATGATGTTTAGGTGCGTGGAGAGTGCCTACCATAACTGCCCAAACTCGCGACGTCAAAAAAAGCCGGGTAGGAACTTCCATCCAATCGAGTCGATCGCTGCCGAGGCAGCGCGACCGAGAGACTTTTCGGCCTCAAAACGGTCGCCTCGACCGAGCAGGGATGGTACACTATGAGCTTCGTCCGGGCACGGTTATTCTGTCACAACCGGGCCTCGCCATGCCCCTTTTACGCAGCATCACCCGCAGCAGGTTAAGCACGATGAATCGTCTCGCCCGATGGTACGTTTCTCTGTTGGCATGTGTGGTCGTTGGAGTGCTGAGCGCGCCAGGTTTATTGTCCGCGGCAGAGCCCAAGCTCACTCTGCAAAAGGGTGACCGGATCGCGATCATCGGCAACACGCTAGCCGATCGCCTGCAACACACCGGTTGGCTCGAAACCTACGTGCATGCTTTGTATCCCGATCACGATTTCGTCTTCCGCAATCTCGGTTTCTCGGGCGATGAACTCAAGCTGCGGCAACGTGAGGACAATTTCGGGACACCCGACCAGTGGCTCACCAAGGTGCAGGCGAATGTCGTCTTTAGCTTCTTTGGGTACAACGAAGCATTGCGTGGCGAGGCGGGCTTGGCCAGCTTCCGCAAGGATTTGGCGGATGTGATCGACGGCATGAAGGCGCAAAAGTACGATGGCAAGTCAGCCCCGCGACTCGTGTTCTTCTCGCCGATCGCCCATGAAAACCTCAAGAGCCCACACTTGCCCGATGGCTCAGCCAACAATGTGAATCTCGCGCTCTACACGCAGGCGATGCGCGAGGTGTGCGCCGACAAGAACGTGGTGTTTGTCGATCTCTTCAAACCGACTCAATCGCTGTACGCTTCGGCCTCCAAGCCGCTCACGCTCAACGGCATTCACCTGCACGATCACGGCGACCATGCCCTGGCCAAGGTGATTGCCCGCGACCTATTGGGGAGCGATTCGCTGGTTCGCTCCGAGAGTGAACTCGACCGACTGCGTCAAGCCGTGCTGGACCGTAACTACTACTGGTTCAGCCGTTATCGCGTCGTCGACGGCTACAACGTCTTCGGCGGTCGCTCGAAGCTGGCCTGGTTTGGGCAGTCCAATGCCGACGTGATGATGCGCGAAATGGAAATCTTCGACGTGATGACCGCCAACCGCGACGTGCGTGTTTGGGCCGTCGCTCGCGGCGGCGACATGAAAGTCGCGGACAACAACCTGCCCGAGCAACTCGTGGTGAAAACGAACATCCCCGGCAAGCTGGAGGACGGCAAACACCTGTACCTCGACGGCGTCGAGGCCATCAGTCAGATGAAGCTTGCCGAGGGGATGCAGGTCAACTTGTTTGCCTCGGAAAAGACCTTCCCCGAACTCGTTAATCCCGTGCAGATGGCGGTCGACACCGATGGACGATTGTTCGTATCGGTCTGGCCTTCCTATCCGCATTGGAACCCGACCGAGCCGCGTCGCGACCGGATCCTCTGTCTGAGCGATGAAAACGGCGATGGGGTAGCCGATCGCTGTGTGACGTTTGCCGACGAACTCAACAGCGTGACGGGCTTCGAGTTTTGGGGGGGCGGCATGCTGGTGGCCGCGCTGCCCGAGATTTGGTTCCTCAAAGATACCGATGGCGACGACAAAGCCGATCTGAAAATCCGCATGCTCCAAGGCGTGTGCAGCGCCGACTCGCATCACTCGGCCAATGCGCTGCTTGTCGGGCCCGACGGTTGGCTCTACTGGTCGCGGGGTATTTTCAACATGGCCACGATGGAGACGCCGACCAAAACGGTTCGCTCGGGCCAAAGCGGCGTGCATCGCTTTAATCCGCGCACGTTCGAGATGGAGTTCCACTTTCCGATCGGGCCCAATCCGCACGGAGACGTCATTGACCAATGGGGCTATCAGTTCGCCAACGATGGTACCAGCGGCACGGGCAGCTATGTGAACATTGGCAAAGGGGTTGGCAACAAGCAGTGGTTCGACAAGCGAGTCCGCCCTGTCGCGGCGACCGGCATACTTTCGAGCAGCCACTTTAGCGAGAAGAACCAGGGTAACTTCCTGATCTGCAACACGATCGGCTTTCTGGGAGTCTTACAGCTGGAGGTCAAATACAACGGCGCGGAAATTCGTGCCGAAGAAATTGAGCCCATCCTGGTATCGAGCGACCCGAACTTTCGTCCCACCGACGTCGAGATCGGCGCTGACGGCGCGTTATACGTGTCGGATTGGAGCAACGCAATCATCGGCCACATGCAGCACAACATGCGCGATCCGAACCGCGACCGCGAGCATGGCCGTGTCTACCGCGTAACCGCCAAGGATCGCCCGCTCCTCAAGCCAATCAAGCTGAAGAACAAGCCAATCTCCGAGGTGCTCCAAGCGTTTTATGCCCGGGAAAATAGCGCTCGCTACCGGGCCCGTCTGGAGTTGAGTGGTCGCGAGACTGCGGAGGTCACAGCGGCGCTAGCGAGTTGGATGTCGTCGCGAGACGTAAAACGACCGGCCGACGCCCAAGCTTTGCTCGAATGCTTGTGGGTTCACGAAGAGCATCGCGTGCCGAATGTCGAGTTGGTGAAGACGGTCTTCACCGCGGCTGAGCCCCGCGTTCGGGCTGCCGCCATTCGCACTCTTGGTCACTGGGCTGGCCGAGTCACCCTTTGGGAGAGCGTGTTGTTGGCGGCGGCACAGGATGAATCGCCTCTGGTGCGCGCCGAGGCGGTCAAGTCGGCCGTGAATTTCAACGGTCTCAGCGCTGCCGAGGTGGTCTTTGAAGTTGCGGTTCGCCCGACCGATCCCGAGTTGGACACCGTGTTGAAATATGCCCGCGCCCAGCTCAACGTCGACAAACTCGTGCAAGAGGCGGTCGCCTCGGGCTCGACACTGTCGAAAGCCGCACACCTGTACACGCTGCGCAACGCCAGCGTGGATGACCTGATGAAGCTGCCCAAGAGCGAAGCTGTGTACGAAGCGGTGCTGAGCCGCCCCAACGCCTCGGCCAAGGCACTGCGCGAGGCGCTCGACGGCCTAGCCAAGCTCCGCAACACCAGTTCATTGCCGCTGTTGTTGGCATTGATTGCCGATCGAGACACCAACGGTCCTGCTGAGTCGCTGCCAGCACTTGGGCAATTGCTCGCCGAGCAACCGTCCGCCGAATTGAAGAAGATTCGCAACAAGCTCGAGTCGTTCGCCACCCAAGGCAAGGAACTCAATACGCGGCGACTGGGCTACGTCGCGTGGATCATGGCCGACGGCTCCGGTGACGCTGCTTTCTTGGCGGCCTCGGAAAACAAAGACCGCCTGCGCGACGTGCTCGCGGCGGTGCCTGCGATCAGCAACACCGAGGTGCGCAGAAAGCAGTTTAGTGCCGTTCGCTCGCTGATGTTCGATTTGCCCCCGAATCTCAAGAGTGAGTCCAGCGGCTCGTCGCTGCAGCAGAGCGGCATCCAGGTCGACTACTTCCAGCCGAATCCCAAGGACGTGGCGATCGAGACGCTTGCCAAGCTCACGCCGCTCGCCAGCGGCATCGTCCCAGAGATCGTCATGAACGTGCCGCAGAAAAAGCAGAACGATCAATTTGCGCTCCGCTTTACGGGACAGATTTCGGCCCCCAAGGCGGGCAAGTACACATTCTCGATCGCCTCAGACGACGGCTCGCGAATCTATCTCGGCAACAAACTGCTCATCAACCACGACGGCCTGCACGGCATGGCCGAGAAGAACGCCACGGTTGAATTGAGCGCGGGCCCACATCCGATTGTTGTCACCTATTTCGATAACGGAGGCGGCGACGGGCTCAGTATTTCTTGGGCGGGGCCGGGCATCAAGAAGCAGAAGATCGACGCCAAGTACCTGTCGGTCGGCGGCGGCGAAGAGACGCTGCACGACTTGGCGATCCGCACCATGGCCTCGATCCCGGGTCACGAAGCCGACAAGTTCCTGGACTTAGCCGCGCTCGTCAAAGCCGACCGCAGCCGCACGGCCGCGATCAGCGTGCTGAAGACGATTCCCTCTCAATACTGGGCCGAGAAAGAAATCTCCGGCTTGGCCGACAACGTCGTCGGTCACTTGAGCAACATGCCTGCCCGACTGCGGACTTCGGGTCCAGCGCTCGAGGCGGTGGCCTTGGCCAAGGCGCTGTCGGGCAAGCTGCCCGGCGATCGCGCCAAGGCCATCATCGATCGGCTCGAGAATCTCGACGTGCCGGTCATCCCGATCGGCACGGTCGTCGAGCGGATGATTTATGACAAGGAATTGATCGTGGTGCAGGCGGGCAAGCCGGTCGAGTTTCGCGTGTCCAATACCGACAACATGCCCCACAACTTTGCAATTGTGCAGCCGGGCTCACTGGAAGAGATCGGCTTGCAAGCCGAGGCCACCGCGCGTGACCCCGACGCCAAGGATCGACAGTATGTGCCCAAGTCGGACAAAATTCTCCTAGCCAGCCGGTTAATTGAGCCCGGTCAGAGTCAGTCGCTGGCGTTCGATGTGCCAAAGACGCCGGGCGTGTATCCGTATGTGTGTACCTATCCGGGACACTGGCGGCGGATGTACGGTGCGTTGTACGTGGTCGCCGACCTGGACAGCTACCATGCCAACCCAGCCGCTTATCTCGCCGCGAATCCGCTGCCGCTGCGCGATGAGTTGCTCAAATCGATCGGCCGCAACACTGAATGGAAGTTCGACGACTTGATTGGCGGCGTGCGCGCGCTTCCTCCAGGGCGCTCATTCGAGGTCGGCAAGAATTTGTTCAAGGTGGCCAGTTGCTCGGCCTGTCACAAACTCAACAACGAGGGGCGTGAGTTCGGGCCTGATCTGACCAAGATCGAGCCTGCCAAGCACACGACCGAGCATATCCTGCGGTCACTCGTCGAGCCGTCGAAGGAAATTCTCGACAAGTATCGCTCGTACACGCTGGTGCTCACCTCCGGCAAGGTCGTCACCGGCATGATCTTGCAAGAGACCTCGACCGAGGTGAAATTGCTTGTCGACCCGCTGGCCAAAGGGGAGCCGCTCGTGGTCCCCATCTCCGAGATTGAAGAGCGAAGCAAGTCGGCCGTATCGATCATGCCGCAAGGACTGATGAGCAAGTTGACTCAGGAGGAGATTGCCGACCTCATCGCGTATATTTTCGCGAGGGGCAACAAGCAGCACATGCTCTACAGTGGACATCAGCACAACTGATGGGTGTCCGACGTTAAACCGCGTTGCGACCGCTGCGGCGAAATGTTCGTCGTGGCCCTGTTGATTGACATTCACGGTGCGTTATCATGGCGGCGACAGAAATGCCCGCCTGCTTTCACCCCCTCTACATAAAGACCCTCACCATGCGTTACACGCTGTTGCTTGCGTTGATTGTTTTGCAGGTGGCTCGATCCGCCTCGGCCGAGGTGAAACTGCCGGCGCTGTTTACAGACGGCGCCGTGTTGCAGCGCGAGATGTCTGTGCCTGTCTGGGGCACCGCCACCGCGAACGCCGAAGTCACCGTCACGCTCGACGACGAAAAACAGAACGTCAAGGCCGACGCCAACGGCAAGTGGGCTGCGAAGCTCGCCGCGCACAAGGCGGGGGGACCGCACGTGCTCCGCGTCAGCGAGACTGGAGGCAACGCGATTGAAGTCAAGGACCTGCAATTTGGCGAGGTCTGGATCGCCTCCGGACAATCCAACATGCACTGGTCGTTCTCCCACAACATCAAGGACAAGGAAAAAGAACTCGACGCCGCCAACGACCCCCTCTTGCGTCAGTTCACGGTCAAGAAAGGGAACGCGCCGCAGCCCATGTCGGACACCGCGGGCAAGTGGCTCGGCGCGAGCCGCGAGAACCTGCTCGTCGACGGCACGAACGGTTGCTCGGCGGTCGGCTATTTCTTCGCCCGCTCTTTGCGAAAAGAACTCGGCGTGCCGGTCGGGATTATCAACGCTTCGGTCGGCGGCACGCCCATCCAGGCTTGGTCCCCCAAGGGGGGCCTGTTCAACAACATGATTCATCCGCTGGCTCCGTTCGCCATCCGCGGCGCAATCTGGTATCAGGGCGAAGCCAACGTCGCCCAAGGCATGGCCTATGTCGAACTCAAGCAGAGCATGGTCGGCGCTTGGCGCGAACTCTGGGGCCAAGGCGTGTTCCCATTCTACTTTGTGCAATTGGCACCGTTCAATTACGCCACGCGGCCGAACTCAAAAGTCCCGGCTCACACGCTGCCGTTGTTCTGGCAGGCCCAGAGCAAAATCCCATCGGTGCTGGCCAAGAGCGATTTCATCGTCATCACCGACCTAGTTGAAAACGTCGCCGATATCCATCCCTCGAACAAGCAAGATGTCGGCGATCGACTGGCGCGGTTGGCGCGAGCCCATGATTACGGTCAATCGTCGATCGCTTACTCCGGTCCCCGTTTCATGAGCGCCAAGGCCGAGGGGGCCACGATCCGCGTGCAGTTCGAGCACCTGCATGGCGGGTTGACGAGCCGCGATAACAAGCCGCTCACGTCGTTCCTGATCGCGGGTGAGGACAAGAAGTTCGTGCCGGCCGACGCCAAAATCGATGGCGACTCGGTGGTGGTCAGCTGTGCGGACGTCACCAAGCCCGTCGCGGTGCGCTTCGCCTGGGATGAACGGGCCATGCCCAACTTGGCGAACAAAGCGGGCTTGCCTGCCAACAGTTTCCGTAGCGACGACTGGGCACTTGAGCCCTAGTCGATCGCCGGCGGTCGGCCTGCTGAACGCCCTTCCATTTCGTTCCCGCCTTGAGGATGTCACGCATCATGAGCCGCGCCGCGACCGAATACCGCTATGAGAAATTGACCTGGCCCGAGATCAATGACGCCGTCGACATGGGCAAGGTTTGCATTCTCCCTTGCGGAGCGGTCGAGCAGCACGGACCTCACTTGCCGCTGGACGTCGACCTCGTCTGTCCCGGCGGCATAGCCAAGGGAGCGGGCCTAGCCGCGCCCGACAAGCTGCTCGTGCTCCCCATCGTGGCTTATGGTTACACCGGGCACGTGATGGACTTTCCCGGCACGATCAACAACGACTTCGAGCACTTCATGCACCATGTGCTCGACATCACCAAGTCGCTCGCCTACCACGGCTTCAAAAAAATCATTCTGCTCAACGGCCACGGTTCGAATATGCCGAACCTGGACCTTGTG
>CAZZBK010000133.1:0-16203 GCA_964652155.1 uncultured Planctomycetaceae bacterium | reverse complement strand
GATGAGGGATGAGGGATGAGGGATGAGGGATGAGGGATGAGGGATGAGGGATGAGCCGCTGACGCGGAGCGGCTAGGTCGATCACTCACGCGCCGCGCACGACCGGTCGGCCGATCGAGTAATACGTAAACCCGGCCGCGCCGATCACGGAGAGGTCGTAGACGTTGCGGCCGTCGAAGATCACGGGCTGCTTGAGTCGCCGTTTGATCTCGATGAAGTCAGGGTGATAGAACTGCCGCCATTCGGTGACAATCGCCAGCGCGTCGGCACCGTCGAGCGCCTCGTTGGGATGCTGCGCGTACACGAGTCGATCGCCCCAGAGTCGTTCGACGTGCGACATGGCCTCGGGATCGTAGACCTGGACGCGGCAGCCGGCGGCGAGCAGTTCATCGATCAGCACCAGGGCGGGTGCCTCGCGGATATCGTCGGTTTGCGGCTTGAAGGCGAGTCCCCAGACGGCCAGCGTGCGGCCGGCCAACTGTCCCTGAAAGTGTTCGTGGACCTTGCGAAAGAGCACGTGTTTTTGAGCTTCGTTGACCGCGTTGACGGCCGTGAGCATCGGGGCGTCAACGCCCAGGCTCTGCGCGCGGGCGATCAACTCGCGGACGTCTTTGGGGAAGCAACTCCCGCCGTAGCCCACGCCAGGAAAGAGAAACTTGAAGCCGATGCGATTATCGTGACCGATGCCGCGTCGCACGTCGTCGATGTTGGCCCCGGCCCGTTCGCAGACGTTGGCCATCTCGTTGATGAAGCTGATTTTGGTGGCCAGCATGGCGTTGGCGACGTACTTGGTCAGCTCGGCGCTCTCGGGCGACATGACCAGATAGGGTTGCTCCTGTCGCAGGTAGGTTGAGTACAGCTCGCGTAGCACGTCGCCCACCTCGCTGCGGCGGACGCCGACGACGACACGATCGGGGCGCATGAAGTCTTCGAGAGCGGCTCCTTCGCGGAGGAACTCGGGATTGCTGGCCGTGTCGACCGCGCGGCGCGTGAGCTGTTGGAGTTTATCGTGCAGTTGCCCATTGGTGCCGACGGGGACGGTGCTTTTGGTGACGACGATGGCGTTGGGTGCCAGGTGGGGCGCGATGTCGGCCACGGCCTGCCAGAGGTAGTCGAGGTTGGCCGAGCCGTCGTCGCGCGGCGGCGTGCCCACGGCCAGAAAAATGACCCGGGCTTGCGGCACGGCGTCGCCGTGCTGGATCGTGAAGTGCAAGCGACCGAGGCGGACGTTTTTCTCGACCAGCTCTTGCAAGCCGGGCTCGTAGATGGGTATTTGGCCGGCGAGCAGGCGGGCGATTTTGTTCGGATCGGTGTCGATGCAGGTCACGTCGTTGCCCGCCTCGGCAAAGCACGTGCCGGTCACCAACCCCACATAACCGGTCCCCACGACGGCAATACGCATGATCGAGTCACTCGGACGGAAAAAGAGACAGTGCCATCGCCTGGATGAGCTTGTTTCACCCTAGCTTATGGCGACACCACAGCGCGTAGGTGTCGGCTACGGTTTGATCGACCGAATAGGTGGGTGACCACTGCGTGACGGCCTGTAGACGACCGATGTTAGCGATTGGATCGAATTTGACGCCGGCGAAACGTTCGACGGCCCCGGCGGTGAAGCGCGCGACCGCGGCCAATCGCGCGAACCACTCGCCGCTGCGGCGCGCGACGCCACTGCCGACGTTGTAGATCGTTCCGGAGGCACCGTGCTCGGCGAGCTGTCGATAGGCGCGGACCATGTCGCGCACGTCGGTCATGTCGACCCAGGCGTCGAGCGTTTGCACCTCGATGGGCTGCGCGCGGTCTCCCAGCGCCATCTGTCGGGCCCAATGAGAGAGCATTAGGCGTGGGTCTTGTCGCGGCCCGGCGTGGTTGAAGGCCCGGACGATGACGACATCGATGCCGTGAGGTTGGGCGGCCTCGAGTGCCAGTCGCTCGGCGCTGAGCTTGGTTTGGCCGTAGCCGTTGCGTGGAGCGAGCGGCGCGGACTCATCGAGCGGCGCGGACGAAGCGGGCAGGGCGTACACGTGGGACGAACTGAGCAGCACGACCCGGGGCGGTCGTGGGAGTTGAGCGGCCAACGCGAGGACTTGTCGCGTGGCCTCGACGTTGGCGGCCAAGGCCAAGGGGGTCGGATGCATGGCGCCACACTCGGCCGGAATGCTCAGCGCCGCCAGATGGTAAATCACGTCGGGGGCCCACTCCGCGAGCCGACGCAGCAGTCGTGCGGCGTCGACAGGGTCGGACAAATCGCAGGGCCAGATCGCGTCGTTGGCGGGCGATGGCCACCAGGGCTTGCCGTGGGGGTGTCGCGCGCAGCCGCCCCAGGCCTCGCCCAAGGCGCTGAGGTGATCGGCCAGGTGGCTCCCGGCAAAGCCGGTCACACCGGTGATAAAAGCCCGCATGGGGAGCGACCTCCGTGAACGAAAGCCGCGTCAGCGTGCGCTGGGGCGGCCGCCTCGTTACTCCCAGCGACGCGCGTCGCTAGGGATGAGCGAATAGACATAGGCGTCGTGAGGGACGTTGTAAATGCGGAGCCGATGTCGGGCGAGTCCTTCGCACACCGCGCCGATGCGGAGCGCGGTTTTTTGGCTGGGCGTGTTGCCAAACGCGGCCACAATCTCGAGCCGTTGCAGGCCGAGTTCATCGAAGGCCCAACGGGCCAGTCGACGCGCGGCCCGCGATGCATAGCCGCCACGATGCCGACTGCTGCGGACCCAATAGCCCAGGTTGGCGCGCATCCGCCCGCGATCGATCTCGTTGATGGCACAGCCGCCGACGAATTGCTCGCCGGGGGTATCAAAGATGAAGAAGGGATAGGCCTCGTCGCGGCTCCACAATTGCAGGCACTGTTGCACCCAGGCCTCGGCATCGGAGAGCGCGTAGTGCTCGTGACACCAGGGGAGCCAACGCCCAACTTCTTGAATGGACTCGCGGGCCGCGGAGTGGAGCGCGTCGATATCGCTGGCGCGCGGGGTTCGCAGCAGGAGATTGTCGGCGAGTAAAACCGTTTCGGCGGCCATGACGCTCGTCGTCGCTCAAAAATAAAGTCGCACGATCGTCTCGGCCACACAGGCGGGCTTGGACTCCCCCTCGACCTCGAAGGACTGTTTACAGACCAGCTCGGCCACCCCTTGCACCAGCTCCTTGACCTCGAGCAGCGTGGTGATCATGCGAACGCGCGAACCGGTTTTGACCGGCGAGGGGAACCGAACCCGATTGAGCCCGTAGTTGAGCATCATCTTCGGACCGGCGATGGAGAAGCTGGTCTGGAACAGGGTGTTGCACAGCGAGAGGGTAAAAAAGCCGTGAGCCACGGTCGTGCCGTAGGGTCCCTCGACGGCCGCCCGCGCCGGGTCGCAGTGGATCCACTGATGATCGCCGGTCGCATCGGCAAACAGGTTGATGCGTTGCTGCGTGACATCGAACCATTCGCTGGTGCCGAGCACCTGGCCGACGAGGGTCTTCAACTCGGCCAAGCCGTTGTAAACACGTAGAGGCATGCGCGGGACCACTCCGCCAAGAGAGACAACATAGCGTTGGGCGGGCATCTTGGCGAGCCATCGCAAACGCACTTAACACACGGGGGTTGAACCACTTGCGCGATTTAGAGCCGATCCTAAAACCGAACTGCGCGGGGGGATAGTCCCCGTCGGTTTCAGCAGAGGCACTTCTGACCCGTGATTGCTCGAACCGTCTGGCCGTCAGTTTACCCGATGGGCGATGGTTCTCCAATCGGGTAAAGCGGCTGCCGGGGGCTGTAGCCGCGTGCTGGGTTGGGTTCAACGAACCGGCCACGGTTGAGGGGGGTCAACCGTGGCCGGGGTGTGAGGTTGAGCTTGCAGCCGTCGTGTCTCAGACGAAGTTAACGCTGTACGTACCGCTTGTTTTTGCGGCGTAATTGGCGTCGCCGCTGTACACAAACTTAAGATAGTGCCAGCCGGCCGAGAAGACTTGCGAAGCGGGGATGGTGTAATAGCCGTTGGCGTCCGGAATGGCCGTGGCCAAGTCGATGGAGCCGACGGTGGTGCTCCCTTCGACCAAGCTGAGCGTGCCTGTGCGAGCCGCGTTATTGAGCAGCGAGCCGCTCAACAGGAGCTTGGCAGCGTAAGGGGCGTTGGCAGCCGTTGTTCCGAAATTGACGGAAAAGTTCACCGGCATGGTCGTCGTCGAGTTGACGGTGCCCAAGTTGTAGGAGGCCGTGTTGTAATTCGCGTCGCCGCTGTACACCAACTTGAGTGAGTGGGCACCCGCGGGCAGGCCATTCGCCAGCGTCAACGAGAAGCTGCTCGAGGTCATGGTCGACACGTCCACGCTCGCCAACGTTGTGGTGCCTTCCACAAGCGAGACGGTACCGGTGCGTGGCGTGCCGGGTATCGAGACCCCCGTCAACGACGCGGAGACACTGTAGGGAGCCGCGAAGTACACCGCGGAGGCGTAACTGGCCGAACCGATGAGCGTGTTGACGACATTGATTGCCAGTGCGCTCGTGGTACTGGTGTTGAAAGAGCCTTCGCTTTGGTAGGTCGCCGTGAGCGTGCGCGCGCCGAGTTGGCTAAACACGACCGAGAAGCTGGCCTGACCGGAGGCGTTCACGTTCGCCGTGCCCAGCACGGTCGAGCCGTCATAGAGGGTCACGACGCCGCTATTGACCGGCAACGAAGAAGATTGGGCATAGGTCCTCACGTAATACGTTGCGGTCTGGCCAATCGTGGGTAAGGAGCTATAGCCGTAGAAATACGTGCTGGTGGGTAGCGAGGCGTACGCCGTGCCTCCGGACAAGGTGAACGAGGCGGGTGAATAATTCGCGTCGCCACTGTAGACGATCTTGAGGCTGTGGCTGCCCGCGGGCAAGCCGTTGGCCAAGCTCAAGCTGTAGTAGCCGTTGCTATTGGCGGCCACCTGACTGATATCGAGGCTCGCGAGGGTCGTTGCGCCATCGAGCAGCGAGAGGGTGCCGGTCCGTTCGGCGGAGCCGATCGTCCCGTTGATCTTGGCCGTGTAATTGAGCGCCGCTCCCGCGAGCAGATTCGAGTCGTAAGATCCCACCGTCAGCGTCGTGTTGGTGACAGTCGTGGTGTAGGTGCTGCTCGTGCTGGCCCTATGGGTAGCGGTGCCATCGTACGACACCGTGAGGGAGTGGCTCCCCATCGTCAATTGATTGGTGCCGTAGGTGGCATGTCCGGTGGCGTCGACCGGCACAGTGGCGAGCACGGTCGAGCCGTCACGGAAGGTGATCGTACCCGAGGTGACGGTGCCCGACACACTGGTGGGATAGACGTAGGCGGTGTAGTTAACCGTCTGGCCCAGGATTGCGGAACTGGGGGCGGACTGCAGATAGACGTACGTGTTGGTGGAGGTCAAGACGGAGTAGCTGTACGTGCTGGTCGATGCACTGCTGTAGAGGGCGTCGCCCGAGTATACGATTTTGACCGAGTGCGAGCCGACGGACATGGCACTTGGGAAGGAGAGGGAATAATACCCGCTGCTGTTTGGCGCGACCTGGGCGAGGTCGATACTGGCGAGTGTCGTGCTGCCTTCGACCAGCGACAAAGTGCCGGTCCGCGGCGTGCTGTCGATCAACGAGCCGTTGAGTTTGGCGGTCCAGGTGGCGGGTTGGTTGACCAACACCTGCGAGTACAGCGAGCCGAATGCGACCGTGGTATTGCTCACCGTGGTGGTGTAGGTACTGCTGGTGCTGGCGTTGTAGGAGCCCGTGCCGTCGTACGAGACGGTGATCGGATGGTTGCCCATGCTCAGTTGATTGGTGCCGTAGGTGGCATGTCCGGTGGCATCGACGGGCACGGTGGCGAGCACGGTCGAACCGTCACGGAAGGTGATGGTTCCGCTGGTAACGGAGCTTGGAACCCCCGAGGGATAAACATAGGCCGTGTAGTTGGCCATTTGACCGGCCGTGATCGACCCGGCGTAGCTTTGCAGATATACGTAGGTATTGGTCGTGGCGACGACCGTGTGACTATACGTTCCTGTGGAGATGCTGCTGTAGTTTGCGTCGCCGCTGTACACAATTTTGATCGAGTGTGAACCGAGCGAGAGCCCGCCCGCGACGCTGAGCGAATAGTACCCGCTGCTATTGGGCGATACCTGGGTGATGTCGATGCTGGTGATGGTCGTGGAGCCATCGACCAGCGACAAAGTGCCGGTGCGCGGGGTGTTGTTGAGCAGCGAGCCGTTGAGTTTGGCGGTCCAGGTGGCGGGTTGGTTGACCAGTCCGGTCGAGTACACCGAGCCGAATGCGACCGTGGTATTGCTCACCGTGGTGGTGTAGTTGCTGCTGGTGCTGGTTTTATACGCGGATGATCCATCGTAGGTGACGGAGATCGCATGGCTGCCGAGCGCGAGGGCGCTGGTGCTGTAGGTGGCACGTCCGGAGGCGTCGACGGGCACGGTGGCGAGTACGGTCGAGCCGTCCCGGAAGGTGATGGTTCCCGTGTTGACCGAGCTGGGTGCGCCCGGTGCGTAAACGTAGGCGGTGTAATTCGCGGTCTGGCCCGAGAGCACATTCAAGGGCGCACTGCTGAGATAGATATAGGTGTTGAGCGAGGACACCACATTGTGTGTATAGGGTCCGTAGGTGAAGCTATTGTAGGAGGAGTCGCCGCTATAAACGACTTTGACGTTATGCGAACCAAGCGACAGACCACCCGCGACGGTCAGTACATACGTTCCGCTGCTGCTGGGAGCCACTTGGCCAACATCAACGCTGGCGAGCGTCGTCGTGCCTTCCACGAGCGAGAGGGTACCGGTGCGTGGTGTGCTGTTGATCAAGGGGCCGTTGAAGCCGACAGTCCAGGTGGTGGTTTGATCGACCAACGCGGAGGAAGACCAGGCAACATTGAGCGAGGTATTCAGGACGGTTGTGGTTGCACTCTTGGAACTGGGGGCGAGCGTCTCGGCACCGCTGTAGGCGGCGGTGATTGTGTGACTGCCAATCGCCAAGGTGTTGGTCGAGAAGTTGGCGAAGCCGGAGGCGCTGACCGGCACGGTCGCCAGCGTGGTTCCCGCTTCGCTGAAGGTGACCGATCCGGTATTCACGCCTTGGTTGCCCGCGTAGACCCAGGCATAGAAATAGGCTGTTTGACCGGCGGGGACGGTGCTTGAAAAGCTGGGGGAAACGTAGGTGGGCAATTGGCTCCCCGCCGTCACGGTGGCCATGTTGTAGGTGCTGGCCGAGTAGTTCGCGTCGCCGCTATAGACGACCTTTAACGGGTGCGAGCCCGCGGACAAACCGCCCGAGAGAGTCAAGGAGTAATACCCGTTGCTGTCTGGAGTGGCCGCAGCCACGTCCAGGCTGGCGAGCGTGGAGCCGCCCTCGACGAGCGACAGTGTTCCGGTGCGTGGGGTGTTGTTGACCAGCGCTCCGTTGATCCGGACTTTGCTGGTGTAGTCCTGAGAGGTCAGGGCCACCGAGCTGTAACTCAAGGTCAACGAGGTGTTGACGATATTTAAGGTGACGTTGGACGTGGTGCTTGAGTAGAGGGCGTCGCCGCTATAGATGACCTTGAGGCTGTGCGAACCCGCCGCAAAACCACTCGGCACCGAAAGGGCGTAGTACCCTGAACTGTTCGGCTGCACCGCCGAGATATCCAGGCTGGCCAAGGTTGCCGTGCCTTCGACGAGCGCGAGCGTGCCAGTGCGCGGCGTGGCGTTGATCAGCGAACCACTTAGGCGCGCGTTGAGGGTGAAGGCCTGGTTGGCCATGGGGATGCTGTAGCTCGGCAGGACCGAAGTGTAACCACCCTGAACCGTCGCATTGATGACGTTGGACGCACTGGCAATGAAGGCGGAGGTGCCGCTGTAGCTGGCGCGGATCGAGTGCGAACCGATGGCCAGCGCGGACGTGCTGAACGTGGCCACGCCCGAGTCATTCACGTTGACGGTGCCCAGCACGGTGGCACCATCGCTGAACGTGACGGAGCCGGCGTTGACGGTGACCCCCGAGGCATACACGCGAGCGGTGTAGGTGACGGTTTGTCCGGCGGTGGGATAGGTCGAACCGCTGAGCGAGGTGGTGGTGGCGAGCGAACTGACGGCATTCACCGTCGCCATATTATACGTGCTGGGTGTATAGACCGAGTCGCCGCTATAAACGACCTTGAGCACATGGCTGCCGAGCGGGAGTCCGTCGGCAACCGTGAGCGCGTAGTAACCGCTGCTGTTGGGGGCGGTCGTTCCCAGATCGACGCTGGCTCGTGTGGTTGAGCCCTCGACGAGGGAGAGGGTGCCGGTTCGGGCCGTGGCGTTGACCAGCGCGCCGTTGATGGCTGCCTTGACCGTGTAGGGCAACGAGACCACGGCGGTCGTGCCGTACTGCAGCGCGAGGGTGTTGTTGCGGATGTCGAGCGTCAGGGTCGAAGACGACGCCTTGTAATTGGCGTCGCCGCTGTAGGTGACCTTGAGCACGTTCGATCCAGCGGGCAGGCCGGCGGGAACGGTCAGGGCATAATAGCCCGAGGCGTTGGGCGAGGTCTGCGCGATATTGACCGAGGCGAGCACGGTCCCGGCTTGATCGAGCGTGAGGGTGCCGGTGCGCGGCGTGTTGGTCAGGATCGAACCGTAGATCCTGGAGTTGATTGTGAGCGACACCCCGGCCAGCGGCGTGGACCAACTATTGGCGACGTAGGTGGAGACGCCTTGGATGGTGACATTGAGCGAATTGGAGCTGCTGGTGTTGAAGCCCGAACCGCCGCTATAGACGGCGCGGAGCGCATGACTGCCGACCGTCAAGCCCGCCGCCTGATACGAGGCCGAGCCCGTCGCACTGAGCGGGACCACGCCGAGTTGCGTGGTGCCGTCGTAGAACGTGACGTTGCCCCCCGAGACCGTTAAGCCCGAGGCATAGACATAGGCCGTGTAGGTTGGGGTCTGGCCCAGCGAGACGGAGGTCGAGCCGCTGAGCGAGGTCGTGGTGTTCACGCTGTCGACCGCGGTGACCTTGGACAAAATGGCCGAGACGGGGGTGTACACGCCATCGCCGCTGTAGCTGACTTTGAGATTGTGCGATCCCAACGACAAGCCACCGGCGACTGTCAATGAATAATAGCCATTCGAGGCGGGGGAGGTGCTGGCGACATCGATACTGGCGAGCGTGCTGGTGCCCTCGAGGAGCGATAGGGTGCCGGTGCGTGGCTGCGCGGCTTCGAGTGGGCCCGTGATCGCGGCTTTCACCGTGTAGTCTCGGCCGGTCAACGCCGTCGTGGAGTACGACATCGACAGGCCGTCGTTGAGAATATTGAGCGAGACGCTCGACGTGGCCCCGTTATAGGTTGTGTCGCCCGAGTAGCTCACCTGCAGGACGTTCGATCCGATGGGGAGCCCGGCCGCCACGCGCAATGCATAGTAACCCGAAGCACTGGGAGCGGTTTGCGACAGATCGACCGAGGCCAGCGTCGTGGTGCCGCTGAGCAACGAGAGCGTGCCGGAGCGCGGCACGGTGCCCAGCACGGTCCCGTAAATCCGCGCGTTGATCGTCAACGGTTGATTGGCTAGCGGTGTCGAGTAGCTCAGGCCCAAGCTACCGGAGAGCCCCGCGAGATTGAGATTGATCGAACTGGAAGTGCTCGCGTTATAGGTGGCGTTGCCGCCGTAGACGGCGCTGATGACGTGCGCGCCTTTGGTCGTAAGCACGGTGGAAAACTTGGCGACCCCCGTGCCATCGACGTCAGCCGTCCCGAGAACGGTCGAGCCGTCTAGGAACGACACGGTGCCACTTGCGGCATTGCCGCTGGATGTGGAGACCGTGGCCGTGTAGGTCACGGTTTGCCCCACCGAGCTCGATGTCGTACCCACGAGCGCACTCGTGGTGTCGATGGCCGATGTGGTTTGGACAGTCGAGCCGACCGGATCGGGCAGCGGTTGCAAGGGATCTGCATCGAGCATCCAACGGGTTTCGAGATACTCGAGCCCCAGCCGACGTGATGCCGCTCGAGGTTTAACGCGTTTGGTCGAGAGCCGATTCAACAACGCACGCTTCCGCCACCAACGTTCGAAGAGCATTCCTGCACTCCCTACGCATGTTAAGTGTACTGACCCAGAGCCGCCCAACCGCGCTGAAGCGCGGTACCCACTAACAGGGTGGAATGATTCCACCACCAAAGATCGGCCAGAAGTGTACCGAATCCGTACCTGGGATTGCAATAAATAATCGACAATAATGGATGGGGTGACGATTTTATTCCTTTTGACCGTTCCACCCTCGGTCCGTTCCTGTCGACGAATCGCATTGTCTTATGCAATATGGACTTGTGGATAACTACAATGCATTAACCGCAATCGATGCACTCGTCTGAATGCCATTCCACCGGGGGTGAAACATCCAGTCCGTGGATGGTGTTTTAACCCTCCAGGACGATTCTGCTAGCGTGTGAGCGTCACCGATGTGGGTGGCTGGCGTTTTGCGAAGCAAAACCCGGCGAGCGACGTGAGACACCGCCTCGAAGTGAGCCGGGTAATAAAGCGCATCACGCCGGTCGCGCTGCTGCCGCAGAGATGGCGACACCGCCGAACGGTTGTATCCCCGTCACATGACGGGTGAGTGGGGTGCGCATAAAAAAACGAGAAAGGGAACCGATCCTTGGTTCCCATTCCTCGTGTGTACTCGACAGGTCTCGAACGCTTCGCTGTTATCCTCAGCCCAGCGCGTCGAGTCGCTGCGGCTTACGCCGCTGCTCGGATCGCTTACGATCCGTCAGCACCGGCACCGTTCGGGTGCAGGGCCGAGCTGCAAATCGTCACGCACTTCGACTCTTGCAAGGCTTGATTGGCAATCGCGCCGTCGCAGAAGTCGGGCAGGTCGCTAAAGAACGCGCCGGCCGTGTTGGCATGGTGACCACTGGTGCCGCTGTAGAAAATCGACTGATCGACATTGGCGATCGCTTGAGCGACGTCGGCCAACTCGGTCACAACCGAGTCACGGACGCTTTTCAAACCGACCACAACGCCGAGGACCAGGATGGTCATGACCAACATGATCTCAGCCGAAACGATGGCACCGACTTCTTCATTCCACAAACGCTTCATCATGGCTCTCTCTCCAAAGCAAGTTTTCTTCTCTCGGGTCTTGCCGGTTGAGGTCAACAAACGACCTCGGGATGGACCGGCCCCGCTTTCAAAATCGCGAGGATATTCACTGGTCATTTTTTTCACGAGAGTTTCCCAGCGTCTCTCGACGTGACACCTTGCAAGGGCTCGGTATCACGTGATTCGTTGTCGAACCGAGGCTTGAAACTCGTTCAAGCGATACGGTTCAAGCGGTTGTAAATGGCCGGGAGCATTGAGGTGATCGCCGCTCCCGGCGGTGTTCGCAAATCGCTTAGCGCGATCTTACGATCCGTCAGCACCGGCACCGTTCGGGTGCAGGGCCGAGTTGCAAATCGTCACGCACTTCGACTCTTGAGCGCACGACGGCCCTTGGGCCGTGTCGCAGAAGTCGGGCAGGTCGCTAAAGAACGCGCCGGCCGTGTTGGCATGGTGACCACTGGTGCCGCTGTAGAAAATCGACTGATCGACATTGGCGATCGCTTGAGCGACGTCGGCCAACTCGGTCACAACCGAGTCACGGACGCTTTTCAAACCGACCACAACGCCGAGGACCAGGATGGTCATGACCAACATGATCTCAGCCGAAACGATGGCACCGACTTCTTCATTCCACAAACGCTTAATCATGAAACTCTCTCCTTTTCACGATAAAGAACTCAATTGTTGAATACGCTAGCCGCAACGTCGACACTGACCTCGCACGATAAAAAACCAGGCATTCAACCCAAACTCGTTCGCAATGTTTCCCTTATCGGGAGGGCATTACGATCCGTCAGCACCAGCACCGTTCGGGTGCAAAGCCGACGCACAAATGACCACGCACTTCGACTCCTGCGTACCCACGGCCTGGCCAGCTGCCTCGTCGCAGAAGTCCGGCAGGTCGTTGAAGAACGCGCCGCCCGTGCTGGCATGGTGACCCGCGGTGCCGCTGTAGAAGATCGATTGATCGACATTCGACAGCGCCTGAGCCACGTCAGCCAACTCGGTCACAACCGAGTCACGGACGCTCTTCAGACCCACCACGACGCCCAGTACGAGAATGCTCATAATGAGCATGATCTCGGCGGAAACGATGGCGCCCGTTTCCTCACTCCACAAACGCTTAATCATGAATCTCTCTCCTGTTTCATGATCCACGCTAAAACGCCGGCTGTGCCTCGACATCGACGCACAAGACGACCGGCGGTTATTCCCTGCTACCGCCTCTTCCGACCACACACGACTCGTTCGTCCCTGGGGCAGGATCTTCCTGACCCAGGGAGCGAACGTGTCCATTCACCTCGAACTTCACCACGCGCTGATGATCCGCACACCGTTCTCTCGACGGTTACGACCCACCATCAGCGTTCGGACCCGTCGGGTGCAGCGCCGAGGCGCAAATCACCACGCACTTCGACTGCTGACCGACGAAATTCTGATCGTCGGTATCGCAGAAGTCGGGCAAGTCGTTGAAATAAATCCCACCCGTGAACGCATGGTGCCCACTCGTCGCGCTGACGTAGACGCTTTGGTCGACATTCGCCAAAGCCTGGGCCACGTCGGCCAACTCCGTCACCACCGCGTCACGCACACTCTTGAGTCCGACCGTCACCCCCAGCACGAGAATGCTCATAATCAGCATGATCTCGGCCGAGACGATGGCACCGGTCTCTTCCGTCCACAATCGCTTAAACATGTCAAAGACCCTGTTACTTCAGTTGTGTTGTTGAAACCAGAAACACGTTGCATGGCTGCCGCGTCGCCGCGTCGGTGAAATCCACCGGCTGGCCGCGCGACATGGGTCGCGCGGCCAGCGGCGATTCCTCCGGGGCAATTACGGTGAGCCGTCGGCGTTGGCACCCGTCGGGTGCAATGCCGCGCTGCAAATCGTCACGCACTTCGACTCCTGAGCGCACGACGGGCCTTGAGCCGTGTCGCAGAAGTCCGGCAGGTCGTTGAAGTACGCGCCGGCCGTAAACGCATGGTGTCCACTGGTCGCACTGTAGAAGTAACTTTGATCCACATTCGCAATCGCCTGAGCCACGTCGGCCAACTCGGTCACCACCGAGTCGCGCACGCTCTTGAGACCGACGACAACGCCCAAGACCAGGATGGTCATCACCAACATGATCTCAGCCGAAACGATCGCACCGGCTTCTTCTTTCCACAAACGCAAAAATTCACGACGCATGATAAAACCTCTCTTCTCTAATTGGGGGGTACACACGAAACACAATCCCAAACCTGTTCGCGCAAGCTGGGGATACCTCTGCTCGACAGATGCCCGTCGCGACCCGTCTTGGGCCCACAACCGACATCCAGGGTCGATTCCGGTTTTTGAGACGTTTACTCACACCTCAAACAACCCATACAACCCACATTTACATACTGCTCAGGCAAGCAATAACTGTCAATCTAATTCCCCTAAATATCCCAGTGTTAACATTCGGCATAGGCCGACCCTTGCGCGCTAAGGCACTCGGGCCGCTCCGCGAGTAGCCCCGCGATGCCGCCAGAAATACACCGACGTGTATTACATAAGCCTTTTACCAGTCAAGGCTTTCGTCCCACGGCCAGAGTGGCCTGGGGATCTGCTTGAACGGCAGATTCCAGAAATCCGAGGCGGCGCAACCCCGCCCTCGGGCAATCAGAACACGGCTGGCGCTCGACTCGTAAGCCGCGCGAAATCCGCACGGACTTTTCGCCACCAGCAGCTTGGCGCGGTACGGATCGTGTCCCGCCGCGCGAAACAGTTCCGGCGCAAAATGAGGGCCGCTGCGGGACGTCACGATGACCCGAATCCCACCGCAACTGAGCACGGCAGATGCCCCCATGTTGATGGGTAAATTGCGGGCCAAATGCCCACTGATCGTGAACCGCGCGTCGAACAAACGTTCAACGCGCGCGCGGACCGTGAGCGGTTGCGAAAAGATCGCGTCACGACGTCCGCCCAGCACGGCAAGCAGGGTGTTGCCGACTCCCGTGAGCCGCGCCTGCTCAACCACCTCAGGGGCGACCAGTGTCACCAGCGCCCCCTCACTCCAGTCGTAGCGCAGCATCTCGCGCAGCACCAACGTGCTGTCCCCTGGCGCGCCTGAGGTGGTCGCGTCTGCCGAGTCGCTCATCACCACCAGCCCAGGCGTTTCATGCGCAATCTTCACCGCCTCGTCGATCGCGGTGAGTTCCGGCAGATAATCGCGGCGATGCGCCCAGACGTCGCGCGCCAGCGCATCGGCCTCGCGCTCGGCGAGTGCCCGATCGTTGTCGGTGACGATGATGACCGAGGTTCCCAACTCGGCAATGTCGAGCCACGGTTGCACGGTGGCCAACCCCGCCGCCAAGAATCGTGGATCCTGTTCCAGTCGCTGCACGTGTTCGCGGTATCGATAGCTGACGCTCTGCGGATTTTGCGTGTTGGCGCGCTCGGCCGGCACGACCATCGGAATCTTGCGCCACTCCATCGTCGGTCGGCAGCCTTCGAGCAAAATACGCTCTAAAACCCGAGCACCGCGCTCGCCCGTCTCGAACACATCGATGTGCGGCGCGGTATGAAACAACACCAGGGCCGTGGCGCAATCGATCATTTGTTGCGTCACATTGGCATGCAGATCGAGCGTGGCCACCAGCGGCACGTCGGGCCCGAGCACCTCGCGCACCGCGCGGAGCATTTCGCCTTCGACATCCATCGCGGCGTCCGAGACCATCGCGCCATGCAACGACAACAGCATGCCGTCGACCCTGCCCGCGCCGCGCAGCGCAGTCGTCATTTCCTCGCGGACCCAGGCCAAGGTGTCGGCCGTTGCCCGACCGCTGGGCCAGGCCATGAACCGCACCAGCGGCACAATTTCGGGTTGATTGGGCCACTGGCGGAGCGCCTGGATGAACCCGCCGGGCTCGTTCGTGTGGGCCATTTGCTCCAGCAAGTCCGCGCCGCGCACGACGCCAAAGCTCTCGAAGTTGGCCCGCGTCGTCGGCAGCGGGTTGAACGTGTTCGACTCTTGCGACAATTGGCCGATGGCGATGCGCATGACTTGGGGCTCCTCACTGGGGACGCTTTCACGCAGCCGCCGTGTGTACCACGCGACAATTCATGGCTCAAGTCGATTGGGACACGAGAAGCGACTGCACGCATCGAGCGAACGACCTGAATGATCCCCATTTTGCTGGTTTTTCGCCCCGTTGGCTTACGTGGGCGGCGGACTATAATGGGCGGTTTCCCTCAAACTTCGCCCGTCGTTGTGAGAATCGCCCGCATCATGTCCCTCATCGTGCAAAAGTTCGGCGGCACAAGTGTCGCCACCCCCGAGAAAATCCTCGCCGCGGCCCGCAAAGCCATCCGTGCGCATCAGCAGGGGCATCAGGTCGTGATGGTCGTCAGCGCCATGGGGCACCACACCGACGAACTGATCGCGCTCGCCGAGAAGATCACCGACACGCCGCCGGCCCGCGAGATGGACATGCTCCTCTCGACCGGCGAGCAGGTGAGCGTGGCGCTCGTGGCGATGGCGATCGAGTCGTTGGGCTGCAAGGCGATCAGTCTCACCGGCGCGCAAATTGGCATCCGCACGAACAATGTCCACGGCAAGGCGCGCATTCAGTCGATCTCGGCCGACCGCATGAAGAAAGCACTCGACGAGGGCAAAATTGTCATCGCGGCCGGCTTCCAGGGGATCGATCAAGACTTCAACATGATCTCCGGGATTGACAGCTCTTTTGCCATCGACCAAACGGAATTCATCGATTGAAATGAGGCCTTCAGATTTATAATTGATATCGACAAGAACATAGTCGGTTTGGACTTCAACGACTGTTCCGTTTACGACATCGCCCAATTTGAAATCTTGCTCTTTCATGGACTGTTCTAAGAGCTTTTCAAATTCACCTGCGTGCTTTTCTTTTGTGATACCGGGATTGCTCTCGATATCTTTGTCAGCCTGGTCAAGGAAAGCGAGAACCTTTTGTTTTTCAAGCTGAGCTTTGGTTAATTGTTTTGACATATACAAATGTATTACCTCCTGATTGGGATACTTTCTAGGGTTTGAGCTTGCAAAGGAGTGTCCAATTCCCCAACTTGCTGTCGCCTTAAAAAATAACCCTTTATTTTATCGAAAAATCCCAAATCGCAATTTCAATGGCCCTTTGTTTTTCAAAAAAACCAGCTATTTT
>CAZZBK010000132.1:0-16320 GCA_964652155.1 uncultured Planctomycetaceae bacterium | reverse complement strand
CCCCACGCCCGTCGTGTTTTACATTCACGGCGGCGGCTGGCGCGGTGGTAGCAAGAAGGGGGCCGTGGTCGCGCCGTATTTGAAGGAAGGCATCTCGGTCGTGTCGGTCGAGTATCGGTTTATCCCCGAGGCCACGGCCGATGGCGTCGTGCCGCCGGTCAAGGGCCCGCTGCACGATGCGGCCCGCGCGCTGCAATTTGTGCGCAGCAAGGCCAAGGAGTGGAACATCGACAAGGCGCGCATCGGGGCCACGGGGGGCTCGGCGGGCGCGTGCTCGAGCCTCTGGATTGCCTTTCATGACGATCTGGCCGATCCCAAGAGCGACGACCCCGTCGCGCGGGAATCGACGCGGTTGTACTGTGCCGCGGTACTCGGCGCTCAGACGAGCCTCGACCCCAAGCAGATGAAAGAGTGGATGCCCAACAGCGGCTACGGCGGTCATGCGTTCGGTTTCGAGAGCGACCCGGCGAAGAAGCTCACGCAGTTCGACGCTTTTCTCGCCGGCCGCGAGAAAATTCTGCCCTGGATCAAGGAGTACTCGCCGTATGAGCTCGTCACGAGCGACGACCCGGCGATTGGGTTGTACTACGGCGCGGCCCCGGCAATGGGACAGGAACAGAAGGATCCGACCCACTCGGCCAATTTCGGTGTCGGCCTGCAAGAGAAATGCAAGGCGGCCGGCGTCGAGTGTCACTTGGTCTACCCCGGCGCGACCGACGTCAAGCACGCGAGCGCCACGGCGTTCCTGATCGCCAAGCTCAAGCCGGCCCAGTGAGCGCCAAGCTCAAGCCGGCCCAGTGAGCGCCCCGCGGAGCACGTTAGCCGGGAGGCCATTGCAGCGCCCGACCGCCGAGCAGATGCAAATGCACATGATCGACCGTCTGGCCGCCATCGCGGCCGGTGTTGATTACGACACGATAACCGTCGGCTAGGCCGAGTTGCTCGGCCAGCTCATGCGCGACCCAGCACAGGTGCCCCAGCAGGGCCGCGTCGCCGCGCGTCATGACGGCGAGCGAGGCTAATGGCTTTTTCGGAATGATGAGCACGTGCGTCGGCGCTTGCGGATGAATATCGCGAAACGCCAGCGACTCGTCGTCCTCGTAAACGATTTGAGCCGGGATCTCGCGGGCAATGATACGTTCAAATAGAGTCGGCATGGCGCGTGCGCGCTCCTGTCATTAAGCTGAAACCTGGTCGAGGGCGATCCCCTCGTCGACCAACAGCACGGGGATGCCATCCACCACCGGATAGGCGATCGCGCCGTCGCTGCGGACGAGCGCGCCGTCGATGGGGGCCGAGAGCTTTTGCCCGCCGCGATTGTAGAGTTGCCCGGCTCGGATGGCGTCGTTGAGCGATTCGACCAACGCGGCGTCGGCGAATGTGAGCGGCAATCGCTGCTCAGGACAGCGCAGCATGGCTAGCAGGTCGTCGCGGATCATCGACACGGTACTTAACTCCGATAATCACGAACATTGCGATGGGATCGAATGCAGTTTTTATACGCTCTGCGACGATAAACGACCAGGGGCCTCGTGCGCGCGGTCGACCGCGCAGTTGTCGACCAACTCGTAGACCAACGCCATGAAACTTTGTGCGTTCGGCAGCTTCAGCCTGGCGGTGTTGCTCTCGGCCGTGGGCCTGGCCAGGGGCGAAACGTTCTACACCGTGGACGCTTATGGCAATGTGCTGCGCAACACGCCGCGGCGTATCGTCACCCCGGTGACCGAGACTCGGCTCCTCACGCAGCAGCAAACGTTTTATCGCCAACGGCTCGTGACCGATCAGCAAGAGGTCCAGCAGGTCCAATGGGTGCCACAGCCCACGGCCGATGGCCAGCACGTGAGCTACCGTCCGCAGACCGTGGCGATCAAGGTTCCCGTCACGCGCAGCGAACTCGTGAGCGAGACACGCAGCGTGCAGGTCCCCATCACGCAAACGCGATTTGTCTCGCACGAGATGGTCACCAGCGTACCGCAGCGTCGGCCACTCTTTTCGCGGCTTTGGCCGGCAAACTGGTTTCGCCCCACGACGTTGACCTATCCAGCGACTCCAACGTATCCAGCCGCCTCGACCATCGCGACGACTCCGCTAGGAAACACCACTGCCCCTTGGCCACGCAGCGGCGCGAACCGACCTCGCTGGTGGCCGGGTTCGGGCTGGCACTTGGCTTGGGTGCGCGGTCAAGCAGCCACACCCGCCGTGGCTCGGGTTGGCTATCCGCCGAACCAGGCAACTGCGGCCGGCGGCTATCTGAGCTACGCGGCCGCGGCACGTTACGGTGCGCCGGTGAGCGCGAACGGAACCCCAAGTACGACACCTCTGGCGACTTCGCTCGTGGGCAGTCAGCGGACGAGCTTCCCGAGCGTGTATTACACGCAGCCCACCGCCATCACCGCAGCCAACGCCGCCCAGATGTCGCAAGCAACCTCGCGCAACGCCGCCTCGAACGACTGGCGCGGCACACGCTAGCTCGGGTCGGATTCGACCGTCGGTGCGACGGGTGCCGAGGCCACGGGCGGTGCCTGGTTCAACGAGTGGTTTGCCGGAATCTCGAAGGGCTTGCGACGGGTGCGCCGCGGGGCCTTGGCTGTGCTCCACTCTTTCGTGAGCGTCTCGAACACCTCGGGCGATTCGTAGCGAACGATGTTCTTCCCTTCGGGGATGGGCCCAATCAGCCCTTGGAAGACCGGCATGCCTCGCAGTTCCAAGTCGGTGCTGCAATCGTCGATCCCGACTTGCACGTGCATCTTGCCAATCGCGTCGTGCTTGGCGTAGTCCTTGATGCGAATTTTGCCATCGGCGCCGCGCGTCACGATCCGGAAGACATCTTTAGCCATGCTGGCATCGTCCTTCAATCAAGGGTGATGAATCGCCAACACACAGCAGCGTGCTAGCATGTCTTGGTATCGAGCCGCGAGCGGTCGACTGCCCACATATTTTTCCTCGTCCGCTATTTCGGCTAATCTCGCCAAGATTGCCACAGCTCTCAGAGGTGTCGGACTCACTACGTCCGGCGATACCGTCCCCCGAAGCGACTCTTCTGCGGGTTAATGTTTGACATTTGGGTAGTTAGTAACGATTCTAACGGTCCTAATGCCGATACATACTGCGTCGCCAGACCGACGGTACGCGCCCATGCTCTATCGCCAACTCGCTCGCTTGCTGCTTGTCAGCGCCCTGCTCTGGACCGCAGGGGGCGAGGCCGCCGCGCGCGATATCCACGTCAACAATGTCGGCGGCAATGACCGGAGCAGCGGCATGCTGCAGGCCTCCGCCGGTGGCGAGGGGCCGGTTCGCACGATCGATCGGGCCTTGCACCTAGCCCAGGTCGGCGATCGCGTGCTGCTAGCCAACACGGGCGTCCCGTACCGCGAGACGATGAGTCTCTCGGCCGCCCAGCATTGCGGATCGCCCGGCGCTCCGCTGGTGATCGAAGGGAACGGCGCCATCCTCGATGGCTCGCAGCCGGTACCTGCCGCACGTTGGGAAAATATCGGCCAGGGGGTGTTTCGATTTCGTCCTCAGCGGCTGGGCTATCAGCAACTCTTCATCGCTGGCCGTCCCGCTCCGCGCGTGCATCTCCCCGTGGGTCAAACACGGCTCCCTCGGCTTGAACCGCGGCAGTGGTGCGTGATCGAGGGGGTGATCTACTTTCGTGTCGAGCCGACCAAGACACCGCGCGACTACGACTTGACCCACGCCGCGCTGAGCGTCGGCATCACGCTCTATCATGTGCATGATGTCGTGATCTCGAATCTGATCGTACAAGGCTTTCAGCTCGATGGCATCAATGCCCATGACGGCACGCACAATTGCCTGCTCGTCGATGTCGTGGCGCGCGGCAATGCGCGCAGCGGCATCACCGTGGCCGGCAACTCGAAGCTCCGCGTGAACGCCGCGCTGATCGGCGACAATGGCACGGTCCAGGTGCGGAGCGAATCGCTCGGCGTGCTCACGCTCGTCGGTTGCGAGGTGCTCGATCACACCGCCCCGCGCGCAATGCAAGACGGCGGCCGGATCATCTTCGCCGACCTGCCCGCCGAGCCGCTGGCCGAGCCAGCGCCGCTCCCCTAGCATGACGTGCGTTAGCGAATCAACAGACCGGCGAGCGTGACCGTGACCAGCACGCTGGCGATCAGGATTTTGGCCATCGATCCGAGCAGTCGCCCCCAGAAGGCGGCCAAGCCGACCTGCCAATTGTGATCGATCTGGCGTCCTTTCCACGACTCGCCGAACATCGCGCCGCCGAGTGCGCCCAGACACGCTCCGAACACCGTGCCGACGATGGGCACGGGAATCCAGGCGGTCCCCAGAATCGCTCCAATGATCGAACCGACACCGGAGAGCAGTGCGCTGCGCCGACTGCCGCCGAGACGCTGGACCCCCGCCGCCGCCGCGATCAGCTCGATTGCCTCACCGAGCCCGGCGAGCACAGCCAGCACGATGACCAGCGTCCAGCTTATGTCCCAGGTCGATGTATCCGCAATGAGCCACGAGTACAGAGCCGTCGCGACGACGATCAGCCAGTTGCCGGGCAAGCTCAGCAGGGTCAGCACCCAGCCGATCAGCAGCAGAGCCACGAGGCACAATGCGGACAGCAGTGTCAGCGTCAGTTCCATGCGTCTCACATACCTTCCATGACCCAAGACCTAGCGGAGCAAGACCCCAGCGTAGCCGACCACGCGGCTCGTGTCCCCCGACGCCTCGGCGCTCGTGGTGTAGCCGACGTGTTCCACGTGCTTCAAGCCGCCGCGCTGGCGCAGGGTCTCCATGACGATCACCGCCGGCAGCACGCCGCACATGCTGATCTGATTGCGTGTCACCACGTCGTACAGGTGCGCGGGGTCAAGTCGGTCGAGGGCGTCGAGCGCGAGCTTGTCGAGCCGGCGGTTCTCGACCTCGGTGGCGAAATGATGCATGTCGCTGCTGATCACGAGCAGCGGTTGCACGCTCAGCGTGTCGAGCACCCGCGCCAATCCCGCGGCAAACTCGCGGCAGCGCTGCAAGTCGCCGCCGCCGATCGTGATGCCCACGACCCGAGCTTGTGGCGAGAGTCGAGCGATGATCGGCAACTGAACTTCGATGCCATGCTCCTGGGCGTGCGCGGCGGCATCGAGTTGCAAACCATCGATGGCTCCAACCAGTTTGCGCGCCAGTTCCAGATCGTTGGCCACGGTGCCGCCCGGAATTGCCCAGAACTCATGCGGCGCGACGGCCCACTCGACTCCCTGCGGCGTGTGCTTGGGGCTGATGACGATCACCGTGGGGGGCACGATCGCGCGCCGCAAGACGTCGGCGGCCAATTGACCGGAAAATATCCACCCGGCATGCGGCACCATGACCGCCGGGGTCGCCACAGCCGCCGGACACGGTCGCGCAAAGAACTGGTTGAGCTGGCGGTTCAACTCGACGGGCTCGGCGGGGTAGAAGCGGCCGGCTTGCGCGGCGCTCCGCAGCAGCGCACCCGCGCTGGCTTGCGGCCGTTGCATGATCGCCACGCGGGTTTCGGTCGAGAGGACGGCCAAGCTTTGCACGCTGGCGTGGCTTGGCGGCCGGATCTCGGCACGCTGCGTCGCCTCGCTCACCAACTGTTCGGGGCTCTTGCTCGGATCGAACACCCAGGCGAATCGATTCGACTCGATCACGAACGCCGCGCGGTGGGCGGGGTCGATGCCGCGTAGGTCGACGTCGGCCAGCGTGCCATGCAAGGCCACGTCGCCGACGATGGTGAGGCCGATTCGCAACTGCTGGAACTGTTCGACATTCGGCTGCTGTCGAATCGCTTGAGCCAAGGCCTGGCTGCACTCGAAGATCGACCCCTGCAACGGGAGTGCTGGCCGGACGCCGAGTTTCGAGATGTCGAGTCGCTGCTTGGTCTGCACCGACTCGGCGTGCATGGCGAGCCCACAGACTTGGGCGTCGCGCAGCTCGGGTGCGTAGGGGCTGGCCGCGCCCCCTTGCAAGTGCTGTACGAGCAGTTGGCCTGCATGGCGCGCTAGGGCCATGAGTTCGTCGCGCGTGATGGGCAGTGGCGCGTCGATCGTGGGCAGCGTCAGTCCCAATTCGGCGATGGGCCGTTTGAGGGCAATTCCCTCGAAGGTCGCCAATCGCGTGTCGGGCTCCTGCCAGGCCGTGGGGGGCAAACCCGCCTTCACACACACCTGCTGCAGGAACGTCTCGGCGTTCCAGCCTTGCTCGACCGGCACGCTCGGCAAGAGCAAACCGCTTTGCTGTCCGCGCGCGATTTGCAAGCCATGCCGGCCGACCTGCACGGCCTGCACCCGATCAGACCCTTGTGCCGCGACGCTTTCGCCAGGGCCGAGCAGCCAGACTTCCAGGTCGAGGTACGGCAGTTCGCTGATCGAGACGGGCGGAAAGCGATGATCGTCGGTCGCCGTGCGTGCCGCCGCATGGGCGATGGCCTGTGGCAAGGGGACGAGTTGTCCCACGAACCCGCAGCAGCCGCGCAAATGTCCGCGCCGCTTAAGGCTCACGAACAGCCCAGGTATCTTGCCGTCGGCGAGCCCCGCCAACTGCGGATCGCTCAGCGGCCACGGTCGCCCGACGAGGGCTGTGATCAGTTGCGCGCCGGCGCTCTGCAAGATCGCTTGCTCCTCGGCGAGGCTTAAAGTGCGCCCCAAGGGCGCGGTGGCCGAAGGGGTTGACGAGGCGGACGGCGATGACATCGGCGTGGCTCCCAGGGTAACGGTGCGAGGCGCGGGGGCAAAGTCGGCGATCCGCACGGGCTGTCGCTTCGCGCCCCAGTCGCCCGGCTGGCGATCGAAGCGGCCCGCGATCTCGTGTCCGCACGCGCGGCAGCGTGAGCCATCGAGCTGATACGCGCCGAGCACATACCAGTCACGCTCTATGAGCAACGCGCGGCAGCTTGGGCAGTAGGTGCTCTGATGCCGCACATCATGCACGTTGCCAACGTAGACATAATTCAGCCCGCGCGACCGGGCCACTTCGTAGCAGGCGAGCAATGTCTCGGGGGGCGTCGGACCGCGGTCACGCATGCGGAAGTCGGGATGAAAGGCCGTGAAGTGAATGGGCACGTCGGGACCCACGTGCTCCAGCACCCAATCGCTCATCTGCCCAATCTCGTCCAGCGCGTCATTGGCCTGCGGGATGACAAGGTTCGTGATCTCGAACCAGACGTTGGTCTCGTGCTTGAGCCAATGCAGTGTATCGAGCACGGGCTGCAAATGCGAAAGCGTCTCGTGTTGATAGAACTGTTCGGTGAACGCCTTGAGGTCGACGTTCGCGGCGTCCATGACCTCGTAGAAGGCGCTCCGCGCGGCGGGCGAGATGTACCCGGCCGTGACCGCCACGGTCTGCACGCCGCGCTCGTGACACGCGCGGGCGGAGTCGATCGCGTACTCGGCCCAGACCACGGGGTCGTTGTAGGTAAAGGCCACGCTGCGGCACCCCAGCCGCAAGGCCGCTTCCGCAATCTGATCGGGCGAGGCCTGCTCGCTGAGCCGTTCAATCTCACGTGACTTTGAGATGTCCCAATTCTGGCAGAACTTGCAACCCAGGTTGCAGCCAGCGGTGCCGAACGACAACACGCTCGTGCCCGGGTAGAAATGATTGAGCGGTTTCTTCTCGATCGGATCGATACAAAAGCCCGTGCTGCGACCGTAGGTGCTCAGGACCATTTGTCCGTCGCGGTTTTCGCGCACGAAGCAGAACCCTCGATCGCCGGCCTTGAGCGAGCAAGCGCGGGGACACAAGTCGCAGACGATCCGACCATCGGGCGCGTCATGCCACCAGCCGCCGAGGCGTGAGCCGTCGGCGAGCAGCGCGGTGGTCGGCGGATCGACAATGGTTCGCGACATGGAGTCCATGCAGGTGTGCGCGTTGCCCAGGCTTGAGTGGACCGCCGCGGTCGACACGCTCGACTGCGGCGCCGAGCCGCTTACGAGGGATTGTCGAGATATGGGTCCTGCCCCATTTGAACCAGAATCTTGTGCCGTTCGCGCTCGACGTGGCAGAGCACGCGGCGCTGGCGAAAATTACGTTTTTCGATCCGGTACTGCGCCCGCTTGAAGAGTCCGGCCAGGTGATGGAACGGCCCGGCGGATTGCTCCCCCTTGCGTTTGTAGCGTTTGGCCTTTTTGGGCCCGAAGGCATCTTCGAGCAATTCGTCGTCGAGCGCCAGATATTGGCGGTTGGTGCCGGGGTCCCCCTGTCGACCGCAACGGCCCATGAGCTGGCGATCGATGCGTGCCGCGTCGTGCATTTCAGTGGCGATCACATGCAAGCCGCCGAGGTCAGCCACGCCGGGCCCGAGCTTGATGTCGGTGCCGCGTCCCGCCATGTTGGTCGAGACCGTGACTTTGCCGGCGTGACCCGCTTCGGAGATGATCTCGGCTTCTTCCTTGACCCGGTGCGCGTTGAGCACCGTGTGCTCGATGCCCATGCCGGAGAGCAGCACCGACAGTTTCTCGCTCTTGTCGATCGAGCGGGTGCCGATGAGCACGGGCCGCCCGGTGGCGTGAATCTCGCGCACCTCGTCGGCCACGGCCTGCCATTTGGCCGCTTCGGTTCCAAACACTCGGGTGGGGAAATTCTTGCGAATGGGGGGACGATTCGTGGGGATCGGGACCACGCGGCACTTATAGATTTTGCGCATCTCGCGGGCCGAGGTCCAGGCCGTGCCGGTCATGCCGCCCAGGCGTGGGTAGCGAATGAAAAAGTCTTGCACGGTGACGCGCGCCGCTTGCCCGCCGCCCCCTTTAACCCCCTTGCCGCCGGGTTCGTACAGCCCCTCGCGCGCCGAGACCGCCTCGTGCAGGCCGTCGCGCCATTTGCGCCCTTCGGCGATGCGCCCGGTGAACTCGTCGACAATCTGCACCTCGCCGTCGCGCACCACGTACTGCACGTCGCGAAAGTATTCGAGCCGCACGCGAATGGCCCGCTCGATGTGTTCGTAGAGCGTCGTCAGGCCGACGGTCTGCATTAACTCAGTTCGCGGCAACTCGCGCACGAACTTGCGGCCGTCGGCGTTCAATTCGACCTTGTGCTTGTCGTGCTCGTACTCGAAGTGCTCGTCCTCGACAAACCGATCCTGCATTTCGGCCGACCAGCGGAAGCATTCGCCGTCGGTGTTCTCTTTCTCGGTGCCGGTCCCTTCGATGCCGATGATCAATGGCGTGCCGGCGTCGTCGATCAGAATGCTGTCCGCTTCGTCGACGAGGCAGAAGTGCGGCTCGGGCTGCACGGGCTTCTCGCCGCCAAGGTCTCCGGTGTAGCCCAGCATGTTGCCGAGAAAATCGGACGACTGCTCGCGGATCTTTCGCAGCAATAGCCGGTCACGCAGGAAATCGAACCCGAACTCCTTGGACGTGCCGTAGGTGATGTCGCAGGCGTATTCCTTGCGGCGCTGGTCTTGCCGCATCGGCTGCTCGATGACGCCGATCGAGACCCCCAGCAGTTCGTAGATGGGGCGCATCCACTCGGCATCGCGGCGGGCGAGATAATCGTTGACCGTTGCCAGGTGGGCGCCGCGCCCAGAGAGCGCGTTGAGGTACATGCCCAGCGTGGCGGTGAGTGTTTTGCCCTCGCCCGTTTGCATCTCGGCGATGCAACCGGTGTGCATGGCGCAGCCGCCGAGCATCTGCACGTCGAAGTGCCGCATGTTGATCGTTCGCCGACCGGCTTCGCGGATCACCGCAAAGGCCTCGGGGAGCAATTCCATCAGCGGGACCAAGCTCTTGGCGCGGTATCGCAACGACAGGCTACGCTTGCGCAGCTCGCCGTCGCTGAGCTTCATCAGCTCGGGTTCGAAGGCGTTGATGATGGGCAGCAGCCCGTACCACCGGTTGAGCCGCCATTGGCTCGGTCCGCTGAGCACCACGCGGAGCTTGCCGAGGAACGTGTTGGGAACATGAAACTTCGCCACGGTGCTTCCCAAGTTGAGCGGACTTATCCATGCGACCGCCACGTGCCTTGCCGGCACGGTCGATCCCTGCACGCTCAATTATACACCCTCGTGGCAAGCCCCCCGGCAAGTCGCCGAATTATGCGGAATCTTCCGCTCCGAACGACCACGCCGGATTTGCCGCGCCAAGCCCGGAGCGATTAACGCGTCGGCGGCAGATTCGAGATGTCGGTGGTCCGCAACGGCGCGCGGCCAAGCTCGGTCAGAGGCGGAATCGAGTTGGCAATTTGCGTGGCACTGACCGGCATCAGCCGGGAACTGTCGACCGTGCCTCCGGCAAATCGCACGCCGCTCTCAGCCGGACCCCATTCGCTTCCGGTGTAGGGCGCGGGTTGCGTCCCCGACGGCAACGGGGCGGTCACCGGAGGATACGAGCCCGCCGGGGCCGAGTAGCCTGGATTCGTGTACCCTGGCGCGGTCGCTCCGGGGGCTGAATAGCCTGGCGCAGTATAGGGGGGCGCAGTATAAGGGGACGCAGTATAAGGGGACGCAGTCGTCCCCGCCGGATACCCATAGCCGGGCGGAGCCGCGTAGGGCGAGGCCGGCAGCGTCGTCCCGGCGGCACCTGGGGCATACGTGCCCGGCGGCGCGCCCAAGGCCGGAACCGTCGTCGCGTTGGGGTTCCAAGGCTGGATCGTCCCCGATGGGACCGCCATCGTCGCCGGAGGAGGCGGCACCGTCGTGCGACCAAAGGTAAAGGGATCGACGGCGCTGGTCATCTGTCGCTGACGACAGCCAAGTAACGCCACGAACAGCACGAGCCACAGTCCCCGCTTCATTTCCCCAGACTCCATTCTTGGGAAGTGCGAATCGACTCCTACGCCCCACACACGTGTCTCCGTCATGCACACACGCCGCGCGAGGGGAGGCATGATAGCGATTTCACGCCGCAGGTCCAGAGCGGTTCGGCGGCTGCTGGTGCTGCGAGCGGAGGGGCTTATGAGGTTCAGGTAATTAAATGAAGAGCCTATCCTAAAACCGACGGGGACTGTCCCAAATTTGGGAAGCCTGCGAAGCAAATTGGGGCCGTCCCCCTCGCATTTCGGTTTTAGGATAGGCCCTAAGTCGGACGACCAACCGGAGTCCGATCATACCGGCCTCGCGTAGCTCGGCCTGTTCAGCGGATGATCCGAGGATCAATAACGGCTACTTTTGTCCCGCTTTGGGCATGGGAGCCGGGACGACTTCGGACTTGGCGTCGGGTTTGAAGTGCGGATTGGTAATCATCAGCGGCTCGATGGGTTTCTCGGCCGCAGCCGGGGCGTTGCCGCTCACGTAGTGGTTGTAAATCACAACCGACCGGCTGGAGTTGTCGGCTTGGCTCCACAGCATGGCCGGCCGCGCGTAGGGGCTGTAACCGTAGTTGTGCGCGACCGGATGACGATAATAGACCGGTGGGTGGATCGCGAAGTAGGGGGGCCGCTCGCTGACGGCCCAATTGTACGGAGAGCCGAACCCGAAACCGTTCCCCCAGCCGCCCCACTGAGCCTGGGCCTGTTGCGATTCCAGGGGGGCGAGCCAACACACAGCCACCAGCAGCGGCACGGCGCGAAGACGGTTCATGGCAGCAAAGCTCCGACGGCAAATTCGTCAAATCCAGCACGATAGCTAATTCCAGCCTAATCCGATCCGCGGCGACTACAATCGACGAATTGCCCTCAGACGCGAGATTTTTCCCGATGTCGCTCACCGAGCCCCTCAAAGCCGAAGCCCGCCGGCTGGGTTTTGCCCTCGCCGGGGCCACGCCGGCCGTGCCGCCACCGGGAGACGCGCGGCTCGACGACTGGCTCGCGGCTGGCTTTGCCGGTGAAATGCACTACCTGAGCGAGCGGCGCGAGGCCTACCGGCATCCGCGCGCCGTGCTCGATGGGGCCCGCAGCCTGCTGCTGCTCGCGCTCCCCTATCGGACCGCTGAGCCCGCAGAGCTTGAACCCAGCCAGGGACGGGTCTCGCGCTACGCCTGGGGAGCCGACTATCACGACACGATCCACTCGCGGTTACACGCGCTGGCCGACTGGCTCCGCGCACAAGTCCCCGACGCGCTCGTGCGGGGCGTGGTCGACACCGCCCCGCTCTTGGAGCGCGAGTTTGCCCAGTTGGCCGGCCTCGGCTGGATCGGCAAGAACACGCTCCTGCTCAATCGCACTTGGGGAAGCTGGTTCTTTCTCGCCGCGCTGATTACCGATCAGGTGTTGGAATACGACGCGCCGTTCGCTGTCGATCACTGCGGCACCTGCCGCGCGTGCCTCGATGCGTGTCCGACCAACGCCTTCGTCGCGCCGTATGTGCTCGACGCGCGACGCTGCATCAGTTACCTCACCATCGAGCTGCGCGACGCGATCCCCGAGCCGTTGCGTGACGGCGTCGGCGACTGGCTCTTTGGCTGCGATGTCTGCCAGGACGTTTGTCCTTGGAATCATCGCGTCGAGCCCAACGACCTGCTTGAGTTCCAACCTCGCGCGGGGATGAACCCCGTCGAATTGCCGGCGCTCTTCGCGCTGGACGAGGCTGCGTTTCGGCGTCGATTCAAGGACTCGCCGTTATGGCGCGCGCGGCGGCGAGGCATCTTGCGCAACGCGGCCATCGTGCTGGGCAATCAACGCGCCCGCGGCGCGCTCGACGCACTGCGGCGCGGCGCTGCCGACGCCGATGAGCTGGTCCGCGACGCTTGCCGCTGGGCAATCAAGCAGATCGAAGATAACTCCGCTGGCTGACACCCCCATCGCCGCGGGTTATGATGTGGGGACCGCTCGATCGTCCGATCCCGATATCCTGCCTCGCGGAAGTTGCCTCTCATGCCACGCTTCAGTTTCGCAACGTCGCTGTTTAGCCTGATCCTATTGCTCAGCGGCGGTGTCACGCACTCGCTAACTGCTCAAGAACCTGCCACGAGTTGGTCGATCGTCAAGGTTCCCGAGGTGTGGAAGCGTACGCCGCCGGGCTTGGAAGGTCGCGCCTGGTACCGGGCCTTCGTGAAGCTGCCGGCCGCTTGGCAAGGGAGCAATCTGGAGGTGTTTGTCGAGCCCAGCGACGCGGCCCATGAGGTGTATTTCAACGGGCAGAAAATCGGCTCGGCAGGTGAGTTTCCCCCGTTCTTCCGCAGCGGGCTCGGCGGGACCGATCGGTTCTTCGTGCCGGCGAACCTCGTCAAAGCCGACGGGCTCAACGTGGTCGCGCTGCGACACTGCCAACAGGACGGCCGCACGGGCTTCAACCTCGCCCCTCCGGTCGTGTTCGGCGCGTCCGAGGCGATTCGCCTCTCCGGCAACTGGCAGTATCGCCCAGGAGACTCGACCGCCTGGGCACGCTTCGATGAACTCACTCCACCCGCTGAGGCCACGTTGTTCGCGCGGCTCGACAACGCGGTCGAGGTCGCGGCGTCGTTGAAAAAGCTCGATAACGACGACGGCCCTCTCACGGCCGCCGAGGCGCTCAAGCGATTTGTCGTCCCGGACGATTTGCAAATCGAACTCGCCGTGGGCGAACCGGACGTGCGTCAGCCGTTGAGCGTGAAGTGGGACTCGCGGGGCCGGATGTGGGTCGTGCAGTTCATTCAGTATCCCGAGCCGGCGGGGCTAAAAATGCTGAGCCGCGATAAATTCCTCCGCAGTGTATATGACAAAACGCCACAGGCACCGCCGCATCATGTTCGCGGGCAAGACAAAGTCACGATCCACGAAGACACCGATGGCGACGGTCGCTACGACAGCCACAAGACCTTCGTCGACGGACTGAGCCTGGTCTCGTCGGTGGCCATCGACAAGGACGGTGTCTGGGTGTTGAACCCGCCCTATCTGCTGTACTATCCCGACGCGAATCACGATGACGTGCCGGACGGCGACCCGCAGGTCCACTTGCAAGGGTTCGGCATTGAAGACTCGCACTCGATTGCAAACAACCTGCGCTGGGGTCCCGACGGGTGGCTGTATGGCGCGCAAGGGAGCACGGTCACCGCGGCGATTATCCGCCCGGGGATCGACAAGCAGCCGATGCATTCGCTCGGGCAGTGCATCTGGCGGTATCATCCGGCCACGAAGCGCTATGAGGTGTTCGCCGAAGGGGGCGGCAACGCCTTTGGTCTCGAACTCGACACCAAAGGCCGCCTGTATTCGGGTCACAACGGCGGTAATACGCGCGGCTTCCACTATGTCCAGGGGGGCTACTATCGCAAGGGATTCGAGAAGCACGGCGCGCTCTCGAACCCCTACACGTTCGGGTTCTTCGAGGCGATGGCCCACCATAATGTGCCCCGGTTCACCAACACGTTCGTCATCAACGAAGGGGGCGCTCTGAGCGAGAAATATCGCGGCTCGCTCTTCGGTGTGGGCCCGCTGCAAAGCCATATCGTCCGCGCGTCGTTCGAGCCCGATCGCTCGTCGTTCAAGACCAAGGACCTCGATCATCCCGTGACGACCGCCGACACGTGGTTCCGACCGGTCGACATCCAAGTTGGGCCCGACGGCGCAATCTACATCGTCGACCTGTACGAGCAACGGATCGATCATGCGAGCCACTACCAGGGGCGAATCGATCGCGAACGAGGACGCATCTGGCGGCTCTCGGCCAAGGGTGCGAAGCTCCACTCGCAGAATCTGACGAAACTTGCCAGCGCCGAGTTGATCGACAAGCTTGGCGACGCGAACCGCACGACGCGCCAAGCCGCGCTCGAAACACTCGCCCGGCGAGACGACCCGAAGCTCAACGCTCAACTGGTCTCACGTATCGCACAGAGCACGGGGGACGACGCCCTGGGGGCGTTTTGGGCCCTCGCTCAGCGACAAGGACTCGACGAGGCCTCGGCCTTGCGGGCGCTCGATCACGCGAACCCCTATGTGCGACTCTGGGCGGTACGCCTGCTGGGAGACGAGAAGCGGCTGAGCAGTGAATTGGCCAAGCGACTCGATCGGCTGGCGCAACAAGAGACGAACGTCGAAGTGCGCAGCCAACTCGCCGCCTCGGCCCGACGACTGAGTGTGGCCGAGGCGTGGCCCATCGTGCGACAAATGCTCGCCCACGACGCCGACGCGCAGGATATTCACATCCCGTTGCTCGTCTGGTGGGCCATCGAGGCCAAGGCCGACAGCGATCGCGACGCGGTGCTGGAACTGTTCGCCGAAGAGCAACTCTGGCAACGGCCGCTCTTTCGCGAGCAACTGCTCGAACGACTGATGCGGCGATACGCCACGGCCGGCTCGCGCAAGGACCTGCTGGCCTGCGCCGCGCTGCTGCAACGCGCTCCGGACAAGGACTCGGCCGCCCGGCTGCTGCAAGGCTTCGAAAAGGCTTTCGAGGGACGCTCGCTCAGCGCTCTGCCCGAGGAGCTGATCGCGGCGCTCGCGGCGAGCGGCGGCGGTTCGCTGGCCCTGCGGCTGCGGCAAGGCCAAGCCGACGCGCTGGCCGACGCGCTGCGGATCGTCGCCGACGAGCAAGCCAAAGCCAGCGAACGCGTGCAACTGGTGCAAATCCTCGGCGAGATTCACCCCGTCGCGGCGGTCGACGTGCTGCTCAAGCTCGTCACAGCAGCCAAGGATGACACGCTTCGCGCGGCAGCCCTCACCGCCTTGATGCCCTTCGACAGCGAACCGCTCGGCCGCCGCGTGGTGGCCGCGTATGGCAGTCTGTCGAGCGACGTGCGGAGCGTCGCCGATACGCTCTTGAGCAGCCGCAAGGCCTGGACCCTGGCGTGGCTGCAAGCCATCGACTCGGGTGAGATCCCGGCCAAGTCAATCAGTGCCGACGTCGTGCGAAAAATGCTCTTCCATCGCGAGCCACGCATCGCCGAACTGGTCAAAAAACATTGGGGCGAAATCCAGGGGGCCACCAGCGCCGAGATGCACAAGCTCATCGAGCGCTATCAAGGCGTAATCTCCTCCGCAGCCGGCAACCCCTACCAGGGACGCAAGCTGTTCATGGGCAACTGCGGCAAATGCCATGTGCTGTTTGCCGAAGGGGGACGCATCGGGCCCGACCTCACCAGTTACAAGCGAGATGACCTGACCACGATGCTTGTCAACGTCGTGAACCCCAGCGCGCAGATTCGCGAAGGGTACGAGAATTTTGTCGTCGTCACGACCGACGGCCGCACGCTCAACGGCTTCATCGCCGATCAGGACAGCCGGGTCGTGGTGATTCGCGGCATCGATGGCCAGAGCGTGATCATTTCGCGGGGCGACATCGAAGAGTTGGCCGCGATCCCACGCTCGGTAATGCCCGAGGGGGCGCTGAAGGACTTCACCGACGAGCAAGTCCGCGATCTGTTCGCCTACCTCCGCTCGACCCAACCGCTGGCGACGAAATAAAGGATGAAGGATGAAGGATGAGGGATGAGGGATGAGGGATGAGGGATGAGGGATGAGGGATGAGGGATGAGGGATGAG
>CAZZBK010000131.1:0-16416 GCA_964652155.1 uncultured Planctomycetaceae bacterium | reverse complement strand
TCCATATCGCCAGTATCCACCCCGAGACAACCTCAGCCAAGATACAAGGGTACGCCAAGCGTGCGTACCTGCTTCTAATCGTCTCAGGCATGACGACCGCTGGGGTGCTTCCAACTCATCGGGAGACTGACGTCTCCCGCTCTTTTTGAATGTCATGCGTACGTGACGTGCCGGCATCGCATCACTCCATTGCGGTCCCGGCGATAGCGACGGTACGTCGCGTACGCCGGGGGGCACCATCGGGGGTGACGTGTCATCTGCTCGCGCCATAAACGTCCCAGCGGGGTGGCTGATGTGCTGCGTCGGCTGGGTGCGTCAGCAGTGGGGCCACGACCACGGCAGCCGCGCGGTCGAATCGCCGCCGCCCGCGCTGTTTGACGAATTTGGTTGACGAGCACGCGCTCGGCGCTCCAAGCTATGGACATTAGCGCCGCTGCCTATATGCCAAGGAGGATGCCATGTCCTTGTTCCGCATCGCTCGGGTTGTTGTCGTAAGCCTACTTGCCGTTGATTCGCTGCGGGCTGCTCCGCCGGTCGAGCCGCTGTTTCCCGACCCGATCAATGTCGTGGTCCCCCATATCAGCACCGACAAGACGGTCCAATACGACTACGACATCGTGTACGTCCGAGCCAAGCGGGCGGGTGACACGACTCATAAGCGATTCTATACCGACTTCTCGCAACCGGTGACGATCGAGGGTGGCGCCGACCTGATGCTGCTCCATCCGGATGGCCGTGAGGAACTGTTGGTGGCGGGCGGGGACGGCTCGATCACGGATCCGATGATGAGCTTCGATGGCGAGTGGGTCTTCTACTCGCATCTGTACGATCTGCGGCAACGCAGCCAGTGGGATCCGCCCAGCGCGGGGGCCGATCTATTTAAGCTGCACCTTCCCACGCGGAAGCTCGTCAAGCTCACCACGCAAGCGTTTACGCCCAACACTGGTGCCGCCGATTGGTCGAGCGATTTTCGCAAACCGGAGCCGGGCAAGACCCATTACCACTATGGCGTGTTCAACATGGGGCCCTGCCCGCTCCCCGGCGGCAAGCTGGTGTTCACGAGCAACCGCGACGGCGTCAAACCGGCCCGAGGCTACCCGGCGATCTGCCTGCAATTGTTCGTGATGAACGACGACGGCACGAACATCGAGAAGATTGGCCACATGAATTTGGCCGGGGCGCTGCACCCGGTCGTGCTGCGTGACGGGCGGATCATGTTCTGCACGCTGGAGTCGCAAGGCATTCGCAGCAGCATTTCCTGGGGCATCTGGACGATCAACCCGGACGGTACGAACTGGGCTCCGCTGGTGAGCGCGTTCGATCCGGGTGGGGCGGCCAACGGTTTCCATTTTCAGACGCAGCTTTCTGACGGCAACTTGATCGTCGAGGAATACTACAACCAGAACAACAGCGGCTTTGGGGCGTTCATTCGCCTGCCACCCTCGCCACCGGCCGGTTACGCCCAATTTGGCCCTGCTGATCCGCGCGATCCGCGGAACGTTCCGTGGCGGTTTGGCCGGCATGACAACGGCAAAGGCAAGTTCTACCGCATGCCGTTCATGCCGACCGGTTCGATCTCGTTCACGCCCTTCGCGCTCAACGGCGAAGGACCAGCCGACCGCAGCATCCTGGGCGATAAAAGTTCGCCCGCCGTTGGCAAGTTCACGCACCCGAGCGGTGCCCCAGACAACCACCTACTGACGATTTATTCGACCGGCCCCGTCAACCATCAATACACTTATCTACCGCAGATCGACGGCGGCATCTATCTGATCAAAGGGGGCCAGCCGGTAGAGCAGCCGAGCGACATGCTGCTCATCAAGAACGATCCGAACTACAACGAAAGCTGGCCGCGGGCGGTTGTCCCCTACCGGCGGATTTACGGTCAGGACGAGCCCGACCACCGCGCGCCGCTGGCCAACGACGGCAGTCTCTCGCCGCACCTCAGCGCCGGCACGCCGTTTGGACTTGTCGGCACGTCGAGTCTCTACAAGCGCGAAAGCTATCCCAACGGTCGCGTGCCTGAAGGCTCGGTCACCGCAACCTATGCTGGCGGCAACGATCCCTGGAAAGGACTTGATCGTCTGACGAGCCACGGCAACGGCACTCCGAATTCGTTTCACAACCAAGGGGGGGACGTGGGCCTGTACGACAACGCCGACATCCACGCCCTTCGCATTCTGGCGATGGAGCCCACCACCGATCGCCAGCGGGGTGCCTTCACCGGTCGAAAGTTCCACAGCCACGCCAACGAGCGGCTCCGTATCCTGGGCGAGATTCCCGTCCGCAAGTTCGCCGCTGGCAAGGAGCCGCTCGATCCCGATGGGAATCCCGACACGAGCTTTCTGGCCAAGATCCCGGCCGATACCGCCTTCACGTTTCAGACGCTCGACAAGGCCGGGTTGGTGTTGAATGTCTCGCAAACGTGGCACCAACTGCGTCCCGGCGAAATTCGCCACGACTGCGGCGGTTGCCACGCCCACAGCCAACAGCCGACTGAGTTCGCGCTCACCGCCGCCGCCCGGCCCGATTACCAGGTGTGGGATCTTGTCAACACCACGCCCCTGCTGACGGCCACGGCCTCCGATAGCCAATCGAAGCGTGAGCGTGAGGCTCTGCCGCAATGGGACTCCACGAACTCGACATCGCTGCGCATCGCATCCACCGCGGTTGTCAACGTCGAATACCATCGCGACATCGCCCCGATCTTCCAGCGGAGCTGCGTTGCCTGCCACACGGAAAAGCACGACAAGCTCCCCAGTGCCAAGCTGAACCTCGACGCCGACGGCGATCTCGTGCAGGTCGAACAACTCGGCAAGCTCCCTGGTACTTATGTCCGTTTGGCCGAAGACAACCGTGGCAAGTTTGGCCACAAGCCGGTGGGTTACGACAGTTGGGGTTATCCGCAAGCCTCGCGTTATGTACGCAAGTTGCAATCGCGCCGCAGCCTGCTGATGTGGAAGGTCTTTGGCCGCCGGCTCGATGGCTTTGCGAACGACGACCACCCGTCGGAATCGGAACCGGGCGCGGGGGACCTGGTCCATCAAGGCAAGTCGCTCGATCCGAAGCGGTCTGCTCCGATTTCCGATATCGACTTTGTCGGCAGTCAGATGCCGCCGCCGGACGCCATCGCTGCGGGCACAGTAAAGCCTCTCTCCGACGAAGACCGCCGGACACTCGCCCGTTGGATCGATCTCGGCTGTCCGATTGACCTCGACTACGACGCAACCCAACCGCAGCGCCGCGGCCGAGGCTGGATGCTCGACGACAATCGGCCTGTCCTCACGCTCCAGTCGCCGAGCGAGTACGTCTCGGACCCCATCGACATCCTGCGCATCGGGATGACCGATTACGACACGGGCCTCGATCCCGCGAGCTTCACCGTCAGGGCCGATTTCGCGATCGGCGATTTCAAGTCCGGCGAGAACATCGCCTCCCAATTCCACGAAGCCCGCCCAGGCATTTGGGAATGGAAGCTCCTCAAGCCGCTCAGCATCGCGGCTGGCGGCAAGCTGACCGTTTCAGTCAACGACCGCCAAGGGAACACGAGCCGGATCGAGCGGCAATTCCGCGTTCCAATCGCCAGCCCATTGCGGTAATCAATACCCTGACGTGACCGGTTCCTCGACACGGCACGGAAGCTGTCCACAGAAGTGTTTTGTCGCCAGCGAACCGGCAAGCTGCTCGGCGCGCGGCAACTCCAGCTGCACGTCGTCGCCGATTACCCGAACGGAAAACGTCTCGATCTGATAGGGATCGCCCGAGAGACACGCGCCGCTCTCCAGCGAGAACGTTTTCTTGTGCAATGGGCAGGCCACCTTGGGTGTTCCGTCGGCGTCGCCGACGATGCCGCGGCCGAGCACGAACTGCTGCTTGTGCGGGCACATGTTTTGTGTCGCGTAGCCTAGCGCCTAAATCGCAGCTTTCGACCTCCACGGCGTTCAATCATCTTGAAAAACTCATCAATCCAGCAAAGCTTTCGAGCCTGACCGACAGTGTGTTGAGTGCGTTTCAAGCGAAGCTGCGAGATACCGAAATCCAGGAAACGTCCATTGCCAGTTATCTACGTCAGATTCGTGCCGCACTCAGTTGGGCTGTATCGATGGGGTATCTGCATAAGCTCCCCAAAATCCACATGCCAAAACGGGCACGCGGTCGAACATTAATGCGAGGGCGACCGATCTCCCACGAAGAGTTCAAAAAAATGCTGGATGCGGTGCCAGCCATTCGTCCGCACGATACAACCGCCTGGAAGCACTATCTCGAAGGCTTGTGGCTGTCCGGTCTGCGGTTGGAAGAATCGACCGTGCTATCATGGGACGAAGCGTCATCTATCTGGATAGATTTGGGGGGCCGGCATCCCCAATTGCGAATATACGCTGAGGCGGAAAAGGGGCATCAGGATCGCAAACTGCCGATCGCGCCAGACTTCGCGGAGTTTTTAGCGAAAACACCGGAAGATCAACGATCCGGCTTGGTATTCAAACTCGACGGCCTACAAACCGCTAAACCGATCACCCCGAAGCGGGTCGGTCGGATCATTTCAACGATTGGCAAACAGGCCCAAGTGGTCGTCGACAAGCAAGCGGATCGGTATGCGACGGCTCATGATCTACGTCGATCCTTTGCCACTCGCTGGGCGTCTAAGCTCAAACCGGTAACGCTTCAGCGTTTAATGCGCCACAAGTCCATCGAGACGACGCTGAAATATTACGTCGATCAGGATGCGGACGAAATTGCCGACGAACTTTGGCGTCAGCATGAAAACATCAACACTTTTATCAACAGTCGGCCTTCTGAGGGCACCGACGGGCCAAACTCGGCCGCGAGTCAAAACTCGCAAGCCGATGATTGATAACGACTTAGAAAAGCGGAGGGCAAGGGAATATCCCGGGCCACTTTTCGCAAGCCATTCCAGGGCAAGCGTTTCAGCCTCAACCCCTGATTTGGCAAAGAGATGTCTATCTCCGGTTGATTGCGGTTGTTTGTGGTTGTTTGGGGCTGACTGGCGTTGTTTTCAGCACAATTTCAGCACAGCACAAAACTCCTCCGACGCCGTTTCACGGTGCTGAGCGGCCGGAGTGCATGAACGCTTCTGCCGCAACAATCTCGGTTGCCACCGTATACTCAGATTGGGCACAGCTTCAACAAATCGCTGCCCAATTTGGCGCAAAGGCCGTAACGACTCAAAGCGGCTTACGCTGCCTTGCTCGACGACGTCGTCGAGATCGACGCAAAAACTCGTCGCGAGTTCGCAAAGGGGCGTTGCCCGCTAAACTGCCGCCACCATCGGCAGCAGGCGAAGTTGATCGTGTCGCAAGTGAACAAGGCGACGCCTCTGAGTCTACGCCGGAGCTCAACAGTGCCCGGATTCCGCTACCACGATCGCAACGCCAACCACGTCGTCAAAAAGCTGACCGTGGCCTGCCCACCGACGAAGAACTGGTCAAGCTGGCCAAGGTGTTCCTGGAACGACAGCGAAAGCTTTGGCCGAAATTGGCCACGCTGGCTTTGTTTCCTGAACCCACGCCGGAAGTGCTGACCCAAATGGTCGCCGATTTCAAGCAGCGGCATCGCTCAGGTAAGGTCGATGCCGACGCCCTGTCCCCGTTTACCAAATTGGCGGTCAAGCTGGCAGGGAGTTACAACCGCTACTCCTGCGAGAACAGTTCTCCCACATCGGTGCTCGACCAGTTGGTCAACTCCCTGAACAAGGCCCAGGCCGAAGAGCGGTTGATTCCTTGGCAGTACGTCTTCGCCGACTATTCGGTCACTGGTCTCGATGCGTCGCGCCAGGGATATGCTTCCTACAAAAGCGTTCTGGAAGACCCCGAGCAATGGATCGAAACGACCTACATCGACGACTTCACCCGTGCTTCGCGTGATGCCATCGAGTGGTGGAAGCTGGCTGCTCGCTCGAAACGGTTGAACAAGCGGATGATCGGCGCGTCCGACGGTTTCGATCTCGGCAGCGTCGATTGGGACATCAAGATTACGATCTACGGCCTGTTGTCACGGTTGTTCATCAAGGGACTGCGCGAAAAAGTGAAGCGCGGCATGTCGGGTGCGGCCCGGCGCGGCACCTGCTTGGGCAAATTCGGCCTCGGCTTTGCCCGGCGTATCCATTGCGACGAGCATGGCCGACCGGTGACGGATGCCCAGGGGCAACCGATCTACGAGCGCTGCATCGATCCGGTCACACGCGACGATCGGCGGCTGGCGTTTGATCTGTTCGTCGAGCAGAACTGGTCACCGTACAAGATCACGCGCGAATTCAATCGGCGGAAGGTCGACGGATCCGATAACTGGACGGAAGCCGCGATCAAGAAGCAGTTGTGGGGGCCGGATGCGATCGGGGTTTTCATCTGGAACAAAACCCGCCGTGAGTACGATCTGGACGCGGACAAATGGCTCGTGCTACCCAATCCGCATAAGGAGTGGGTGGTTCGGTACGATCCGACGATGGCCTTGGTGCCGATCCCCCAGTGGCGTGCCGCGCGGCGCAAGTTAGCAGCGATGCGACGGGCCAGCCCGCGAACTGGCAAACAGCAGTCCCGCAACCAAGTATCGGCGACGACGTTGTTCAGCGGCACGTTGTTCTGCGCTTATTGTCAGGCTGAGTTGAAACTGAATCGCTCGACGAAGCAGCATAAGCAGACAGCTTGCCTGCACGGTCTCGCCGGTGCGCGCGGTTGCCGTCTGTCGACCTCGAAGAGTACCGATATTATCGAGAAATCCTTGTTGAGTTGGCTACGGAGCAACATCCTGACCGATGTGCTTCTCGAAGCGCTCGTCCGTCGGGCGAACGAGCACTTGGCGATCGAGGCTCAGAGGCCGCTGGTCGATACCCGGCCTTGGAAAGTCGATCTGCGGAAGCAACAGGCCAAGATCAAGAAGCTCGTGTTGTTGGTTGAGAATGAAGCCGATCGGGAACTCTGCATCGCCTACAACGATCGGGTCAAGGAACTGCAGCGCGAGGTCATTGCGCTGCAGGCCAAGATTCGTGAAGCCGAAGGGGCGGTCCGTAAGCAGGTCAAGCCGCTGACGTTGGAAAAGGCCCGAGAGTATCTCGATCGTCTGCGTGAGACGCTCGGTGGTGACATTCCAGTAGCTGCAGAAGCGTTGCGGACGATCACCGGCCCGATCCGGGTGCGGCAGGAAGCAATTCTTGGTCGCAAGACCGGTGCGCGCTGGATTGCCACATTCCGTCCGAACTTGTTGAAGGCGATCGACTGGTTGGCTAACGGCAAGCCGACGCCCAGCGATGTCAAAGCGGATCAACACCCGGTGGTAGAGATCGCTCTGGAAAAGGTGCCGAAGTACGAGTTGCTGGCTCCCCGGTTCAAGCAACTGCGCGCCAGCGGGGCTAGTGTCGAGAGTATCGCCTCGGCACATGGAATGTGCCGGGCCTACGCCGAGCAGATTCTCAAGTTCGCCGAGACCGGCGAGCGGCCACAGTGGAAGTCGGGCAAACGGACCGGGACAGGCAATCGCGTCGAGTACATCGAAAACTCGCCGCAGGTTGTTGAGATGCGCGATGTGCAGAAGTTGTCCTTCGCACGGATCGCCGCCAGCTTAGGTATCGGCGAAGGTACGGTTCGTCGCGCGTACGATTACGGCCATCCCGAACTCGTCCGCGAGGCGGTTGAAAGTGGCAAGACTCCCAAGCGCGGCACGTACTCGCACCTGGGTGCGGAAGTTCATCAGCAGATCCGCGCGTTGTTACAGGCGGGTACGAAGCCAGCCGAGATTGTTCGGCAGATCGGCTGCGGCAAGAGCACCGTGTATCGGGTCAAACAGCAACTTGATCGCCCACACGGCGACCATGATGCCGCGTAGTTCATGAGCCCGTGACACACGGGCATTGCTTCACGTCCGAATCTTGAGTTCGGACATTCACCCAGGGACGCACCATCGTCGGTGCGTCCCTGTTTTTATAGGCGTTCTGAAACCGAGCCCCGTTGTACGGCGGTTCGGTCACGACCACCGGCCCGTCGGCCGGTGGTTTCGTTTTGTCACTCACATAAAAAGGACTCGGCATGTCCCCTCGTTTGCCGCCGGAAACACCGGCACAGTCGCAGCGTTGCGTTGAGCAATTTTTCGACACCGTCGCCAAGTTGCTCGCCAAGCGTTGGTTGCGCGAGCAGCAGTCTCAATCAAACAGTTATCAACAGGGCCAGAAAGAAAGTGGTGATTCCCCAGCCTCGAAGGCCTGATGGCGCTGGCTCGATGGTTCCGTAGTGATTGTCTTCTCTGGTTGAGGTTGCCCACGCGGCAACCCGATTGATTCGTTCCTCCTCGCACGTTGCGGGGTGGTTGTGTTCTCACACGACCGCCCCGTCGGGGGCGGTCTCATTTTTTGGAGGTCGCTCCCATGATCGCGTTTGCAAAAACTCAAAGTCACAAGCAGTCCGTACCGGCGTGTCACGATCGTTTTCTGGAAATGTTGCCGCACATTCGTGAACAGGCCCGCATGGCCTTTCGTTTCGCTAGGCCTGAGATCCGTGAAGAACTCATCACCGAGATAGTCGCGAATGCATTCGTCGCTTTCGTGCGGTTGGCCGAGCGGGACAAGGTCGATTTGGCTTATCCCACACCGCTGGCCCAGTACGCGATTCGTCAGGTGCGTGCCGGTCGGCGTGTCGGCACGAAGCTCAATGTGCGCGACGTTAGTTCGCGCTACGCACAGCGCGTTAAGAGTTTCGCTGTCGAGCAACTTGGCGAATTCGACGAACAGCAAGGGGAGTGGCGCGAAGTGCTGATCGAGGACCGTCAGGCCGGACCGGCCGAAACGGCGGCCGCGCGGATCGACGTGGCCGACTGGTTCAAATCCCTGGGACGCAACAAACGCAAGATTGCCAAGTCGCTGGCTCGCGGCGAAGCGACCGGCACCGTGGCCCGCCTGTTCGGGTTCACGGCCGGTCGGGTCAGCCAGTTGCGCCAGGAATTGAAAAGGTCCTGGGATCTGTTTCAGAACCAAGCGGCTGTGGCGTAGTTGACCGGTTTATTCAGTCTGCAATCCCGGTCGGATCGGACCAACTGGCCCGGTCCGACTGGCAGTCGAATCACCATGCTTCACAATTCATTCAGGAGAATTCTATGGACACCCTGGTCGTAATCGGATTTGTTGTCATCGCCGTTTGGCTGTTGGCCCCGAAGAAAACTGCTGGACATCATCAAGGGCACCGCCCCCATCGCTGTGGCCGCTGGTGTCGTTGCCGCTGGTTTCGCTAATCGGCCTACAAACTGCGAACGACTTTGCGACACTACGTCCCGACTCTGCCAGTCCCTTCGGCCGTCGTGCCGAAGGGACTGGTGGGGTGGTACTAGGCGCTGTTTGAAAACTGAGATTCCGGCGATTAGGAGTTTTGGGCAACCGAGACGGCGACGGTTATGGATCAACGACGGCTCGTGCATAGGTCTGCGACCCACGCATCGCGATCACTTCTGGAGTTACGGCTTCGTGCAGGCCCGGACGTACGACGGTCGGGCGGTTCGGATGTTGACGGTGATCGACGAGTTCACTCGGGAGCGTCTGGCCGTCGACGTGGCACGGAGGCTGCCCCCTGGACATTTCATCTCCGTCAATGCGGGGTGGTCCGGTCTTCCCACGCGAGTGTACCGAGGCATTTCGACCAGTGCATTGCCAAGCGTTTCAACTCTTGGGAGGGATACTACTTGGGTTGGAAGGAATTCTGTTTCAGCAAGGCTGCCCGCAGAAGTTTGAGGAATTCGATGATCGTGACCGGCGTCAGTGCCAGCACGCCTACCAGTAGCCACTCCCATGAGAGATGAGTGGCAACCTCGAACACCGGTTGCGCGAATGGGAGCGTGACAACGCTGATTTGAAGCAAGCCGGAGATGACAATCGCTCCGAAGAGGTGCGGGTTCGCAAGCAACCCGAGTTCGGGCATGGTGAAACGCTGGCTACGGCAGCCGATGGCAAAGAAAAGTTGAGAATACGCAGTGATGCAGAAGGTTACGGCTCGAGCACGGGCCAAATGGACTTCATCCCCCTGATAGATGATCCAAAAGCCAATTGCCCCGACGACTGCGACCAGCGTGCCGTGCAATAGAATCAACAATCCGCGTTCGCGCGTAATCACGGCCTCGTGAGGTGGACGCGGCGGACGAGTCATGATGTCGCGCTCGGGAGGCTCCATGCCCAAGGCTAGTGCGGGCAGGCCGTCAGTCACAAGATTGATCCACAGGATTTGAATCGCCAATAATGGCACCGGCCAACCGATCAAGGCGGCAAAGAGCATCAACAGCACTTCGCCGGCGTTGCACGACAGCAGGTAGTGGACGAACTTCTGAATGTTGTCGAAAATGCCACGACCTTCCTCGATGGCGTTCACGATCGACGCGAAGTTGTCATCCGTGAGCACCATATCAGATGCCTCTTTGGTCACGTCGGTACCGGTGACGCCCATCGCGATGCCAATGTCGGCGGCCTTTACAGCTGGAGCATCGTTCACGCCATCGCCGGTCATGGCCACAATCTGACCGCGGGCTTTCCAGGCGCGCACGACCCGCAACTTGTGTTCGGCTGAGACGCGAGCATAGACGGAAATCCGGTCTACTTGGGCCGCCAAATCGTCGTCCGACATGTCGTTAAGATCCTGTCCGCTTATGGCGCGTTCATCGTCTCCGGCAATGCGTAGCTCACGGGCGATGGCCAGGGCCGTTTCCGGATGGTCACCCGTGATCATGACGGGGCGAATGCCGGCCGCACGGCTCTTCTGAACCGCCTCTTTAGCTTCATCGCGTGGCGGGTCGATCATACCGACCAAGCCCGCGAACGTTAGCTCCGATTCGTCGTATTCAGTTCCGTGCGTTGCCGAAAGATCGCGATAGGCCAGCGCCAGCACACGGAGCGCGCGAGAAGCCATCTCCGAATTCCATTTCATGATCCGGTCCCGGCGAGCATCCGTGAGCTGCTCGACCCGACCGCCGCGCCGCTCGGCAATGCACTTTGCCAGGATTACTTCCGGCGCACCTTTGGTATGCATGACCGGCGTACCCTCGACCCCGCGCACGACGACCGACATCGCCTTACGTTCCGAATCGAACGGTATTTCATAAAGGACATGTTGCGCGTGGTCATGCACTTCAACGCCGGCCTTGAGTGCGGCGGCGACCAGTGCTCCTTCGGTCGGATCGCCGATGACTTGCCAGGAATCGGCATCGTCACCGCGAGGGCTGACCGTCGAGTTGTTGCAACGTGCAGCGGTGGTCAGGACTTGGATGAGGTCTGACTCATCACGTGGATTGATCGGATCGGCTTGCGATGGTTCCCGTTCGCGGGTCTTCAGGAACTGTCCGTGAGGCGCGTAGCCGCCGCCCGTCACTTGAAATCGTTCGTCACCGGTCACGATCTCGCGCACGGTCATTTCGTTGCGGGTCAGAGTCCCCGTCTTGTCCGAGCAAATGACCGTCACGGAGCCGAGCGTTTCGACGCTCGGCAGCTTGCGGACGAGCGCGTTGCGTTTGACCATCCGTTGCAAGCCTAACGCGAGCGTTAAGGTCACCACGGCCGGCAATCCTTCCGGCACCGCCGCCACCGCGAGACTAACAGAGATCAGCAGAGTCTCCAGCAACTTGCCGCCGCGCGCCAGTTGCAGGGCGAAGATGAGGGCGACGAGGGCCAGGCAGACGAACACCAGCACTTTACCCAGCTCCGCTAACCGCCGTTGCAGCGGAGTCTGTTCGGGCGGGGAACGTTGCAGCAACCCGGCAATGTGCCCCAATTCGGTGTTCATACCGGTCGCGACGACGATTGCGCCGGCTTTGCCCGCAGCCGTCACCGTCCCCATATAAACCATGTTGCGACGATCACCCAGCGGCGAATCTTCGCTCAACACACAGTCGGCCTCCTTGTCCACGGGAACCGACTCACCGGTTAGCGCGGCCTCTTGGATGCGGAGACCAAAGCCGCTCAGCAGTCGAGCATCGGCCGGGATGCTGTCTCCTGCTTCAAGTTCAATGCGATCGCCCGGCACCAATTCGCGAGCGGATACGGATTGCAACCTCCCGTCACGAATCACCTTGGCCATGGGCGACGAGAGCTTTTGCAACGCTGCGAGCGCACGCCCCGCCTTCTCTTCCTGAAGGAAGCCGATGATGCCGTTCACGAGCACGATGGCCAGAATCGCCGCCGTGTCGGCCCATTCTCCCATAATGCCGGCGATGATCGCGGCGACGATCAGAATCCAGATCACCAAGTCCTTGAACTGAGCCGCAATCTTCCGCCACGTCGGCACCGGCGGGGCCTCGGACAATTGGTTCGCGCCGAACCGTTGAGAGCGATTCTGAACCTCGGCGGTCGGCAAACCGTGCTCGACAAATACCCCGCCTGCCGCTGACAGCAATCGGTCTATCGGCATGGTGTACGCCGGCGCGGGCAGAAACGAACCTCCACGAGTCGCAGAACCCAATTCAGTCATCGGCTCTGGTTTATCGTGAGTGTTGCTCATGCGTGAGACTTTCCTATTTCAAAGTATGCGGCAGTATGTCGGGCGATCATGCGAAGGGTTCAATAATATTATGCATTCAGCATGTATTCTTGCATCATGCAATGCGCGTTGAAGAACGAACTACTGAGCGCGACGGCGTGACGAATCCCCCATGGGTCGTTTCAGGAAAGTGATTGGCGTTTAACCGGGTCGAATCGTGAGAATCTTGACAAGGATGTAGGTCGCGTAGGCCACGACCAACGCCACTCCGGACCAGCGCTGGATGCGATTGCGGCGAGCCACCAACAGCATGAGCAGCACGACCAGACCGAGCATGATCGGCAAATCGACCATCAGTGATTCTCCTTGCACCGGCAGCGGACGAATTTGGACGACCGTCGCCATGACAAACGCGATGTTGAAGACGTTCGAGCCGAGCACGTTGCCGACCGAAATGTCGGATTCATTACGGATGCTCGCCACGATCGAGGTGGCCAGTTCCGGCAAGGAGGTGCCGATCGCCACGATCGTTAGCCCGATGAGCAGTTCGCTGACGCCCAGTTCGCGAGCGAGGGTCGTCGCGGCGTACACCATGAGTTGCGCGCCGAGAATCAGCCCGGCCAAGCCACCTAGAAAGGCCAGGGAAGTCCGGCGCCGGGACCAGCCGTCACAAGCAACACGGGCAAACTCGGCCTGCACGTCCTGCGGTTCCCGGCGGGCCGCACGATATAGGTAGATGAGAAACCCCACAAAGCCGGCCAGCAGGACGACGCCATCCAGCCTGCCAACCTGGCCGTCGGCCGCCAACGCCCAGAGCCCGGCCGAGACGGCCAGCACGATCGGCAACTCGACGCGCATTAGGCGAATGTGGACATCGACGGGCTTCAGGCAGGCGGCCACGCCCAACACGAGGCCGATATTGGCAATGTTGCTGCCCACTAGGTCGCCGAACGCCAGATCAACGGCGCCGCGCATGGCGGCCGTCACGTCGAGGGACAATTCGGGCGCCGACGTGCCAAAGGCGACGACGGTCATGCCGACCAATAACCGGTTCATGCGCAGCAAGACGGCAATCCGGACCGCTCCTTTCACGAAGAAGTCGGCCCCGACCAAGAGCACTGCCATGCCGAGTAAAAATACGGAGATATGTAGCAAAAGCATCATGTTGAATGTCACCTAGTGGACGACGACTCCTGGTCCGCTGCCGGCGGAACGCTGTTTCCGCGTGGCATTTCACGCACCATCGCAACGTGTTTGATCCTCATACTTCCTTTCCAAGACGGCCTGGGGAAAATGGCGGCAAGGTATCACGCAAGCCGCTCCCTTTCGCGCTCTCCAGCGCGGTTCGGATCGCGACAAACTCGCCGACGTTTTCCATCGTCAGCAATCCGACCAGAGCCTGGTTGCGGAGCACCGGCAGCGTGGGGCATTCACACGTTTGGAACCGCTCGAAGGCCGTTTCGAGCATTTCGGCGGCCTCGACGGTGGAAAACTCCTGCCGCATGATCTCGCCAACCGCTGCGTTCTGGCCGCGCTGGGCGAGCGACGCCAGCAGATCCGTGCGCGTCAACACGCCCATGACGCGACCGTTCTCGACCACCGGAAAGTCGTGCTGTGAACCGTCCAGGATTAGTTCGATGGCCTGCTGGATCGAGTCGTGAGGGGTCAGCGTGCGGAAGTCGGTCAGCATGGCCTGCGCGACGGGGATACCGCTGAGGGACGACTTCATCTGCACCATGCCGGCCTCTTGGGCGGCGCCGATCCAGACGAAGAATGCGATGAACAACAGGAACGGATTGCCAAAGATTCCCGCAAACGCGAACAGCAACGCCATCGCCTGCCCGATCGTGGCCGCAATCTGCGTGGCGTGCGTGTATTCCAGACGCGTCGCGAGAATGGCTCGCAACACGCGGCCACCGTCCATGGGGAACGCCGGCAGTAGATTGAACAGCACCAAGAAGACGTTCACGACCAAGAGTCGCTGCACAAACGCGCCGTTGGTCGCCGTCAACTGCTCCAGCGGGGTATACGACGCCGTGAGTTCCAACCACGCAAACAAAGCCGCGGCGATCACCACGTTCACCGCCGGGCCAGCCAGCGCGACCCACAACTCTTGCCGGGGATCGTCGGGCATGCGTTCCAGGCGCGCCACGCCGCCGATCGGCAGGAGGGTGATGTCGCGGGTCTTGATCCCAAACCGCGCCGCCGTCAAGGCGTGGCCAAATTCGTGCAAGACGACGCAGCCGAAGATCGCGACGATAAACCCGACGCCTTCCAAGGTGGCTTGCAGACTGTGCCCGTGAGACCAATGGCTCAGGACCACAAAGCCCAGCAAGATCAAAAAGGTGGCGTGGGCATAAACGGCGATCCCCCGCCATTCACCCAGTTTCCAGGACCATTTCATGATGTATTCGTCCGTTCTTGGTGACAGTGAGGCTCATTATTCCGGTGTTTGTTTTCCGGCGGCCACGATCCGGCCGATCAGTTTTCCCAGCGGCAGTGCGGAGCGTAGCCGCTGCTCGGGGCGCGTGAACCGGACGTACACCCAGCCCAAGGCGGCGGCCAACAGGCTGCCGATCGCGTTGTGAATCAGGTCGATCATCGTGTTGTCGAGCCCGTATTGCGTATTCTTGTGGAGCGTCTTGTCGACGATGAACTCGACAATCTCCCACCAGGCCCCCAGCGCGTTGCCGAACACGACCGTAAACAGCACCAATAAGGGAAAGGAAAGGCGAATCCGGCCGCCTACCTGGAGGGCATAGGCCGTAAAGAATCCGAGAAAGGAAACCAGCAACGTCCCTTGGAGATGGAGTAGGTCGTCCCAAAACCAATGTGAATCGTAGAACCGCAGCCAGACGCCCCAGAACGTGTGCAAGTGAAGTTGCAGGACGATTAGAAACTCCAATTCCCAGGGGAACACCACGCGGTAATTGCGTTGCAGGAGTGTCGGCAGCAGCGATACGATCGCGGCGATGCCCGCCATGACGGCCAGCGGATAATCGCCTCGGTACAGACCGGCCGGGACCACCCACACAATGCCGATGATCAGCACCCATGAGACATAGGTGGTCAGCGGAACCGCCAAAAAATCCCACGCCTGCGCCGCTGCTGGCGGGCCGGCGGGATCGCGGTTAGCACTTTCGGGAGTCACGCAGGTACCATTCCTTCGGGGCTAAATGGGCGTTGCAGCATGAGTGTTCAAGGCGCGCTCCTGCTCCAGAATCGCCAGCGTGGTTTTGAGCACGGTGTCCGGGTTGAGTGAGATACTGTCGATGCCTTGCTCGACCAGGAATTGCGCGAACTCCGGGTAGTCGCTCGGCGCCTGGCCGCAGATGCCGATTTTGCGGCCCAGGGCACGGCAGGCGGCGATGACTTGGGCGATCATCTTTTTCACCGCGGGGTTGCGCTCGTCGAAGATCGGCGCGACGATCTCACTGTCACGGTCCACGCCGAGAATGAGTTGCGTGAGGTCGTTGGAGCCGATGCTGAAGCCATCGAAGATCTCGGCGAACTCTTCGGCGAGGAGGACATTGCTGGGGATTTCGCACATGACATAAATCTCCAGCCCGTTCTCTCCACGCCGCAGACCGTGCTTGTCCATTTCGGCCTGGACACGACAGCCTTCCTCAACGGTGCGGCAGAAAGGAATCATCAGTTTGAGATTGGTGAGGCCCATCACGTCGCGGACCTTTTTCACGGCGCGACATTCCAGCGAGAAGCCCGCCTGGTAGCGGGGATGGTAGTAGCGACTGGCGCCTCGGAAACCAAGCATCGGATTTTCCTCGTCGGGCTCGTAGGCTTGGCCGCCGATGAGGTTCGCATACTCGTTGGTCTTGAAGTCGCTGAGCCGTAGAATCACGTCCTTCGGATAGAACGCGGCGGCGAGCATCCCGACGCCCTGCGCTAACTTATCTACGAAGAACTGCGGCTTGTCGGTATAGCCTGTCGTCAGCCGATCGAT
>CAZZBK010000130.1:0-16422 GCA_964652155.1 uncultured Planctomycetaceae bacterium | reverse complement strand
GCCGCTTCGAAATCCCACCATGTGACACTGTCTTTCTTGTCTTCTTTGCTCGCCCGGGCTTGGATTTCTACTGCGAGCTTCTCTTTTAACGCCTTGTAATCCTTTAACATGCCATCGAGACGGTCCCCCTTGGGGTCATCGATATCGAACTCGATCCGCATCAGGTTCATCAAGCTGTCGAAGTCACCATGCCTGACCCAGACAGCGTGTCGCGATTCGAGCCAGGCGCGGAACAGGCCGCGAGGCTCACGTCCACTAACCCAATATATGCCAAATTGCAACGCTTCGGCGGGCAAGGACTCGAACATCTGGAGGACCGATTGATCGTTACCTCCGTAGCCCATGACGATCAACCCACGATCATGCAACACGGTCTTGACTCGATCCGCCATCGCCTGTGCCAGCTTGGCGGTCTCTTTAGCGGTGTTGCGGGGCGCAAGATGGCAATCGCCGTGAAGTTTGATGATGATGGGCCGTTCATGAGTCGGGCGAATAAACGGCGCGAGCGAATCGTGATGAATAACCAAGGGCCGATACGAATAAAAATACATCGCCGCATCGGCTAGCAGGTCGTCAAAATTCGTGGTCAATACGACGTTCAGTTGCCCACGATATTTATCGATCAGGCCGCTCAACAGGATGTATCCCAAGCTTGGCTTGGGAGGGGTGCCGGCAACGCCTTGCTCGCAGATACGCTCGATCTCACGCTGGCGTTCGCCGTCGGTCAGAAACAGTCGTTCGATCAATTCGCCATATGACCCGGCCGGATTGTCTGGATTCCAACGAGACAAGGTTCGCCAAGCCCATTCGTCGATTTTGGTATCCGAACGATTATTCGAAGTTAAATACCGAAGGTCACGCAGCCAGTCATCCGGACGTTTATCGTCGCGTACCAGTTGACCAGCGGTTGGAATTCCTGAAGTGACCGAGCAACCCGCGCCTAACAGAAAGGCATAGCGATTATTCGCCTTAATGCCATTCTGCAAGCGACGGACAAACTCCTCGGGACCTATCTCCAGCAACTCTGAAGACGGACGATCGGACATGGAAGTCGCCCCTGAAAAAACGCCCGGCAAATAGGTCAAGACATGCAGCCCATATTTTGCAAGCTGAAACTGTCGCTTGCAATCATTTTCTACCGTTGAGGGGCTACCAGGGCGTGAATCGCAGGCCGAGCAGGGCCAATTGCTGGAGCGCCAACACGAGCAGCCCCGACCAGGCAAAGGGGCGAAACCATTCGAGCCATTGCGGCTGCGCCGAAACCAGCTTGGCCCGTTGCAGCGAATCGATCTTGCGGAACACTTCCCGCAACGCCGGGGCGTCGCCCGACTCGAACACCTGTCCGCCGCTGGCCAGGCAGACCGTCCGCAGGTCTTCCGATGGCGGCTGGCTGCGCACGCTCACGCCGTACACGATGATCCGCTTCGAGCGAAGCGTCTGGCCGATTTGCGTCGCCGCGCCCCCTTCCAGGTCGGAACTCTCACCATCGGTCAGCACGATGATCATTCGATCCCCTTCATGCCGTTGCTCAAGCAATTCGGCACAGGCCAGCAGCGCGTTGCCAACCTTCGTGCCGTCCCACCAGCGCGTCGGGAACACCCCCGGCCGCACGAATGGCGTCGCCAGACGAATCGCCGACAGATCGGTGGTCAGCGGCACCCAGTGGATCACCTTGCCCGTGAAGATCGTGAACCCGAACGCATCCCCCTGGCGATAGGTGGTGAACTCGCTAATAGCCTCCATCGCGGCATCGAAGCGCGTAAAGCGTGTGCCGTCGCTCTTCACACGGTCGCCGAACGGGTCATTCATACTCCCCGAGGTGTCGAGCGCGATTTGAATGTTGGCCACTTGCTGCGGGAAGGTCGGCGGCCCGTCGATGAGCGGCCCAGCCCAGAGAATGATCGCCAGCGCCAGCAGCAGCGCGGGGAGCAAGCTGAACACGCGCACCACAAAGCCAATGAAGGTCCCACGGCGCGCGCGGCTATGGTCGAGCGGCAACACGACGCTCTGGCCACGGGCGAGCCACTGCCAAAAGCCCCACACGACGGGTAAGCAGAGCAGCGGCAGTAATTCCGGACGCAGGAAGATCATCGCGACTCTCCCATCGTCGCGGCGGAGGCTTGGGCTGCATCGAGCGCGCCGAGCAATTCGCGAGCTACGTCTGCGTCAAGCAATGCGTGCCGCGCGTGCAACCAACGCTCGACGCTGCGGACTTGCTTCGCGGCCGCGGGGTGTTGCCGCAATACTTCGAGCGTGTCGATCAGCCGCTCGGAAGTGACATGCAATTGCTGGGACCAGTATTGCAACAGCAACTTTTCGAGATCGACCTGCTCGGCAGCGTTCAACTCGTGGGTCGTCGCGCGGTCGAGCAGCGTGCGCAACCGTTCCTCGGCCGAGGGCTGTGTCGGCTCGCTCGCCATGCGTCTGCGTCGCCGATGTCGTTGCAGCGCCAGTGGAATCAGCAGCAGCAACCACGCGCTCCAGGCCAGCGTCATCCACGCACGGTAAGGCGTCTGCAAGTCGATGGGCAACGTCGGCGTGTCGAACAATTCGCCGCGATGATCGCTGGGCAGCACGCTCCCCACGGTGATTGACCAGTTGGGCAAGTTCGCGGGCCGACGCCCCGTCGAGTCCACCAGATAATCGCTCACATCGAACGTGCCAGGCCGAAAGGCCATGGTCCGCAGATCGTAACGATGGCCGCGCCAACTCGACTCGACCGAGTCCACGCGGACCGCGAGCGGGTCGCCCGGGGTGAACGGTATCGCCGTGAGCAATTCGCCGCCGAGGTCGAGCACGTGTCGTCCTTCGACGCCGATCGTCTGCGAGACGCCTCGCGGCCACATGAGCACCGCCAGCGTGACGAGCGCCACCACCAGCAACCCCACGAGGAGCGGTGTGCGGCGCGGCGATGGGCGAGGAACCGAGATCATGTGCTTGGACGGTGCTTAGGCGTGCCCCAGTGATTTGCGAAACTTCAGGTAGTGTCGCACCCGCGGCAACACCGGTTCGTCGATGGGCAGATGCAGAAACTCAATCCCGCTTTGCACCAACGACTCGCGGGTCTCGTCGGTCGTTCGCAAGCGCGTGCGGCGGGTAAGCACGAATCGCTCGGCGGTCTCCGCTTCTCGCGCGCGATAGATGCCGCTCGGCGGCGGCGCAGCCTCGGCCGGGTCTTGCAGCCAGAGCACAATCAACTCGTGCGCGGCGGCCAATCGCTCCAGCGAGTCGATGGCCCCGCCGTCGTGCAAATCGCTTAACACCACGACGACCGTCCGGGTCTTTAATGTTGCCGCCAGTGACCGGAGCCGCGTTGCCAGGCAAGTCCGCTCGCGAAAATCGTACAGCCGCAGGGCATGTGCCCATTGCAGCGCGGTGGTCGTCGACAGCGTGGGAGTGATCCGCAGGTCGCGCTCGCCGGCCGAGATAATCCCCACCGGGCTCATCCGCTCCTGCGCCGCTCGAGCGAGCGCGGCGGCCAGTCGAACCGCCCAATAATACTTGCTCTGGGGCAACGAACCGACGCACATCGAGGCCGACGTGTCGACCGCCAGATAGATGGGCACCTGCCGCGTCGCCTCATACTCTTTGACGTAGGGCTTGCCGGTGCGGGCCGTCACGCGCCAATCGATCGACCGCACCGAATCGCCCGGCTCGTACGGCCGAGATTGCGCGTATTCCAGGCCCGAGCCCAAAAACCGCGACGCATCGCCGCCGAAGTTCAGGCTGTCGGCCAGACGTTTCACTTCCCACTCGAATTGTCGCCGCGCCGTGGTGGCCAGCGGAAGTTCGTAACTCATAACGTGCTCAGGAGGCCTCGCCATCAGGCTAAACCTCGCGCATGATCGCCTCCAACACGTCACGCACGCTGACGCCCCGGGCAATCGATTCGTAATTGAGACGGATGCGGTGCAGGACAATGTCCTCGGCCAAGGCAAACAAATCCTCGGGGACCACGTAGTCGCGGTCGTGCAAAAAAGCCCGTGCCCGCGCGGCCTGCACCAACGCCAGTCCGGCGCGCGGGCTGCAACCCACTTCCAGGGCGTGATGCTCGCGGGTACGACGCACCATCCGCACCACATGCTCGGTAAAAGCGTCGCTGACGTGGATCGTCTGCACTTGCTCCATCATGTCGACCAAATCGTCGATGCCACACACCGCTTGGTCTTCGATCATGTCGAAGGCCGACTTGGGCACGGCCCCGCCCCCCTCCTGACGACGCAAGCCCATGTTGAGTTGCCGACGATAGATGTCTTTTTCCTCAGCCGCCGTCGGATAGTGCAGCCGATGGCAGAGCATAAAGCGATCCAATTGCGCCTCGGGCAACTCGAACGTGCCCGCCTGCTCGATCGGGTTTTGCGTCGCGATCACCAGGAACGGCGCGGGCAACGCAAAGGTTTTGTTCCCCAGCGTCACTTTGCGTTCCTGCATGGCTTCGAGCAAACACCCTTGCACCTTGGGAGCCGCGCGGTTGATCTCGTCGGCCAGCAACAGATTGGTGAACACCGGCCCCTTGTGAATGCGGAACTGATGCGTCGATTGATCGAGGATTTCCGAACCAAGCACGTCGCTCGGCAGCATGTCGATCGTGAACTGCACACGTCCGAACGCCATGCCGATCGTTCGCGCGACGGTGTTCACGAGCAGCGTTTTGGCCAGGCCGGGCACGCCCTCAAGCAGCAAATGCCCGCCGGTCATCAGTGCGATCAGGATGCGCTCCACGACGACGTCTTGTCCCACGACCACTCGGGCGACCCGTTCGCGGATTTCTCGCACCATCGAAGTTTTCAGTTCAGTCATAACACTCATTGCCAGAGAAAAAGGTCAAGCAGTAAATCAACGTTGCCTGCGTTACGCTCGCGCCGCCGAGGGCGCGACCACGCGCAGCCATCGTCGCGCCACCCCCTCCAGGTCTTGCCGCGCCTCGTCCCCCTCCCCTTGGCGTGAGAACGCGTTCGTCTCGATCGCGCGAATATCCAAGCGTAGATGCCGCTTCTGTTCCGTCGTCAGCGATTCGCGGCGGCTCAGATCGATGCGATGCAATAAGGTCAACACCGCAAACGCCGTCACGTCGCTGGGCATGACAAAGGGGCTGGCCGCCTCGTCGACCACGGCAGGCTTCTTGCGCGTAATGAACCAACCCAAGGAGCACAACGCGAGCACGGCCAGACCGACCAGGACCGGCGTGATGTAATCGGATTGCGCGACCTTGGCCGCGTCCGCTCCCTCGAACAGCGTGACCGTCGCCGCGGCCTCGACCGGATCGAGGTCTTGGTAGCGGCGATACGTGGTCGCAATCGACTCTTGCTTCACGCGCGGAAACTCAAACTCGACCCGCTCGTGGGCTCCGCGCAGCAATCGCTGGGGATCGACATGCACCGTCCAGCTACGCTCACTTACGGGGTACATGCCCTCGGCGTTCGAGCGTAGCTCGCGCAGGAGGAGTCCTTCTTTCTCGGCGACGTCTTGCACCGGCAACGCATAGCTGCCGAGGTCGATGAGTTGACTCAACTCGGGGACCAGTCCGTGAGCGGTGGCCACGACATCGATTTTCAATCGCCCCTCGACCAGTTCGCGGCTATCGACGATTTGGGTCAAGGCGATCTCGCTCGCAGGGCGCTCGCGGCTCGCGTCTGGGGTGAGCTCGATGAGCAGCGGATGAGATGCGACCGGGATGACCACTTTGCCTTCGCGGTCGAAAAAGTCGAGTTCCAACTCCAGTTCCGGCACGCGATCGACGGTCGTGTCCTTGGTGGCCAGCAGCAAATATGCCAGCGGCGTCTCTTGCCAGGCGGCTGACGCGAGCTTCCGCAGCGCGGCCGAGTCGGACTCGTCGGCCCCCAACGGAGACGCGATCACCCGCGCGCCAGCGTTCGGATCGGCGAAGCGTATTGCGCGGATCGTGAAGAAGTCTCCCAGGGCGACACGCAGCGCCTCTTCAAACCGATCGCGATACAAGGGCTTTTCGGTGATCGTGCGCCCCGACACGGTCCGCTGCACTTCGTTCATCACGTACTTGCCGAAGCCGCCACTCTCGCGGGCCACATCGGCCGTGTGAACCAGGCTGACAAAGACACCAAACTCGCCGGGGGCGTGAATGCGCGGGCTGCCGTCGAGCCGCGCTTGCAAGCGGATCTCTTGCAAGAGCGAATCGTAGTACTGAATTTTTTCCTCGGCCGGATACACGGTCGGGCGGCGGCCGGTGACCTGCACGGCGCTGGACAGATAGCGATATTTCATCTCTGGGGCGATGCGATTGGCGGAGACATTGTCGGCCACCATCGATGAGAACAGTTCGAGGTGTGCCTCGGCGGCCCCGCCGCTCAGCGAAAGCATGGCTTTGCGCAGCTCTTCGAGCCCTTCGCGCGGCACCCCCTTGCGCAGATTCACGCCCCCGTCATGCGTGATCCCCAGCAGGCCATAGAACCACGTGCGATAAGGAAGCAGCTCGAACTCGCCCCGCTTGAGCTTGGGAACGCGCGCGGCGTAGGCCTGGGCCGCGGCGCGGAATTGCGCGAGGGCTTCATCCGTATGCTTGAGATACGTGGCAAAGCGATCGTCATCATCCGAGGACGCGACCCGCTGGAAATACGCGAACTCGGCCCAATCGCTGAGCAGCGAACCCACGGTGCAGCCCATCCGCCAATCGTCTGGATGGGCCTTGAGCCACTGCAGGGCGATGCGTGACGCCTCGGCATACCCCTCGTCGACGAGTTGAAAGACATCGCTGGAAGTCCGTCGCGTGGCGGCGTCGCGTTGCACGCTCAACTCACGCCACTGCGAGGCGAGCTTCGTACGCATGCGATCGAACAGGGTAAACATCAGCGTCGGAGCGATGTCCTCGAGCGGGCCAAAAACCTGGACCACTTGCGGTCGCGTGTACGTCTCGGCCCGACTGTGACAAAAATCGAACGCGCGGACCAACTGCACCTCGTCGAGCAAAGCCCGCGTGGGCGCGTCGAGCTGGCTGAGCAAGTGCCCCAGCTGCTTGAGGCTCGACTCTTGCTCGCTGCGGGTGAGGACAACCGTTTGACTGTCGCTCTTGTATTGCCTGAGCACGTCGGGAGACAAGTTGGGGTCGTGTCGCCGGGCCCAATTTTCTAGATACTGGTTGGCGAGTTTGGCGGCGGTCGGTGCGTCGGTGCGAATCAACTCGCGGAGCTGAGGAATCACGCGGTCGGAATTGTCACTGAGCAACATGAGCCGAGCCTGGGCGACCTTGACCATCGTGGCCAACTGCGGCAACAGGGCCGCGCTCCACTCGGCCTGCGGCGCGACACGGATGAGCAACTCCAAACTTACGTGCGGATATTTTTCGCGCGCGGTCGATTTTTGCCAGGTGGGATAAACCTTGATGCTATTTTGCGCCTCCTGGTGCCAAGAGTTCGCGTAGAGATTTGCCAGCGTCTGCCACGGTTCGTCGGTCAGCTTGACCCCGCCCGGCAACGCACGCATGGCGCTCGTTTGAATCTCCAAGTTTACGCCCCGAGCCACGTAGTCGACCTGGGCGAAGGCGGCGGCCGTCTTCTGGCCAATGAGCGTGACCAACGCTTCGGTCAACGCCCGCTGCTGGGGATCGCGCATCACACTCAGCAGCCGCTGTTCGTTCTCGTTCGGCGTGGCTTGCAGCAACAGTTCATGCAATTCATCCAGGGCTAGAGCGCGCGTGGCTTCGTCAAGCGTGGCGTTTCTGAGCGCCATGATGACTTGGTCCCAGGAGCGTTTGGTCGTGGGCGTAGCCTCCGTCGCGGCGGTGGCTTGCTGATTGGCTTGCACATCGCGATCGGTCAGGCCGAATAGCTTGGCCTCGGCCCACAACTCGGCGGCGGCCAGCACGCGGGCCGCGGCTTGACGTCGCTGGGGGTCGTTGCCGCCGAGCCGGGCTGTCCCGCGTTGCAACAACGCGACCAACTCCGCGCGTGTGTCGACGTCTTTCATCGCCTGTTGCAAGAGGCGTCCCACCTGAGCGATTTGTTTATCGTCGAGTTCGTCCGGGGCGGCATCGGCCAGACGGATGGCATCGAGCGGCAGGATCGTTGATTTGGGATAAGCGCCGGCCAAATCGGACATGACCTTGAAGTGGATTTTTCGCGCCGCATCTTCATCGAGTTCGACAAGGATGGCGGCGACGCCGTTCCAATTGCCGGCTTGGACATAGAAGTGCAACCGCTCGGGCTGAGTCGCCTCGTCGCTCAGCTTGCGAGAGAGCGCGCGAAATGCCTCGTCGCTTTGGCGCGTGAACCGTTTGCTCGTAAAGGCATCGACCTCTTTGGCCGTGGCCATCTTGGCCAACGTGCGGGCCTTCCTCGTTACCTGGGCCGAGAGCGGCAACACCGACACGCTCAGCAAGAGGATCGTCGCCAACCATGTCCAGCGCATATTGAGTACCTACTCTAACCAACAACGTGAGTTACGAACCGAGATCAAATTCTTCGGGCACAGGGGGCGGCGGCACACCAGGGATCGGGGGTCGAGGCCGGGAGTCAAGCGTCGGCGGTCCGCCATTGCCCGCGGCCGCATTGGGAGGCGGGGGCGTCTTGGTCGTCGCCAAGCCGGCCGTCGTCGCGGCTCCACCAGCCGGCGCGGCAAATGCATCCGGAGGGAGTTCAGCCGACTTGATCACCGCCTCAAGATTCTGTCGGTCGAGTGCGTTACGCTGTCCGCGGGTGTGCTCGGCGAGGAAGCGAAAGTTTTGCCGCGACAGCTCCCAATGCCGACGCCACACAGCGTCCTCGGCCTGTTCCAATCGCAGGGCGACCATCGCCTGAAAGTGGACGCGCCCCAGAAAATCACGGACGTCGTAGCCCAGCGGCGACTCGCTGCCGTAGCCGCGCTCAACATCCTCGACCAGCGTGTTGAGGTTGTCGATGGTCTCGGCCAGCCGGCCGAGTTGAAAACGGGCGCGGATTTGCGCCAGCCGAAGTTGATCGCGGGCCAGGCTACTCGCTGCCGCGGTCTCGGTGCTCTCCGGCAGCTTATGCAGCGCCAGGTCATAAGCGGCGATGGCGTCGCTCCAGTTCAACTCGTGTTCGAGTTGGCGTGCTTGCTCGGTGTGCATTTGCGCCGAGCGAAAGGCGAGCGCCGCCTGCCCTGGCCCAAAGTGATAGGTGAGCAACGCCACGGGCACCAGCAGCCACAGCAAGATGAGCCATTTCTTCATGCTGATGCTCCCACGGCCGTATTGTCCGCGACGGGCGTTTCGCGTTCGCTGTTCCAAGAGCTGCCCAGGTATTGCAGCGCGACTGGGATGAGCGTAAGCAACAGGACTCCGCCGGCGAGGGCACAACGAGCGAGGTCCTTGAGCTGCCAACCGACTTGCGGCGGCGGCGGAGGCGTGTAGGCCAACTCGGTCAGCGCGGTCGACGGCAAATGCTGCGTGTTGACATTGTGATACGAACCATGCAACTCGGCGGCCAGGCGACGCAGCACGCTGGCATCCTGACGCGAGTCGTGATTGCCAATCAGCGTGCCCACGAGTGGGTCGCCGACGGCTAATATCTCGACATTGCGTATCGAGCGGGGCAACTTTGGTATCTGGCTAAAGTCCACCGTGTCGCCATCGGTGCAGATCATCATCGTGGCGCTCTTGTCGGGCCACGGCTCGGCCAGTTCGTTGGCCACGCGAATCCCCTCGAGTAACCGCGTCTCGCCCGGCTGAAACGACCAGACCAGCGGCAGATTATCAAGCACGTTGCGAATCACGTTCACGTCGGAGGCGTCGACGACGATCGGTCGGGCTGACGTGAAGAACACGACGACGCTGAACCGCGTGCGGCTCAGGGCAATGCGTGAGATCACGCCTTCGATGACATCCAATACCCGGTCGCGGCGGCGCTGTTGCTTGTTGAGCCCCGAGTCGCTGATGTTCATGCTGGGGGAGACGTCCAATAGGAGCACCACGCGCTGCAACTTTGCCTGCTCATTTGGTGCCTCGGACGACTCGACCGCGAGCGACTCGTTAAGCAACTCGGGCTCCATCAGCGCCAGCGCGGCAAGCCCCCAGGCGGACAGACCCATTGCCACGACGCGCAGCGTGGGGACCGCCTGCGTCCACGACCGAGGCCGACCGGCGGGGCCAAAGGCCAATCGCCCGATCGACGCGCAGCGTTGGGCATGGCGTAGCTCGGCCCAGGCCGTGAGCAGCACGGCCGCGAGCGCGGCGACAACGGAGGCAAGCGTGGGATTCATCACAGCGGGTGAGAGGCGATCCAAGGAGGGAAATCGAGCCTGTAGGACCGCTCCACTCTAACCTCGATAGAATCGTGCGACCAGCGTTTGGCCGCTTTCGGTCTACTATTCCTCGTTAGGCGACATGTCGCAGGGCGACAATGGGGTCCATCGTGGCAGCCCGACGCGCGGGATAAATGCCAAACAGGACCCCAATCAACACCGCGATCCCAAAGGCCAGTGGAATCGACCATGGCACGACGCTCGGCTCGATCGTGCGCACAAGCTCGGGCGCGCTGTTGAGCATGCGAGGAAACAGGATCGTGGCCGCGCTGCGCAGGGCGTTAAGCACTGGGGCGCAACTCAGGCCGGCGAGGACGCCGGTCAGGCCGCCGGCGCTCGAGAGCAACACGGTTTCAGCGAGAAACTGTCCGGTGATATCGCGCCGTTTGGCACCCAGAGCGCGGCGGATGCCGATCTCGCGCGTTCGTTCGGTGACCGTGGCCAGCATGATGTTCATGATCCCGATACCGCCGACGAGCAACGAGATTGCGGCGATCATGCTCATGAGCACCATGAACATGATGCGAGTGCGCTCAGCCTGTTCGAGCAATTCGAGCGGCACGACGATGGCATAATCGGCGAAACGATGATGCCGCGACAACAGATCGCGAACGGCATCGGCCGTGGCGAGCACCTCGTCGACCGAGCGGATGCGAAGCGTGACCTGGCTTAGCTCCAGAATCTCTGACACGCGCGAGCCGGCACGATAGGTGGTGACCAAATCGCCGATGCGAAGCCACAAGGTCGAGATGGGAATATAGACGTCGGAGGAAAAGTCCTGCGAGTCGAGCGAGCCGCCGATGCCCGCCGTGGCGTTGCGCTGCGCCAGCACGCCGACGACCGTGTAATAGTCTTGATCGACGTGAATGGTGTGGCCCAGCGGCTCTTCATGGCGAAACAAGCGCTCGGCCGTCTCGGCCGAGAGCACGCACACATTGCTGCGTTGCGTCAGGTCCGCATCGCTTAGGAAACGTCCGCTGGCCAACGTGATATGATTCAGGTCTTTGTACTCGGGCGAGCAGCCGACCAGTCGGCCATCGACGTCATGGCCGCTGTAACGGAACTGGCGGCGGAGTTCGCGGATCGGCACCCCTTGCTTGATGCTGGGAATCGTTTCGACGAGCCGCTCGAAGTCGCGCCGCGTGATGCCGTAAGGGATAATGCCGAGGCTGCCGCCGTTCTTTTCAGCCGTGGGCTGCAACGAGCGAACGATGATGTTGTCCGCTCCCAGGCCGGCAATCTGCTCTTGGGCCTTGGCGCTAATCCCCTCGCCGATCGCCAACAGCCAGATGACGCTGGCCACGCCGATGAAGATGCCCAACACCGTGAGCAGCGACCGTAGTGGGTGCAACACCAGGTGCTTGAAGCTCATCAACCAGGTGCGCGGGCGAAAGAAAAGGTGCATGTCGGTGTGAAGAGATTACGGGCTGCCGACCGCCACCTCGACCGCCGGCTTCTTGACGAGGTGTCTTCGTGATTTAGCACCGGCTTGGGCTTGTTCGGAATCGCGCTGCGCCTTGCGATGCTCGGCGAGCCGCGCGTCTTGTTTGTCGTCCAACTCGGGCAGCTCGACGCGGTCCAGGTACAGCTTCGGCGAAATCACAATGCGCTCGCCAACGGCCAGACCATCTTCGATCACCAAATGCTTGTCATTGGTCGAGCCGATTTCGACCTCGCGCGCCGACAGCTTGTGCTCGTCGTTTTCCAGCAAGCAGAAAAATCGGCCATTGCGCTCAATGATCGCCTGCACCGGCACTTGCAGCACGTTCTCGCGTTGCTCGACCAGAATGGCGACCTCGGCCGTCATGCCAGGGCGCAAATCCAACGGCGGATCGATGATCTCGACGTCGGTCTGATAGTTCTTCACGTTCCCCATGTAGGAACTGGTGGGAAGCGGGTACTCGGCCACTTTGCGAACCTTGCCACTGAGCACAACCCCCGGCAAGGCGTCGACCCGAACCGTCACGGTCTGATCCAGCTCAACCAGATCGATGCGCGACTCGTTCACTTTGGCAAGGACTTGCATCTTCTCTGGGTTCGGCAGGCGGACGAGAGCCTGCCGCTCGCGCACTGTGCGCCCCTCTTCGATGAGCGGCTCGCTGTAGCGGCCCGACTCGTTGGCGTAGACGACTTGTCCGGCGACCGGAGCACGGATTTCGCACTTGGCGATCTGGCTTTCGATCTTGGCCAGGGCGCTCACTTCGATCTGATGGCTGTCCTTGGCCGCTCGGAGCTTGGCTTGCGCGGCCTGAATGTCGGCCTCGAAACGTTTGACGGTCTTTTCCTTGGTAAAGTTCATCACCACGTCGAGCTTCGTTTCGGCGACGTCGAGATCCTTCTGCGCCTTCTGCACCGCAAAACGATCGGCGTCGAGTTGAATGCTCGTGACATACCCCTTGGCCGCCAGCCGCTCGCTGTAACGCAGATACTCTTCGGCGCGACGCATGTTCTCCTCGGCCACCAACTTGGCGGCCTGCAATTCCTCGACGCTCTGCTTGTACGTCCCCGACTCGAACTCTTGCAGCGTGAGGATCGCCGTCTCAACGGCAGCCTCGGCCTGGATCATGAACGCTTCGCTGTTCTTGACAATGATCTGCTGCTGAATCAACTCGGTTTGCAAATTCGAGTCGTCGAGCCGAACCAGAAAATCTCCCGGCTGCACTCGGGTCCCTTCCGGCACAATCTCCAAAATCGTGGTCCCCATCGTCGACCGCGAGCGAACCTCGCTGCGGACTTCGACATTGCTCGAAGAACCTATTTCGCCCCGCTCGACGACCTCGTGCAAAAATGGTCCCGTGGTGACTTCAACGACCAACGGCGCGGTGTCGAGCGGCCCCTGATCGATGCCTTGCAGGCCATACCAAGCCGCAGCGCTCGAGGCGATCAGAAGGCAGCCGACCACCACGATCGACACAAGACGACGGCGCGACAAGCGGCTGTGGGGCGATGCTATTTCGGTGGCGGGCATAGGGGTGCGAACCTCCATCGACAACAGCTCGCGACCCAATACCATCGTTGATGATCGGGCGAGGTGAGCGGGGGTTGTCGAACTCTGGCCGGGGGGGACTCGACGGTCAGTTGACCGTTCGCGTGAACGGCAAAACCGACGGCGAGCACTATTCCTATCGCGGCAAATCGAGGCGGGGCAATGTCGGGCTAAGGGGGCGAGATTCTCGGCAGGTCTATGACGTGTTATCGACGGGATAACCTCCGAACTACCTCATCTTCTTCCGATGACAGTATAGCCAGCAGTGGGCTGTTGATAAACAACAACTTATTCCTCACCCCCCTGTGTGACCGGTTTCTCATTCGCTTACCGTGCGAGCCGTTTGCGATCGGGGGCCGGTAAGTCTTGCTCCTGCACACCTTGCGGGATGGCGAGCTCCGCACCTGGTGCTGCATTGGGTGCCCGTACGCCCAGCGGCAAATCTTCGATCGGCAAGTCCGGCCACTCGGTGTGACCGTCTGGAAATTCGTCGAACTCCTCGTCGCCGCCACCCCGCGAGGCGTCGATCTTGCCCGGATCTATCCACATCCCGTGGTCGTCGAGCTGCATGGTCCCCAACTCGAAATCGAGGCTCATCCGGAGCGCCTCGTAGTTGACCCATTGACCCAAAAAGTCGTTCTGGGCGTTGAGCAAGTCGCTCAAGGCCGACACCAAGTCGCGGGCGGTGGTGGGCGAGATGGACGAGACACCGGCACCCGCCGCGGCGCGTGGCGGCTCGCGCAACCGTTCACGGGCGAGGTCAACCTGCTTGACCGCCACCACAACCGCGGCGCGACGCATCTCAAAATTCAACTGGTTGAGCCGCACCACCCGCAGCGTGGCCCGCAGGCCTTGATTGACCCGATCTTCGAACAGCATGTAGTTGCGTCGCGCTCGTTGATAGTTGACCAGCGACTCGCGATAGACGTTGCGTTCGACGAGCCGGGTCAGCGGTGCGTCGAAGGCGACCCCAACCTGAAGTCGGCCAGTCGTGTCGCTGAATTTGAACGGCGTATCGTCGATCGTCCGCAGGTCGCCGTTGATCGTCACGTTCAGGCCGCTCCGCAAGGCGTTGGCCGTGTACTCGATCTGCCGCCAGTTGTCGATCAGGGTCGAGCGAGCGTTCATCCAGTCGCGACGGTTGCGACGGGCAATTTCCAACGCCTGCACGTCGGTCAACTCCACCGGTGTAAGCGTGACCGACTCGAGTCGCGCGCCCGCCTGCGTCAGCGACACCTCAAGCAATTGGCTCGAAAGCGTCGTCAGCAACTCGATAGCCTGTTCGCACGCCTGGTCGGCCTTCAGCGTCGCGATCCGTGTCCGCAACGCCTCCAGTTGTTGCCAACTCTCGCCCAGGCCCGACTCCAGTCGGGCAACATTCAGCTTTAACCGCTCGACACGTCGATCCAGTTCTTCCGACCGGTAAGGATACGTGTCGACATAACCCGCGGCGATCTCCGGCCGCTTGAGCAGCGCGGTGAGCTGTTCGCGACGCTGCTCGAGGTTATCGAGTGTCTTTTGCAGGTCGCGTTGCGTGATCGCCAGTTCCCGCTCGGCTTTCTCGCGATACTCAAGCGCCTGATCCATGATCGGGATCAACGCTTCGACCTCGGGGTCCATGCGCTGAGCGCGGGCCGCGTCCAGATTGTCTCCCAGCCGGTCCTGCAGTTCATTGATCGAGTCGTCGATCAAGCGAAACGGTGCCAGCAAATCGTCTCGCACCACAATGCTCAGGTCGGGCGGCAAACCCAGCTGAATCTTAAAGGCGTCGAGCCGCGACTCGTAAGAGGCCAGATTCGTGAGCAGCGTGGTTTGTCCGGAGTAGAGCGCCTGTCGGGCCTGCTCGACCTGCAACGGATTGGGTATCCGCCCGGCGTTGTATAGTTCTTGCAGTTGGGCCAAACTGTCCTTGAGACCAGTGATGTTGAACTTCTGGTTGCGGATCTGCTGCAAGGTTTGCAGCAGGCCGTAATAGCCGCCGACGGTCCCCGTGCCCGAACTGCCCGTGACCCCCAGTCCAGACGAGCCGACACCGCCGAGCCCCCCTCCGCGCGAGGCACCTTCGCCCGGGGCGCGGCCCGTCAGAATCGACGTATAAAAACCTTGGCGATATTGGTCGAGCTGCCGCACGTTGGCCAGCAGCGAGCGCTCTTGTTGCGTCAACTGTTCGAGTACCCGCACGCGCGTGCCAAAGCGGAGCAGCGGCTGCACGAGATTGAAGTTGAGCAGCGTAAAGGCCGAATCGCTCTGTGCTCCCGAAAACTGCCAGACAATCGAGTTGGCCAAGCCGACGATGGCGCTGGTGCCCAACGCCGTCGTCTTTCTGAGTTGCATGACCGTCGAGTCGTTGCTCAGCACGCTCTGCGAATCGCCCCCCGAGCCAGGCCGATCTTTCGCATCGGCCGTGAATTGCGTGGCCGTATTCGATATGAACTGCGTGTCAAATTGGAACCGCTGGAAGGTTAAATCGAGCGCCGCGAGATACAAATCCTCGACCTCGAACTGATACTCGCGCGAGTGATGCAGCGCCATCTGCACGGCCCCTTCCTTGCTCAGCACGACGCGCCCTTGGTCGTCGCATGGCAAATATCGCCGCCACAATTCACTGTCGACAAACGGCACGTCGCCATTGCGGTGCCAATACGGGTAGCCGCGTTTGCCGTCGACCACGTGCATCAGCCGATGCGCGGCCGGATCGTCCGGCGGCATCGCTGGACGGTCCGGTCGTGTCACGTCACCAAGCCGCGATGACTCGGGACGAAAGATCGGCTGCGGCGGCAAATTCCACTTGGGCCCCACGGCCTTTTCCGCGATCGTGTCGTACGCCTGTGCATCCGCCTGCATCACATAACGTGCCCGCGTGCACCCCGACAACACGAGCAACGCCATCAGCGCCATGTGCCAACGACCATCGGCGCGCACCATGAGTGGGCCTGGCCTGGGGGCTCGATCTGGATGACCGGCATGCATTGGCAGCGTTGCCAGCTAGAAGGAATAAAACATCAGCGCGCGTTTGAATGTCGGCAGCCTCATCGACTTTCCAACGCGCGTGGCTTTAACGATCAGGTAAACTTTGCGGCGGATTGCACTGCTGCCATGCTGGCGTGGGGCAATTCGTAGGACGGGGCCAAGCCATCGGGGGCCTGACGACCCCCGCTCGTTGGCCGATTGTCGAAGCAACGCTCCAAACGAGCAGGATCCACCCC
>CAZZBK010000129.1:9870-16689 GCA_964652155.1 uncultured Planctomycetaceae bacterium | reverse complement strand
GTCAATTGTTTTTGGCCCGCTTGGGAATGGTCTGCCGCGGGCAAGCCGCATCTGCGCTACGTCACGTTTGCCTACGCGGCGCATCTGACCGAGCGCGACAACGCCCGCTTCCGCGATGTGATCCAGTCGCCAGCGTTCCGCGAGCTATGGGGGCACAAGGTCAAGCTCGTTGAGGATGGCAAGGTTAAGCCATCGAACGACGCCAAGGGCTGGAAATTCTCAAGCTCAATCCGCGGCGTCGGCACGGGCGAGCGCGGCAACCGAATTCTTGCGGACGACGTACACAACGTTAAGGAGGGCGAGTCCGAGGCGATCCGCGGCGAGACGGTGCGGTGGGTACGTGAGGGCATGTCGAACCGCCTCAACGACATGGTTGAGGACGTGATCATAGGCATCGGCCAGCGTGTGCACGAAGAGGACGCCTCGGCCGCGATGCTGGAGGATCGCGATTATGTCCACCTGATGATCGCGATGGAGTTCGATCCTGCGCGGCGTTGCCGAACGTCAATTGGGTGGGAGGATCCGCGAACCGAGTACGGCGAGCTGGCATGGCCGTCGCGGTTCCCTCCGAATGTGGTCGCCAAGCTCAAGACGACGCTGGGACCATACGCGTACTGCACGCCACACGAGTCGCCAGTTTTGATGGGGGACTTGTCTCTAAAGCCAATTGGTGATGTGCAGGTCGGTGAGACCGTCATTGGCTTTACGATTGATAACGCGCCAAGATCGCCTGACGTGAAGTTCAGCCGGCGACGGCTGGTCCGCTCAACAGTTGTGTCGGTCAGCCGATCCGTGCGCAAGGTTGTCCGCATGACGCTGGATAGCGGGCGGGTCATTCGGTGCACGCCAGATCATAAATGGTACACTGGACGGACGGAGGCGCACCGCCCGACATACATGCCGGCGGTGGTTGGGCGTCCGTTGATGCGAATATGCGACCCGGAGATACCACGTCTGTCGGAAGACGACATTCGGGCAGCAGGATGGCTGGCCGGGTTCTTTGACGGCGAGGGTAGTGCCGTTATGTCGCAGAAGGGCAAAAATTACGAGCCGTCATGCCTGATCTCATTTACTCAGGGATATGGTCAAAATGAACCACTTTGTCACAAACTGGAGTCAGTGCTAACCCAACTCGGCTTTGAGTACGGCTTTCAAGAGCGCCCGCAGCCTGCCGGCCACGTTGTCCGGTGGTACTACTTAACAAAAGGATCGTGGGCACTTCCGGTGCATCAACGGTTCGTTCATGTTGTTCAGCCAACGAAGTGGCGTGACCGCATCATTGACGGCGCATTGGGGACTCGGTTCATCCTCGGCGAGGAAAAAGTTGTCAGCATAGAGGATGATGGCGAGGAAGAAGTCTTCGGCCTTGAAACGACAACTGGAAACTATGTCGTGTGGGGGCTGGCTTCGTCCAACTCATCGCAATACCAGCAGGCGCCTGAGCCACGCGGCGGCGGTATCCTGAAGCGTGACTGGTGGGGCGCCTACGAGTTGCCCATCGGGGCGCCGTTCCGGCACCCGTTCGAGTTCATCGTGGCTTCACTCGATCCCGCATTCACGGCAAAGCAGGAGAACGATCCTAGCGGGTTCACGTGTTGGGGCGTCTACAACGATAACGGTCGGGTTCGCATCGTCCTGCTCCATGCGTGGCAAAAGTGGCTGGAGCTGCACGGCCAGACGATGGAGCGCTTGCCGGGCGAGAAGAACACCGAATACGTGCGCCGGACGTCCGACAAGTGGGGGCTTGTCGAATGGGTCGCCCACGACTGCCGCCGCCTCAAGGTCAACGCACTGCTGATCGAGGCCAAGGCAAGCGGGCACTCGGTGGCGCAGGAGATCCGGCGTCTCTATGCCGACAACACGTGGGGCGTCCGCCTTATCAATCCCGGCGTGCTCGACAAGCGTGCGCGCGCATATGCGGTGCAGCACCTGTTCGCGGACGGGATCATTCAGGCGCCAGCGGCACCGTCTGGCGATGTCCTTGTCTATCGCGAGTGGGCTCAGATGGTAATCGACGAGGCGGCCAAGTTCCGCGGACTAGCGGGCGAGGAGGACAACCTGGTCGACTCGCTTACGCAGGCCCTGAAATTCCTGCGCGACAACGGTCTAGCCACCCGCGATGAGGAGCGCATGGCCGACGAGCGCGAGCGGGTGACGGCCGGGACGGGCGATCGGCCCACGCCGCTCTATGACGTGTGACGCAAATCAGGTAAGGGGCGGCAATATAGTGTGCAAGCGCGTTGATAAGGGGGACGATGATGTCCGAGACGAAGGACCTAGAGACCATTGTGATGTCGCCGTCCGACGCGATCGGCGCGGTGCAGCGCGGTCTGCAGGAGGTGTTGGGGTATCTGCACAACAACAACGCCATGGGGATCAGCGTGCCTGACGTGCTGTCGCACATCGAGCGGCTCGTGCCATACCTGCTCCAAATCCAGAAGATGCAGCAGGGGGCGATCCAGGCCCACGCCGGCAATGGCAACGGCGCGGAACAGCGGGCGAACTGAAGTCAGTCTGACCGAAACGTGTTGAACCGGGGCGCCTTCAATGGGCGCCCTTTTTCTTTAGGACAACCGCCATGACATGGACGCCGATCGTCCAGGACGTAAGCCTCAGCCGCCCGAGGGTTTGCGAGGTGTCCCCGCCACCCGGATGTGGGTGCCAGCCGCCACCGAATAGATGTCATCCAGCATCGCCTGGGCGTGATCCAGTATCTCCGCCGCGATTGCCGGATCGGGCTGAATGATCGTCGACGCGGCGAGCTCGTTCGAGGCCTGCCTATGCTCGGCCCGCATGACCTCCCGCACCGGATGGCCCGTCGCGATCGCCATCTGACCAAGTAGCCGCTGCACGACAATCTGTAGCGCCAATAGCTCGCCGTGGAACTGAGCCAAAGGGTTCGTTGCCATGGTCGTTCTCTCACATCCCTGAAACAGGAGGCCGCAATGGCCAGGAATACCGCACAGGCGGCCCCGCGCAAGCGCGGCCGTCCGAAGAAGGCTGTCCAAGCGCTTGCCGACGGTGGCATGCCGATGATGCCGCCGGACGTGATCCAGATCCCCGAGGCCCCTGTCGTCTCCGATGAGACAATATCGGTCGACCCGGCGACGGGCGGCGTCGAGGTCGAGCACGCGGACGGGTCGATCACGATCGACCCCACCGGCGCGCTCTTGCGCGATGACGCGGCGAACGATGACGACGGCGACGGCGAGTTCGACGAGAACCTCGCCGATAAGGTGGATGCGCTCGAACTCAACCGGATCGCCAACGAGCTTCTCGACGCGATTGCCGCCGACAAGGGCGATCGTACCGAGTGGGAGCGGATGCGCGCCAAGGCGATCGACCAGCTTGGGCTCAAGCTTGAGGAGCCGAAGTCGGACGTCACGCGCTCATCGCTTGGGATCGCTACGTCTGTCGTGAAAGACCCAATTCTGCTCGAGGCCGTCGAGCGCTTCCGCGCCAACGCCTACGCCGAGCTTTGCCCTAGCGCGGGCCCGGTGAAGGTGGTCAACTTCAGCGACAACAAGCTCGAAACCGATCCGCTCGCCAACGCGCTCCAGAAGGATCTCAACTACTACCTGACGACGACGGCGAGCGAGTATTACCCCGATACGCGCTACATGCTGTGGTGGACGGGGCTTTCTAGCGGTACGTTCAAGAAGGTCTATCGTTGCCCGCTGCGCAAGCGCCCGGTGAGCGAGTACGTCGACGGGTCGGACCTGATCGTTCCGTCGAGCGCCACCGATCTCAAGAACGCCGCGCGGGTGACGCATGAGGTCAAGATGGCCCGCGACATCATGCTGGCCATGCAGATCGAGGGCGTCTATCGGGACGTCACGCTGACGGATCCGATCACGAGCCAGGCCAATCCGGTCGCCGCCAAGATCGCGGCCATTGACGGCAAGGCGGCCACGCCGCAGCGCATCGAGGACCAGGAATATACGATCTACGAGTGCTACTGCAAACTCGACCTCCGCGGCTACAAGCACGAGAAGGACGGCGAGGAAACCGGGCTTCCGCTCCCCTACCGCGTGACGATCGATGAGACCTCGCGGCAGGTGCTCGAAATCCGCCGCAACTGGGACCCCGACCACGACGACGAGGCGGACGGCGCCTATCGGCCGCCGCTGATCCCGTTCGTTCTGTTCCCGTACTCGACGGGCATCTCGCGCATCTACGGCTGCGGTCTCGGGCAGATGCTCGGCAACATGGCCTCGGCCCTGACAGCCCTGCTCCGCATATCCATCGATAACGGGATGATGAGCAACTACCCGGGACTGCTCAAGGCCAAGGGAACGGGGCGGCAAGTCAATAATCAGATTTCGGTGCCGCCCGGAGGCGTTGCGGAAATTGATACCGGCGGGCTCCCGATCCAGCAGGCCGTGATGGGCATGCCGTTCAAGGACGTGAGCGCCAATGTCGTCAACCTCATCGAGCAGACCCGCGGCGTTGCGCAACGGCTCGGCGGCACGGCGGATGTTCCCGTGGGCGAGGGCAAGCAGGATGCGCCGGTCGGCACGACACTGGCGATGATCGAGCAGGCGACGAAAGTCGAGGGCTCGGTGCACAAGGCGCTGCACGCCGCGCAGAGCGAGGAGTTTCGGCTGCTCACGAAACTGTTCAAGGCGGACCCGGAGTCACTGTGGCGCGGAAACCGCAGGCCCGCGTTGGGAAATGCTCAAGACGACGCGGCAAGGGCAGCACGCGTTGAGAAATTCAAGCGTGCGCTCGACAATTGTGATATTCAGCCGATGGCTGACCCTAACGTCCCGAGCGACATGCATCGCAACCTCATGGCGACTGGCCTGAAGCAGTCGACGACGGGTAACCCGGCGTATGATCCGGTGAAGGTCGACCGTTTCGTGTTCAAGCAAATGTTCAAGATGAGCGACGAGGATTTCAACTCGCTGCTCGCTCCGCCGATGGCGGCGCAGCCGAACCCGGTCCTTGATCTTGAGGCGCGCAAGGTCGCGGTGCTTGAGCAGAAAGCCCAGATCGACGCGGCCAAGGTCGATTTGTCGGCCAAGAACGCCGAGGCCGATCGGGCGCTCAAAGAAACCGTCGAGATGACGAAGATCGCGGCAACGGCTGCCGCGGCGGCCAATCTTGCGAACGGCAATGAGGTGCCTGAACAACCCGCCGGGCTCAGCGCGATCGACGCGGCGAAGCTTGCGATCGAGCGGCGCAAGGTCGACCAGAAGGATGCCGAGCTGGCATTCAAGAATGCCAACGCGCAACTCGACCGCGAATCGAAAGAGACGGTTGAGACGCTCAAGCTCGCGCAGGCGATCGCCGTGCACCCGGGCTCGGACGCCCTCGTCGATGAGCAACTCGATCAGATGGACGAGTTCCTGTCGCCCGCGAAGAACAACCCCGGAAACTCTGAGGGCATGGGCGCCGGCGGCCGTGTTGAGGGCGACGATGAAGGCGAGTCGGCGCGTCGTTGGCCCGGCCGCCAGAGCGCCAATGTTGAGGATCGCACCGGCGAACGGCATCACCCAGCAATGATGGCGCTCAACCAAGTTCGTGTCGGGTTCGGCGAGTTGATGAAGCCCGTTCCGAACCGCCCGGTCACTCTATCTGAGATCAGCCGCCTAATGCCGGTTGATCCCGATACGTCGCGGATACCGTCGTTCGCCGTGCGCATTCCCGGCCCCGTCGCATCCCGCTCGGGCGGCGGCGCGGCGCCGGCACTCCGTGGCGTTGACGATTCTATCGAGCGTGCGCTCGCGCTGGCGAGGCAGATCCAACAGTCCGACGATGCAGCGTTCCAACGCTTTCTCCACTCATGACGAGGGGGTGACGCATGTCGAGTGAGATCGACCGCATGCTCGGTCATTATAGTGGCAAGCCGCCCGGGCCGGGCTATGCCGCTGGCGGCAGCCTTTGGAATGGGTCGTTCAACCAACCAAGCGCAGCCGCGTCACCTCCCGGCACGGGGTGGCAGCCTGCGCCGGCAATGACCGGGAGTCCGGTGTCACCGTATGACGTAGCGCAGCCCGGAGCTCCGCCCTATCAGGCACCCCCTGGCACGAACCAGACAGCACCGAGCGTGCCGCCGGGGCAGCCCGTGCCACCCTCGGGATTGTCGGGCCCGTTCGCGGGCGGGCCCAATGTTGCCGCGATGCCGCCGATGCTGATGCAGCCGGAGATGCAGGCGCCGCGGGCACAGCCCCCGCCGGCGCCCATGCTGATGGGCGCGGATCAGCCCGTGCCGCCGCCAGCACAGCCGACCCCACCGCAACTGATGTCAGGTATCAACGTCGCGATGATGCCGGGGATGGCGGATGGCGGAGGTGTTCGGCCCGCATGGGATGCGGCCGACAAGGAACACCATCGCAACGTTCTGCTTGATGACGAGGCACGGGGCAACCTTGCGGCGCAGCCATATCCAGCCGAGTGGGGGCGCATGCCGAGCGATGCGGGTTCGCTTGCCGATGCCCTTGAGACGTTCGGAGCTACGCTGCACGGACCAACGCCCCGGATGTCCGGGATGAGTGACGAGGCACGTCGGGCGGTTCTGATGAATGCGGCGACGCTGTTGGGACTTGGGCATAATCCGTTCGTGGATGCGGTGGGCCGCGCAGATGGCGGCGGTGTAGACGATGCCCTTGGTCAATACGATGAGCCGCCGGCGCCCGGCCTGCTTGACCGAGCATGGGCTGCACGGCCGTGGAAGGGCTACGCTGAGAACCCGCCGTCAACGCTGCCGCAACTCGGTATAGCCCTGGGGCTGTTGCACCCGCGCTTGGGCGGCGCCATGCGCGATCTGAGCATGGCGCGGAAATTGGCGGCCACGGGAGACAAGCCAGCGGCGCT
>CAZZBK010000129.1:8127-9770 GCA_964652155.1 uncultured Planctomycetaceae bacterium | reverse complement strand
ATTGAGGTCGCCATGTCGATCGATCGCCTGCTATCTCAGTACAGCGCCCCGGTCGCCTCGTGGCCCGGGGAGGAAGACCTAGACGATGAGGCGCGGGCGAATCTCGCGGCCTCAACGCGCAAGCTCGCGACCGAGGGCGGGGCAACGGATGCCGGCTCACTGCTTCCGATCACGCGGTATCCGACACGGGTAGGCACTGACCCGGCGACATGGACGTCGGCATCGGATGTCATGGCAAGCCTTGACGACGGCTGGCGTCTTGAGCCGTTCAACCGGATTTCGGCGCCGTTCAAGTCGATGCTGGACGGGCTGCGCACGCAACCCCTGCTCGGCCCCATGGTGCGCCCGTCACAGATGCAGCCAGAGGTGCTTGAGCAGATGACCGGCGACGCGATGAGCGTTGCGGGGGCGGGGTTGATGGGGAACGTGCCGCGGGTTCTGGCCGGGGCGCCTGCAGGCACAATTGACTTCGGCATTTTTGGTGGTCGCCGTGGCGCGGAAACCCTCGCCGCGAAGGGCGAGCCGCGCCCTCTCCAAGCCCTGGACATGGTTGAGGCGATGGAGAAGGCTGGCAAATCCCGAGACGAGATTTGGTCGGCGACGAGCGAGTTGCTGAAAGACACGCCCTATGCTGGTGCGTTCCGTGGTGTGGATCAGAAGCCACGGTTCGAGATTTCGGATAAGGATGATTTCGTTGAGACACCGGACGGGGGCTTGAAAGAGACCGGCGCCGTTATGCGCACGCGCGACAAGACGATGGCCGGCCCGCTTGCGCAAGGGCATACGCCGCGCGCCACGCTAGGCCAGTTAATGACGCATGACGATTTGTTCGCGGCATACCCCGAACTCAAGAGGATGAACGTTGTGTCTAGCGGCGAGCGTGGTGGATGGCAGCATGGCGAGACGATAGGGCTGGGGCGTGAGCTGTTGGACGGGCTCAATGATCCGACCCGGACCGAGCACATCACGAAGCCACAGCGCGTCGCGTTGCATGAAATACAGCATAGAATACAGGACATTGAGGGTACTGGTGCCGGTGGGAGTCCGCACCAGATGAAAGAATATCTGGTCAACCGAAACGACGCACAGATCGAGGCCCTCTCGGATCGCATTCGCGAGATTGAGGAAAGCTATCCCGCCGAGTTCGATAGCTTCCGGCGGTTGAACGGCGCCACGGCGATGAAGAATTGGGACGCGGCCAATGCGGCCGAAGCCGAATTGTTGAGCACACCGATCGGCCGCGAGTTGGCCGACCTGGACTGGCGTCGGGCCGAACTGGCAAGGCAGGATTTTGAAGGTCAACCAGCATTTGATGCTTACAAGATGCTGGCTGGGGAGACGGAATCCAGGACCGTCGAAAAGCGACGTACCATGTCCGCCGATGAGCGCCGTGCCCGTGCGCCATGGCGTGACTACGATGTCCCGGAGTCCGATCAGATCGTGAGATTTGGGGATAGCGGCCGTCAGATGTCCATCGATCCTGACGTTCCCCATCCCATAGACAAACTACTCGATGAGGTGGCGCCTCCAACATCAGCCCCGGTTTCTGTCCCAACGTCTCTCGATCCGCTCGGCTACTACTCGCCGCTGATTGAATCTGCTCGAGGGTTGAAGCAGGCCAAGGGCACGCCAGAGCAGATGCT
>CAZZBK010000129.1:6568-8027 GCA_964652155.1 uncultured Planctomycetaceae bacterium | reverse complement strand
CTGCATCTGCCGATCTATAACAGACAGAAGCTTGTCGTTGGCAGGTATGATGGCGGCGATGGCTATGTTTGGGGCATCGTAGACAGGGATACTGGCAGCATTGACGCCACCACAAGCGTGGTTCATGCGACCGAGTTCGATGCGCGCGCCGAAGGGCAGCGCATGCTTGACTGGATGAAAACGAAATCCGCATCGGGGAATCGTGATTTCCGTACCGGTCACTTCCCCGAGCCCAACATCGTCGGCCACATGATGACCTCGATGACGATCAACCCGAAGGACGGGGGAAGCGTCTTCACGGTCGACCAGATCCAGAGCGACTGGGGGCAGTCGCTTCGCGATCTTCCTGACCCGGCAAAGGCTGATGGTCTGCGCTCGCAACTCAAGACGCTTGGTCTCAGTGAGTACGCCGCCGATCTCACAAGGCCATACGGCACATACGAAGACGCTCTAGGATATGCGAAGGCTGGGGAGAGGCATTACAAGACAGACGAGGCTAGGGCGGCGGCTGCGGAGATCGCTCGGCTTGATCCTTCTAAGTTCGACGAAGTGCGCAGGATCGCGTCAGAACTCAAGCAAATCAAGGATCAGTTGTCGTCACCCATCTCCCGCCATCCCCTTGTCAACACCACTGACCAATGGGTGAACACGACTCTCCGTCGGGCTATTCGTCAGGCGGCAGAGGCGGATGCTGAGTACATCGCCATCCCGCATGGCGACACCGTGCTCTCCTACAATCCGGGCGACACCAACGGGATGCGGGGCTTCTATGGCACGAGCGCCACCGAGGGCATCGTCCCGAAGAACCTCCGCAAGCTGCTTGGCCAGATTGACCGAGAGTCCGCCAAGCCGGTGAAGGTGCGGTCGCTTGAGACGCCTGGGCGCGGCCTCGTCAGCGCAATGACGCCGCCGAAGACAATCGGCCCGGACGATTACGGTTTCACGTTGTTCCGCTTAACCCCAACGATCAAGCGTCAAGTGCTTGAGGGCGGCCAGCCCTTGTTCAAGTCCGGCGGCGCCGTCACGGCCCCCGTTGGAGTTCCCGATTTCGCCCCGGCCCGGCGCGCGCTGCAAACCGCAGTGCCGCGAGACGGGGCGCGTAGTGCAACCGAAATCCTTGACCTCTACTCGAAGGACTGACCCCACGATGAGCAAGATCGCCCGGCCCGGCTCCGAGGGCAACATGCGGCTTCTGAAAGCCTATGGCGGTGGATCGAGCCCTCCGCGGCAAAGCTACGCCACCGGCGGCGCCGTCAATCCCGCGCTCGACGAAGGACTTGCCGCCGCAAGCGACGTAGGCGCCGACAAGCCTAGCAAGGGTAAGGACAAGGGCAAGAAGGAATCGAAGATCAACGTCAACGTCATCATCGCGGGGAAGGACAAGGACGCGGCCCCGCCCATGCCACCGCCGACTGGCGCTGCGGGTCTCGCGCCGCCGCCGCCTATGCCGATGCCACCC
>CAZZBK010000129.1:0-6468 GCA_964652155.1 uncultured Planctomycetaceae bacterium | reverse complement strand
GCCACGGGCGGCCCCGTCAAGGCCCCGACCGAGTCCGGCATGCTCGCCGAGAAGGGCATGCAGGGCGGCGGCGGTGGCGCCATCGGTCGGCTTGAGAAGGCCAAGAAGTACGGGAAGTGAATTCATTGTGGCCGGCAAGCCGTAGCAAGCCGGCCACATCTGCATTCATGTGTGTTGCGATTATTGAAACGTTGTGCAAATCGTGTAGACACCGTTGCATTCTGTGCGCGCGTTTTCTCGATTGTGGCAAATGGCACGCACTAAGAAGCCCGCCGCCCGGATCAGCGAGCCGGAGCCGCTACCGCCAGCACCCGAGCCCGTTTATCGCATCTGCTCAACGTGCGCCCACTGGCGCCGCCGACCCGGCCGATGGCCACACCTCGGCGAGTGCATGCCGTCGCGCGAAAGCGGCCCTAGCCCGCTTGTCACGACCGATTGGCAGGCGTGCGGCGGATGGAGCCCGGCGGAGTGATGTGGGACCAGCGGTTCGTCCAGAACTTGCGTCAGCGGATCGCCGAGGATCTCACCGACCGGCACCGTGATCTCGCCCGCGGCAATAGCATCACCACGGACGCGGCAGCAACGGGCATGACGTATGCTCGGGCAGTCGGTGTGATCCAGGGATTGGAGGCAGCGCTCGCCCACATCCAGGAGATCGAGACGGACATGAGCGTGAAACCGAAGAAGACGGGGGACTGATCATGAGTGTGACGAAATTCGAGTTGCCGCAGTTCGAGGTTGGCGAGATCGAATCGGTTCTCGCCAAGGGCAGCGCAAAGCCGAGCGCCGCCGCCGCGCCGAAATCGATCCGGCGCCGGTTCAGCGTGCGCACCCCCGCCGGCAAACGCTCGAACACGTGGGTGACGGTCGTCCATGAGGCGGACCCGCGCAAGGCGCTGCTCGACAAGATCGGCACGATCCCCGAGGGCGTCGTGCTGTTCTCGCGCATCCTCGTTGCGATCTACGTGCCGCCGATCGTCGAACGGACGGGGGGCGGGGTGTTCATCGCGTCCGCAATCCAGGACGAGGACCGCGAGGAGTCGCTGTGGCAGGGGAAGACCGGGCTCGTCGTCGCGATGGGCCCGCAAGCCTACGTCGACGACGGCGATACGACGTTCCACGGCCAGCGCGTCGATGTCGGCGATTGGGTGTGGTTCCGCCCGAGCGATGGGATGGGATGCGACATCAACGAGACCCCGTGCCGATTGTTCGACAGCGAGCGATACATCATCGGCAAACTGCCGCATCCGGATATGGCGGCATAAGCATTTGAGGGGATGGGAAATCCACAATGTCTGCTGACGCAATCAAACTCGACGACGAGGTGATCGTCAAGATTCCGGACGAAAGTGTCGTCAAGGTCGGCGACGGGGACGCTGCGCCCGTCGTGACAGAGACAAAGGATCCGCCGGCGCGCGTCTCTGCGCTGGCACGTGGCGGTCGCGGCCGGGGCGATGGCGACGGCGGCGTCAAGGATGACGCAGCCGAACGCATTGCGGCGCTCGAGCGCGAGCGTGAGGAGGCGCGGCGTGAGGCCGATGAGGCGCGACGGGCGCTGGCCGAAGCCACGGAGGCGGCACGCGCGGCCCAGGCCGGCATGCGCACCGCCGAGGATACCGCGCAACTCCGTGAGCAGCAGGCGATGCGGGCGCATGTCCTGCGGCTGCAGGCGGACAAGAGCCAGATCGAGGGCGCGATCTCGGCAACGCAGTCCGAGGCCGCCATGGCGCAGCGCGAGCTGATCCAGGCGATCGAGTCGGGCGATGCCAAGCGACAGGCAGCCGCACAGCATGCAATCGCCAAGGCCGAGGCGGCGCTGTCGCAACTTGAGAACGGAAAATATGCGGCCGAAACCGAGTTGGCTAAAGCCAACCGCCTTTTCGATCAGCACGAGCAATCTAAGACGACGAAGACGGCCGAGCCACCACCGCCAGAGCGTCGCGCCGACCCGCCGCCAGCGGTGATGACGCCGGAGAAGTGGATCGATACGACGGCCCGCGATGTGCTCGGCGAGCAGGGCGCCGACTGGCTCAAGGCCAACAAGCAGTTCGCCACCGACCCAAAGATGAATCGCAAGTTCCTTCGGTTTGCCGACGAGTACGCCGAGGACCACGGCCAGGGTGCGCTCAAGAGCGCGGCCTTCCTTGATGCTCTGAACGACAAGTTCTTCCCCGACCGGGAAACGGATCGCGACGAGCCCGAGCCCGTCGTCGAGCGCCCGCGCCAAACGGCGCGCACCACGTCATCCGCGCCCGTATCGCGCGGTGGCAATCAGTTCTTCTCCAGCCGCAATCTCAATGCCTCGCAAGTCAAACTGCCGCCGAAACTCGCGGCGTTCGTGAAGCAATCCGGCCTCAACGCGACCGAGTACGCGCTGCAATGCGTGGCCGACATCAAAGCCGGGAAGCTTCCGAAAAACTATCTCGATCCTGACTACGACCACGGGATTTGATCCGCCGCCTCTTTTTTCCAAGGGAAACACACCATGTCGACCAAGCAAGCTAGAGCAAGCGTCACGCGGGACGCCGGGCCGCCCCGCACACTCGATGCGGCCCGCGTGCCAACCGATCGGATCGTGCCGATCGAGGAGCGCGATCCCAACAAGATCTATTCGCGCGACGGCCGTGAGGTGACGCTGCGGTTCACCGGCGATGAGGATCGCTACAATCTCGTCTCCATGGGCATCACCCCGCCAGACGGGTGGACCTACGAATGGAAGACGCGCACCATCAAGAATTGGGAGTGGGTCGATCATCAGGTCGAGCTTTACCAGAACGGGTGGACACCCGTGCCGGCCGAGCGCCATGACGGCCGCATCATGCCCCCCGGGCATACCGGCAACATCGAGCGCGGCGGCATGATCCTGATGGAGCGCCCGGCGAAACTCACGGCAATGGCACGGCGCGTCGAGAAGTCCAAGGCTGACGAGCCGGTGCGGGACAGCCGACAGATGGCCGGCTTGATGTCGCGCAGCGTGCCGGGCGTGTCGCCAGATTCGATGGACTTTGGCAGTGAAGCCGCACGTCAGGCATCCGGCGTCCGCGTCGAACGCACCCCGCGCGTTGCCGACGGCAAGTACAACTACACCGTCGACGAGTAGGCAATGCGGCACCTCCACGACTTGTTGCAGCCTGACAGGCTGACCTCGGTCGTCCATGTCGGCGCCAACCCCATCGACGATGCGCCTCCCTATCGGCGCATGCTTGAGGAAGGGCTGTGCACCGTCATCGGATTCGATCCGCAGGTGACCGCGGCGCCGGGGCACGGAGCGACCATCGTGCCCAAGGTCATCGGCAGCGGCGCCCCGGCGACCATGCACATCTGCGCGGCGCCGGGCATGACAAGCCTGCTACCGCCATCACCCGCCGATCTGGAGCGGTTTCCGGGAATGGCGGAATTTGCGACCGTCGTTGAGCGCCGCACCGTCGAGACGCACCGGCTCGACGATATCGGGGAGGTGCCTCATATCGACTTGCTGTGCATGGACGTTCAGGGGGGCGAGCCAGATGTGATCGGGGCGGCCCGCAAGAAACTCCGTCAGACGGCGGCCGTGATCACGGAGGTATCGTTCATGCCTCTCTACAAGGGGCAATGGACATTCGGCGACATCGACGAGGCCATGCGATCGCAAATGTTCGTGCCGCATTGCTTTGCCGCCGCCAAGTGCTGGCCGATCGCGACCAGGACGCCGGTGCCGCACCAAGACCCGCATCAGTTGCTTGAAGCGGATGTCGTCTATGTGCGGGATACCGCGCGCCCGCTGGGGATCGAAACGACGAAGCACCTCGCCTTGATCGCCCATCACGTCTGCGGCTCGTTCGATCTGACGATGCTCTGCATCGAGAAACTCGCCGACAGGGGCGCGATCCCGCCCGAGGCGCCCATGCAATATCGGCAGATGCTGGAGGCCATGTGAGCGACCCGACCCCGCACCTTCTGATCGCGATTGCATCGAACCGGCCGGCCGAGGACGCGGCACGGGATGCCGTCGAGGCGGCGCAACACGGGCTTGCCCGAATGGGCTGGCTATCGACGCGCGTGACGTTCGGCTCGGCCGACCTGGAGGACGCGCGGAACACGCTTACCGCGCAATTCCACGCCACGCCGCACTACACGGACATGTTGTGCCTGGACGACGACGTGTCATGGGCTCCGGGCGCGATCGAGCGATTGGTGCGGCATCCCGTGGACGTCGTGCTCGCCGCCTATCCACGCCGTGCCGAGGGCGAGGGCTTCTCTGTGCGCACATTGCCCGGACCGGTCGAGTGCGTGGATCCGAGCAACGGCACCCCGCATCCGCAAGGCCTGATCCGTATCGCGGGCGGGCCCGCCGGCATGTTGCGGCTGTCCCGCCGTGCCGTTGATGCCCTCGTCGAGGCGCAGCGCGAGGACTGGTATTACCAGCCCAAGGTGACGGGCGGAAAGGCCTGGGCGATCTGGGAGTTCGACGTCATCGATCACGAGCGGATCAGCGAGGATATGAACTTGTGCCGCAAGTGGCGCGCGCTCGGCCATACCGTCTGGTGCGATCCGCATATCACCATGCACCACCACGGCAAGAAGACCTACTCGGGGCAACTCGCGCAACACCTGCGCGATCTCGGGCGTTTGGTTGAGCCGGGTCGCGTGCAAAGAATCGCCGTCGCGTGATTTGGTAACTTCGCCGGATCACGCGAATCATTCATCCAACAATGCACACGCCTACGAATACGCTCTCGCGCTGAGGGCGATGTTCCCCGCACCGCCGTAGGGCGGTTGAGTCATGGTCCGGCTAACGCCGGTGGCCAAAGACGGGTCAGCAATGCCGCGCACGGGACGCATCCCGTGCATTGTTCAATCCGGCGCTGACCTCTGGCCCGCAGACGTTCTGCATGCCCGTGGTGCGCCGCCTTGCAGGGCAAATTCGCACCCATGGCAAACACGAACGCGCCGTTCGGCCTCCGCTTCATCGGCTTGATGGGCTCCCCGCCCACCAATGCCGCGCTGACGGAGCGCCGCAATGCCATCCTCTCCACCAACACCACGGCCATCTACACCGGCGATCTGATCAAGATCTCCGCCAACGGCTACCTCTACCAGTGGACCGCGACCACGCCGTCCTATCTCTGCTACGGGGTGTTCGCCGGCTGCCGGTACGCATCGAGCTCGCAGCAGACCGTCGTGCCGCAGAAATACTGGCCCGGCACCGATGCCGCATCCGGCTCGGTCCTCGCGCAGTACGTCCCCGGCGCGCTGAGCCCATCGGCACTGTTCGTGATCCAGACCGATTCGACAGGCGTTGCCCTTGCCGACATCGGCATGAACTTCGACATCGCCGTCGGCACCGGCTCGTCGACAACCGGGTTCTCCGGCTCCTACCTCGATGTCGCGTCCGTGACCACGGCAACCACGGCACCGCTGCGTCTCGTCGATCTCTGGGCCAACTACTCCATGGGCAACTCGCCCGAGGGCGCCGGCGGCTCATCGTCGCTCGCCGCGGGTACGCAAGCCGGCGCCTACAACTGGGCGGTGGTCGCGCTCAACACCATGGGTGCTCAGGGCATCTAAGGCTGACGGCTGAACTCACAACCTAGAGGCGGCCCACCGGCCGGAGAACCTACACCATGGCAATCAATACCTCACAGATCAGGGACTTGCTCCGCCCGGGGCTCCGCGAGGTGACGGGCGAGTACCCCAACATCCCCGCGCAGTACAAACGGGTCTTCAAGTCGACACCATCGACCATGCAGATCGAGCGCACGGCCCACGTCGCCTACATGGGCCTCGCGCAGATGAAGCAGGAGGGCGGCGCCACCGGCTTCGATAACGCCGCCGGCCAACGCTGGGTCTACAATGCCGAGACCTACGAGGTCGGGCTTGCCTACGCGATCACCCGCAAGGCGATCCGCGACGACCTCTACAAGAGCGAGTTCAAGCCGACCGCGCTCGGGCTTGGCAAGGCGTTCAAGGAGTTCTGGGAAATCCAGTCCTTCAACGTCTTCAACAACGGCACCACCTACGACTCATCGATCGTCGGCGATGGCAAGGCCTTGTTCGATACCGATCACCCGGTCGACGGCGCCACGGCGGCCAATCGCTTTACCACGGACCTCGACCTCAACGAGTCGAGCCTGATGCAGGCGATCAAGAACATCCGCACGAACTGGGTCGACGAGCGCAACCTCAAGATCAGCGGCCGCGCCAAGCGCGATGGCCTGATGGTGCCGGTTGCACTCATGGACGTCGCCGAGCGGATCACCAAGACCGAGTTGCGTCCGGGCACGGCCGACAACGACGTCAACGCCGTGCGCTCGGTCGAGGGCGGCGTCGTCGACTACTTCGTCTGCGACTATCTCACATCCAACTACGCCTGGTTCGTCCAGACGCAGAACGAGGGGCTCAAGTTCTTCGAGCGTGACCCCTACGAGACGGACATGTGGGTCGACAACACCACCGACAACCTGCTCGTCAAGGCCTACCAGCGTGCCC
>CAZZBK010000128.1:0-16932 GCA_964652155.1 uncultured Planctomycetaceae bacterium | reverse complement strand
CGCGCAGCAGCACCGCCTCGTCGACCTCAGCCGGCTTGCGACGGGGCACGCTCATTGGAATAATTTTCCCATCGCGAAAGTGTTAACCCGCGTTTTTTGGCACTTGCTGGAATATTTTTCCATCACGCGCGCATCCCGAGCCGGGCTGGCCGGCGAACCGCTGGGGACGCGCTTGCGTCCCGCGGCATCACAAAGCCACAAGCGCCGGTCATCAGCGCATCCGCCCCATGAGAGGCCCAATCGTGCATCGGCTCACTGCGATAAGTGGCCCGCTTGTCGTCCCACTGCTTCCGATAGCCATCCAGACAGGCGATCCCCCGCGCACAACCAGCCTCATCGAACCAACTTTGAGCAATCAGCGTGCGAGCCGCCTCAATGGCGCTATGCTTCGACGCGACCCGCGGGATCACCTGAAACCGCAGCCCGAGCTTGCCAGCCATATCAAGAGCTGACGATGCGCCAGGCAACGCCCACTGCTTGTTGTCGAGATCATGCGGGCCCAAGTGGCGGCCGTAGTTCCACCCGCGCTGCGCCGCGAGCTCGGCAAGCTTCGCCACGTAGTGATCGACGCCCTCGCCGCTGTTCTCGTAGTAGGCTAGGAAGTGGTAGCGCGGACCGCGCGCCTGGAAGAACCACACCGCCGTCTCGTCATCCACACCGATGTCCCAACATGTGTGCACCGGCTGGCCCGGGTCATGTGGCACTTGCCCGATGCGCCCCTGTTGCCGGGCCCGCGTCATGACTGTCGAGAAGTAGGCGCCCTGGATCGCGGCATGAAACGCCTCGTCTGCATAAGACGGGTATTCCCGCAGCATGTCATCGGGGCCAACGTGACGAAGGCGCTCTGCGTACCACGCCCTCTGGTTGGACGTCAGCGTGATCTTGTGCTCCGCCTCCAACTTGGCGAAGTATGCCGCCAGATCAGCCGAGATCGGAACGGCATCAGGATCCTCGACGTAGCCAGAGTGCTGCCACCAAGGAAAAAAGTGCAGCTTAAAGGACTGCGGTGTCAGCTTGCGGCCCTGGTCTGCATCTGCCTGGGCCACCTTCACCATTTCGTAGTAGTCGCCGGCCGCACCTTCAGCCGTGCTCTCGACGAAGATCATAGAGCCCCGGTGGACCGTGCCGAACGCGCCCGTCCTGATCTCTCGCGCTTTCTCAGGCGCGTTGGCCGCGATCTTTCCGAACTCCGAAACATGCAGGATCTGCAATGTGCCGCCACGATGAGACGTGCCGACTGAGACCTTGCTACCGTTCCCCCATTCCAACTCGAAGGCGTTGGACTTGATGAGCGCCACACTGGCCTTGATGTCCGGGTCCATCCTGTCGTAGGCGAACTTGATTTTCCCCAGCTTACCCTTCGCGTCGTCCAGCGTGTAGTCGATGATGCCGGCTGCGGTCCCTGATCGGAACACACAGCTATCGAGAATGAAGATCGCAACGAACGTCGAGAACCCAAGCTGCCGCGCCTTCAGGATAACGTTGAGATGGTGCAGCTCCTGCCACAAGGCCTCTTGCGCCTCGTTGGGCTCGAAGCGAACCGGGCGGCCCGCTTCGTCCTGTATCCAATAGAGATTGCAGATCCGCCACCACTGATCGCTCAGCAGCCGCGCCAACTTGGCAGCGGCCTTGGCTTCGGACGAGTCAAGCGCCAGCGCAGCCGTCGTCATCCTCAGCCCTACTGCGGTCGCCCGGGAATACCGGATGGCCGCTCAGCCGGCCGAGCACATCAGCCAGCGTGCCGGTGACGTCATTGGTATTGAGACTGTCCGTCTTGTCGCGCTGGTCAAGAGTTTGCTTGCCGAGCCAGATTTGCATTTGCGTGCCGCCAGATAGAGCATTCTTGAACTGCGCACGGCGCAACGACACTTTGCCTAGCTCGAAGCCATCTTCCCAGGCCCGCTTGGCTTCCTCATGACGTCCTAAGAACCGCCGAAACGTGTCGACATGAACGCCCAGAACAGCCGCCGCCTCTCGCAACGTACATTGGATGCGCGCTATCCCGTTGACTTGGCGCAATGTTTTATCGTCCGGCACCAATTCAAACGGCCTGCCGCCGAGGTCCGTCTTGTGCACCTTGCGCGGGTCACCTTCGTCTGGAAGTTCTGCAGCTTCGTCAAGCATCACTATTCCGCAGCCTCTATCGTTTTTTCGCACGATCGCGCGGAGTCGTTGGGCGCGCCGATCTTGGCATGGCGCTCTTCGCCCGCCTCGTCCAATGTCTGGCCTGTCGCCCAGAGCGTTGCTTTCTGACCTGTGAAGTCCTGCCAGCGTTGAACGGCCACATCAACGTAGGCAGGGTTAAGCTCGATAGCGTGGCAGATGCGGCCGGTCATCTCAGCAGCTATGATGGTGGTGCCAGATCCGCTGAATGGCTCGTAGATGGCCTGTCCTGGGCTGCTGTTGTTCACGATAGGCCGGCGCATACACTCGATTGGCTTCTGAGTGCTGTGACCAGTCTCGGACTTCTGGGGCTTGTCGATCTTCCAGAGCGTGGTCTGCGAGCGATCGCCTTGCCAATGCGCCGTGGCACCTTGGCGCTTTCGAACTGCGTACCAGCACGGCTCATGCTGGACATGAAAATTGCCGCGCCCTATCGGGGCGACGTTCTTCGCCCATATGATTTGCATCCGCACGTCGAAGCCAACGTCGGTCAGGTTTTGAAAGAACTCGACCGATCTGGCACCAGGCGGATGCCAGACGTAAGCCACATCGCCAGGGAATAGCGAATAAGCTTCTGTCCAGTCGGCGCGGTCATCGTTCAGAACAACGCCCTGCGCAGGCTTGCTGTTCTTCGACTGAAGCGCCCGCCTGTGAGTCGGATCATACTTCACCCCATATGGCGGGTCCGTCACCATCAGATGCGGCTTGACGCCATTCAACGCCTTGTCCACGTCCTCGGCTTTAGTGCTGTCGCCGCAAACCAGCCTATGCTGGCCAAGCAGCCATATATCGCCAGTCATGGACACCGCCTGTTCCGGAACGGGCGGCGTCTCCTCGGCACGAGCTAGCTCGTCGTCGTCAGCTAACAGCTTCTGTAGTTCGCGATCATCAAAGCCAGTCAAGCTAAGATCGAAGTCGAGCCCCTTTAGCTCGTCAACCTCACCCTTGAGCAGATCGTCTATCCAATCCGTCTCTTGAGCCGTGCGGTTGTCTGCGATGCGGTATGCTTTGGCCTGTGCCGGCGTTAGGCTGCTAATCGCGACAGGAACGCGCGTGAAGCCCGCCTCGACAGCGGCCTTGAGCATGACATGCCCGGCAATGATCACGCCATGCTCATCGACCACAATTGGCTTTTGGAAGCCGAACTCTTTCAGGCTGGCCGCGACCTTAGCGATGGCTTTGTCCGGCAGTGTACGCGGGTTCCTGTTGTAGGGTGTGACCCGAGCGATGTCCCAGATCTCGATGCGCGGTCCGTTGGTGTCCATGACTCAAGCGCCGGGCTGGATACTGTGTTGCACGTGGAACTTTTCTTGCCTCATGCTCTGAGCATTCCTGCGGCTGCGCTGCCTTCGAGGATGTTGCGGAGACGCTCACGGTTGAGGTCTCCGACTGATGCGCGCTGTCGCGCTGGCGTGGGTGGCGTCGCCGAGAGGCTGGACGCTCTGGGTGCATGGGAGGTGTGCGTGTTGATGTCCTCCTCTCGGCGATGTGGGGTGGATGGATTGGGCAGGCGGAACAGGCCGGCCATGAACAGGGCGAAGGCTGGTAGCCCGGTGCCGGCAATGGCCATGGCGAGGTTGACCGACTGCTCAGCCCCAAGGGCTTGCAGGTCAGATGTCGCGGTGCTGCCGTTTACGAACAGCGCCACCGACTGTTTCAAGAAACGGTTTTGATGCTCGACGGCCGAAGACTTGTGTTCAGTCTTCGCCGCGGTCTCACGCTTGCCATCGAGTATCCGCTGCGTGGCCTCGATCCGCTTGGTGAGATCTGAGGCTTGCTCGGCGATGGCGATGCGGGCATCGAGTGCGTTGGCCTCATTCTGCAGGCGTTCACATTCTTTGCCGCAGCCGGCCTTGCGACCGCGGTTGCCCTTCTTCTCCTCCTCGATGCGGGCGCGCAGCGTCTCGAGCTCACCCCTGAGGCCGTCGGCCTTAACGGTGCCCGCCCAGGCGTTGGCTTCCATGAGCGTAGAGAGCTGCTTGCGCCATAGGGCGACATTGGCCTGATCGTCGGCCACGGCGTCCTGCGCGCCGGCGAAGCGCGTGTTTTGCACTGTTGCAATTTCGATGTTGGTGCCGCGCAGGCCTGCGGTGTAGCCGGCGTGGGAGTAGAACTCGATCCCAAGCAGCGGCACGCAGATGATCGCGGTAGTGATGGCGGGCCAGCGGCGGCCCTTGCTCCACAGCATCTCGGCGGCCATGGGGCCGAATGCGGCGACGATGCTCAGGATGGCCAGGAATGCCGCGTGTTTGATGCTCACCGACCAGCCGAAATCCGCGCTCATGGCGGCGGCGGCAGCGAGCGAGCCGAGCCCGAGAGCCATCCAGAAGCGGCCGAAAGGATCGAGATCGCCGATCAGGTCTTTGACGATTTTCATGCTCAGCCCTCCTTGGTGATCGGGAACCCGATTCGCTCCGGCATGCGCCAGATTGGCGTGCCGCGGTGGTCTACGAGGCCGGTGTTGACCGGCTCTGGCGGCATGACGACGGGCGCCGCCGGGGTGATGGGATTGTCGGGCAGATACTGCCACCAATTGAGCGGACGGACCTCGTAGCGCATCAATCGATGAACAGGTCGCCGAATCGCAGATTGAGACCGACGCGCGCGGCGTGGCCCTCCGGGTTGACCGAGACGAGGCCCTCAGTCCACTTGCCGTACTGGGTGTTGGTGTACTCGGCGGTGAGACTGAGATTTTTGCTGAGCGCGACTTCGAGGCCCATGCCGAGCACGAGGCCCTTAGCCTCTTGCGCAAAATCCTCGGCGCGCCAGCTGCTGCCGCTGACACCGACCAGGCCGTAAGCGAGCAGGCTGGCGTTGATCAGGTAGCCGGCGCGTCCGGCGACCGTCCAGCCGCCTTTGACCTCAAAGAGCGCCTTGTCCTGGCTCACGGGCAGCTCGTAACGGGCGAGGGCGCCGACGACGAACCGATGCACGCGCACGTCGCAGCCGATACCGGCGGCGAGCGTCCAACCCGAGGCGGAGACGCTCTCGATGTAGCCGGTGCCGTCCGTGGCGCGGGCGCCATTGATGCTGGCGCCGCCGAGGCCCTGCACGTAGCAACTCGGGCGCATGGGGCTGATGTAGGGCGCCTCGTCGTCCGCTTTCGCAGGCCCGGCCTTGTCGGCGGCGAGAGTGGGAGCTGAGAGTGCCACGGCGATGCCCGCCCCGGCGATGATGCGTCGCAGCATGGGTTGTTCCTGTCTCTGTTTTTAAGGTCGAGCCCACGATCGGGGCACGTATGCGGGGGACCAGGCGTGCCGGGGACCCGATGCGTGGGCCCGATGAGCTGGGCCCGAAACGACAAACCCCGCCGGGCAAGGGCGGGGCTGTCGATTGTGGCCGCGTGTTGCGGTATCGTGGCGACATTGTGGTGATTTGCAGGGGTGGTCAAGCGGCGATTCGGGCGATTGGTGCGCCGCACACATACTGCGGCAATTATGTCACGCGACGCATCCCGTAATGATCCACCAGCACGTCAAGCGCCGCCTGCAGCAGCGTGACACCGGCCGCCGCGGCTTTCTCGCCGGTGTAGGTGCCGAGCTGGGCACCGATCTCGCCGAGCGTCAGGCCCTCGAGCGCCAGCATGGCGGCCCGCTCCAGGCGCCGCGGCAGCGCATCCCGGGCGGCCTGATGCAGCCTCACATAGTCGACGACACGGGCCGTGTCCTCATCGGCGGCAGCGCCCGCGAGCTGGCCTAGAGGCGTGCCCTCCGCAAACCGAGAGCCATAGCTCGGCGTGATGGCGCGACCGCGATAGGCGATCTCGTGGTGCCGGGCGAATTTCTGGCCGGCCGAGAGTTGCATGTCATCAATCTGCTGACGTCGGCGCATATCGGCAAAGATGTCTCGGACCGCGTGTGCGCGTCGGTCGGTGTGCTGGGACACCTCCGGGAGATCGACACCGAATTTGGCGTTGCGAAGCCTGGACCGGGTCGGGCCCTCATCTGGGCCTGGATCGTAGCCGCCGGAGAGAATGCCCAGAGGATCGGCCTGACGTGCGAGGCTCTCCGCTCGAGCCCTGACGCGGTCGAGTGTGGTGCTCATGCCGATCTCCCCGGTTGGCCTCTCGACGCCGGGGACTGACATTCGCCCAGTGATTCGGGCATGTATCAGGGGAGAGTCAGGGGATCAACCACCGGGATGGCAGCCGCTACCGGATTTGCACCGATGTTCCCGAATTCAAAGTCCGGTGTCGTGACTGCTGGATCAAGCGGCCGGATTGCAACGACATAGAGCGGCGCGGAGGGATGGTCGGAACTTGCCTCCGTCTCCAAGACACATACGACGGCGCGTCGTCCATGCCCTGTCGCAATGCACGCTATCCCTGCTGCCGTCGCCATCGATCCACACGCCGTGACCGATGATTGATCAAACGAGCAGCTAAGAGAACCGTGTCCACCGCCCCGCTCTATGTCGTCCCGAGTTGCCGGGGTTTCTCCCCACGCCCCGGCGCCGTGGGTGGCAAACGTTTGCCCCTGTGGAGCAGCAGACGTCAGGAGATCGTCGCCCGCGCCGCAGCGCGCTTTCCAGAGGGGATTTCACACCAGCCGGCGTCCGACAGCGGCGACGCCATCCCCTCTTAGGCGATTTGGTGCCGGGGCTCACCCGCCCGGCTCGGGACTGCATTACGCCGTGGCGTGCGCGCCGTTGGCCGGCACGGTCGGAACCGGCTGGGCCGTGGAGCTGTCGAAGCCCTTCGGCTTGCGACCCTTGCCGGCCCAAATCACCCCCCCGGCATCGACCATGCTGGACGGCTTGGCCTTGCGTGGGCGCCCGCGCTTCGCAGCCGGTGCAGGCTCCGGCGCCTTAACAACCGCAGGCACGTCGCGAGCCATGATCTGCTCTACGCTCAGGCCGAAATGGCCGGCCGTGGTCTCCAGCGCCTTGCGGGCGCGCTCCGCCAAAAGGTTGTCGATCGCGGTGCGGGCCAGCCGGAGGTTTTCGGTCGACTGGGACTTGAGACTATCGATTTTCATTGAGGGCTCTGCGATTTGTTGATGGTGTGCCTGCAATAGCACAGCACGCCGGAGTTGCGGAAGGGGTTATTTGCGCTCGCTGTCGCGGTTCATTTGCGGCGCATTTCCGCGCGCTTGATCGCGTCAAACACCAGTTTCTTGACCATCGCCGTGCGGTCAAGCTGCGGACGCTCCGCCAATCTAAGCTCGTCGAGAGCCGACAGAAACTCTCTACCCTCATCGCTATCGGTGCGCATCGAGAACAGTTGCTGGGATCTGGTTGTCATGCATCAGCATTACGACACACAGCCCAGCGTGTCAACACTCGGTCATTACGTAATTTTGCATGCCTCATCATTTTTTGTATTGACTGCGTAATTACGATCTGCTACATTCCAACCATCGACAACGCAGACACACACGGAGACGACAATGACTTACCACGAAATGAAGTCCCAGATCCCGCCGCACGCCCGCAGCCTGGATGCGCCGGGAACGAACTACATCCAGCCCGACGCCAGCACTAGGACTTGGGTTGTCATCATAAATGCCCGCGTCGACGACGCCTTCGCCACACTCGATGAGGCCCTGTCACACCTCGCGACGTGGCGTCTCTCCAATGGCCTCACCGCCGAAGGCTCGGAGTCGCACGAGTGACCTCCCTCCGCTCCACCCTCATGAGCCTCACCGTATCCGCGTCGATGCTCATGGCCTCCGCCGGATACCTGGCTCGCTCGTTTAATTCCGCGCCGGTTATCCCCAATGTGCAGGCCACCGGCCAGCCCTGCAACTGGCACTCGTGCAAGCGTGCGGCGAAGATCGGCGCTGCCGACAAATCGGCGCTGGCTATGCGGATTTCCGCGATCGCGAACGAGAGGCTGAAATGACCATCCCCGATCATCATCCCGGCCCAACCTATGACGTCGTATGCGAGGCCGTTCGGTTTCGCATGGCCGTCGAAAGCGCTCCGGCTGGCGCCGTCCCGACCCAGCTTCGCGAGGCCATCGTGCGTGAGATGAAATCGTTCACGGCGGCCCTGATCGACCACGCTAGGGAAGCAGCCCGATGATTTTCTACGTCCCAGGCGACCCGACACCGTATCGGCTCGTCAAATTCTATTTCGTTCGTGTCTGCGAGAAGCGCGTCGAGTGCGTGCGCGGCATCTCCGAGGACGGCGCCGAGACATTTGCTCACCTCGCCGATGTGGAGATGCAGATTGCATGATGCAGCGGTGTGCGGCCCGCAATGGCCGCCATCCCCTGCACCAGCAGGACGGGCCGGATAGGGGTACGATCTCCCATCCGGCCCTTGATCACCCCAACCGCAAAGAAGGAAATGACCAATGCAACAATACCGAATTCGCTGGACGCACGCAATCGCCGTCGCAATGGCGGGATCTGCAATCGCCTATCAATCGGCCCTCATCTGGGAAATGCTCGGCGACAGCGTCACGCTCACCACCAAACTCGGCGTGCCGCTCGCGACGATCTCTGCCGCCATGTGCCCGGTTCTTGCCGAGGCCGCCGCCCGCGCTGGGCAGCGTGGGAAAGCTTTCCTGCTCACTGTTCCCGTTCTCGTGCTGCTCGCGTTCGTCCTGCCGTCAGGTATTTCTCGTCTCGGCGAGGCCCAGCAGACACGCATCGCCACGGCCACCATCGGTGAGGCCGAGCAGGCCCGCATTCGTGCCGACCTCGCCCGGGCCGAGAAACTCGTTGCCCAGGCCGAGGCGTGGGTATCGACCGAGTGCGCCAGCGGCAACGGCGCCAAATGCAAGGGGCAGACGTTCACGCTCAACCAGCGTCAGGCCTATCGCGACAAGCTCTCCAGCCAGATCCACGACCTAAAGCCGGTGACGCAACCCTGGCTGCCGGCGTGGCACCCCGCACTACTGCCGATCGGACTCGAACTGGCGATCCTGGCCCTGCTGTTCTACGGGCTCGGCCCGGTCACCGTCGATCGCCGCGCCATCCAGGCTGCCAACGTCGTGCCGTTCCGCCGGCCGGAGCCCCAGGCCATCACCGAGCGGCCCGAGGGTGAGTTGACGGACGCGGAAATCGAGGAAGCCGCCAAGCACATCAACGGTGATGGCGTCATGAACCGCACCCTTGCTCGCCAGCTCGGCGTCTCCGAGGGACAGGCCACCAAGATCGTCGATGCCGGCGTGGCCGCTGGAAAGTTTTCCCGGGAGGTCGACCCGAACGACAAGCGCCGCGTGATCATTCGGAAGCTGGCCGCCTAACGCCAGCAGCCCACTCAAACACGACAACGCCGCCGGGTGCCCGAGCCCGGCGGCGTTGTCGTAGTCCCCATCACAGTCCCCCGCTTGCCGCCCGTCTAGCACGACTCGCCCGGCCCGCAATGCGACAATCTGGCGGCACCGCGGCACCCGGCAGCGCATAGCGGTAGGCGTGGCCATCGTGCCACCTGGCGAGCACCCCCTGGCCGGCCAACATCTGCAACGTCGTCCTGGCGCTCGTCGCCTGCTTCCAGCCCATGTGCTCGGTGATTCGGCCGCAGTCCGGGAACCCGCGCCCGGCGTCGATCTCGGACTGGATGAATTCGAGCACCCGCTCCTCGCGGCCGGTCAGCTTCACGGGTCTTTCCGGCACGGCCGCGCCTCCACCACGCAGCGATCGCGCACGGCGAGGCTGCCGACCAGCTTTTTGCCGACCTTGCCGACGGTGCTCTCGTTGCCGCTCGCCGGGACACACGACACGCTGATATCGCGAGCCCCTTTGAGGTCGGCGAACCGCTCCCCAAGGTCGAAGCGCACCTGGCTCGACCATGCCCGCTCTGCCTTGAGCCGTGCCCCGCGCTCGGTCCAGGCGTCAGGACCGACCACGCGAACAGCCGGCGCACAGCCGTCTAGGACGGCGATTTGGGGCGGCCGGTAGGGTACTAGCGGGGCACCCACGAATCGCGCCCTGGCGGCTACGCGGCGGGGCTTGGCGGGCCTATAGACGTAGGACCTGACCCTCGGAGCCTCAACGTAGGGCCTCGGGTAATGGTGCATATGCTCCGCGGAGCAGCAGGCGGAGAGGCCGAGCCCGGCCATGGCGGAGGCGATGACCCTCATGCCGCCACCGCCCGGCGGCCGACCGTGGCCAGCCCAGCAACGGCGTCCTGCGCCGACAGCCGGCGCGCGGCGCTGTCCAGGAGCTCGACAAGCCTAAGCTCGCTGTCCCGCTCCCGCCCCGGCGGCAGGAACCGGGCCGCGGCTGCGCGGCGGCGAGCCGCGGTCTCGAGGTCATCAGCGAGCGTCGGCATGGTTGCCCCCATCAGCAAGCGGCGCGTTGGCCGCGATGTTCCCGAACACCAACGCATTCCACCCGTCGTCCCTGGCGCAACCGGACAACGCCACGCCCAGCGCCACGATGAGAATTCTGATCATGCTGCCCGCCCCCGTTTCGGAACCCGCTTCGCTGCCACCTTCTCTCGGTTAGCACGCAATCCTGCCTCGATCCGGTCCGCCTTTTTCTTGCGGCCGATTTTCTGCGAGACCGATGCCAAGTCCGGCGTCGTCACCGTCGTCTTGCCGGTTTTTGTTTTCTTCACCGTCGCTTTTCCCAGCCTCGCGGCCATTGCAGTTCTCCATTCGTCGATCGGCATCGGTATCGTCGTTCTGCCGGCCGCACGCATCAGATCGGCCATTGCGTCGATTTCATCGAGCGTCATTGCCCGCCCGCCTTGAGTGAGGAATCGGACGGCACGTGACCAGAAACGGCCAGTAATGCTCTACTGCTGCATGCATGGCAGCGCGCAACCTCAACGCATGCTTCTTTGACTTCGTCACCATCATATCGTGCTCGGCCACCGTGCGCATCGACGCATCGACCATCGGCTGCGATGGATGCATAGGAACAATAATCAATCCAGACTGCCGCAACACGCTGATTAGCGTCATTGCTGAAATCGCAGCTCCGGACTCGATCAACAGCCAATCCAGTTGAGCTACATTTCGTTCGCCCGCAAAACCGCGCGGCTTGCCCGCCCGCCGGCTTCCACGGGCTCCGCTCCACACCTCATGCACCAGTTGCCGCATTGCGGCGGGGTTGCGCAGCCCAGCGCGGATCAGCGCCTTGTAGATCGCAAATCCGTACTCGTGCACGATCATTTTGTGCGCCACAGGAAGTGCGTCGACTTCCGCAAGATTATCGTCGACCTGTGCCATCACGCCCTACCCGCCACCAGCGCCAAGCACGCAGCGACAATCGCATGCGATTGCGCCGACCCCTTGGGCCGCCATACCTGGCCGAGCACTGGCAGCAATTCGACAACCGCCAGCCACGCGGCGAGCACGCCGAACAGCAACGCCACCAGCCGCACGAACGGCTGGCACGCCGTCAGGATTTGATTGATGGTCGCCATTATTATGCCCCCAACTCACACGGGCCCGCCGAGATTGGCAGGCTCAGCACCACGTCACGGCCACCACACGCCAGCCGCACCACCAGATCATCGCCGCGCCACAGTGGACTACGCGCCGCAAATGCCGCGTCAGCCATGGCCAGCATCATCGTGCATTCCATCGGCGATGCCGGCTCCTCGATTTTCGATAGGCCGATTTCCAGCAGCACCCAAACTGCGAGAGTTTCCATTCGTCACCGCCTGTTTCAGCACGCAGGCACGCATCGCATTCAGCAGCGTCGGAAAATTTTCCGACAGTATTCTCCCGCCGACCTCGGCGCGGTAGACCGCTTTCTCGTCCGCCCGGCCCGTCCTTTCATTTTCGATCCAACGCCTCGACTCGCACCATGCCCGGCATTTTCCGGCCGTCCATTCGTAGCGGCCCGAGTTGTCGCCGACCCAGCGCCGCGTCCACGTCAGGCCGCCCGTCGCGAATTGATCATCGCGGCGGATCACCAGCGCCTCACGTGCAGATATCGGCGCGGAGAGCGGCGCTGCATTTCCTCGAACGCCGGCCGCTGCCCAGCAACCCAATCAGTTTTGTAGGTGTCCGGGTCCAACCGAGGACGCGACGCCACGTCCTCCGGTTTCTCGGCGTCGGGCTTCTCGTCGTTATCCATGCGCCGCTCCGTTCATCACTTTCGGCAGCCGTTCGTCGGTCGGCTTGAATTGCACGATCCCGTGGCGCTCGGCGACTTTCCGCTCATCGGGTTTCAGCACGGCGACCGCGGCAGCCCAGCCGGGATTTTCGCGTCGGAAAAACGGATGCGGGATTTGCGGCGCAATCTCAGGGTGCCGAATGTTCGGATCTGCTTTGGGCCACCACACGCGCCGCCAGACGCCTGACCACTCGGCGGCGGGCCGCGGCGTCATCGCGTAGAATTCCTCGAAGGCCTCGGCCTGCTCGGCGACGTGCGTCGCCCACGCTATCCGGTCCTCGTCCCATTCGGCCGGGCGCTGGTCCATGGCCCACCGCCGATCGGCATCCGTCACGACCGGCGGGCGAAGCGCCTTCGGGTTGTATCCGCTTGGCAATGCGGCGGCGGGAGCCTCGGGCGCCGCCGAGCCTTCCCCTCGCCGAGCCACTGCCGGGCCGTCGTCAAGGATCGGGGTGCCGGTGGCGTCTGCGGCCGTTGCCGCAGGCGCCACTTCACTTCCAGATTGTAGATCAAACTGCCCACTGCCCTTCTGCACGTTTTGCGTGCGCTCGTGGCCGGCCTCGCGCGCAGCGTCACCCACCAGAGAAGTGAAGTGGGCAGTTTGTTTTATTTTTTTTGAAGGCGAAGCCTTCTTCTCTGCCTCTGTATCTGTATCTGACTCTGTATCTGGGACCGTTGCGTAACGTCCCCGCAACGTTGCAGAACGTTGCAGGGTGTTGCCGTCATTGATTTTGCGAGCTTTTTCTCTGAACCGCCGAGACCTCTCGGTGCTGCTGTCGCTCTCGAATTGACGGTCGCGCCACCTCAGAACAACCCCATCCGAGATCATTTTCAGCTCCGTCAGCGCTGCGAAAACGCGCTCCGTCGTTGCACAACGTTCGTGCAACGTTGCAGCAACGTTGCGTGGCGTTGCGCTGAATTCCCCGGATGCGTTCGTTTCGGCGGCACTCTCCAGGATGGCGTCCCACGTTGCGATAACGACCGAGTGAGAGCACTCCGCAATCATCGCCGCTTCGGCAATCTTGGGGTCGCTCACCGTCCCGACGTAGCGGCGATACCATCGACTCATGGCTGGTCTCCGCAGGCCTTTATTCCGCCCAGCGATTCGGCTATCTCACTCATGTGGGCCCCTCTCGCTCACGAACCATTGCGCCCCCGGCATTCAGCCCGCCGGGGGCTTTTCTTGTTGCTACTTCCGAGGCTTAACGACGTTGTGATAGTGCCGGCGCTTGAGTGCTCGGCGCCATTCCGGGTCGCGGACGCAGTGTTCATTTGGAGAGGCCGCCCGCCCGTACTTCTCCACACACCTCACCCGGTATGCGACCGCCCGCACGTAGTCCCGAGAGCACCCAGCGAATGCAGCGACCGCTGCGGTGGACATTTCCCCGAGAGCCAAGAGGGCTCGCACTTCGGCTGCTTTGCTCATTTCGACGCCTCGATGTGCCTGCCGCGGCCTGCGAATTGCGTCAGCCGCACCACCATGGCCTGCAGATCCCGGTCGCCCTGGACGCGCCGACAGCCGTGCAGCACCGTCGTGTGATCGAGCAGGCCGAGCGCCTCGGCGATGTCCGGGAGGGAGTGCCCCTCGTTGCGCAGGACCGCCATCACGACCATGCGCGGAAGGGCAACGGTGGGGGATCGCGTCAGGAGCAGCACGTCCACGTCGTCGAGCCACAGCACGGCGTCGCGAAGCTCGAGCGTGCGCCGAAGGCAGCGCGTGCGCCGTTGCTGTCGACGTTGGCCGCTAAGGCCTAGTGCAGCCGCGCGCTGTCTGATGGCCCCAGCGGAGCACCCGGCCGCCGCGGCAAGGGCCTCGACAGGCTCCCCCTCGACGTACCGCGCCACGAACTCATCCATCACGCCCACTCCAGCGGAGAGCTGACGATGGAGCGCGCCGGCTGGCGGAACGGCTCGGCCTGGCGTCGGACCTGCGGCGGCCGGTAGGCCCGCTGGCAGCAATCGGGGCAGTAGGGCTGGCCCGGAACCGGCGCCTGCCCGCAGAAGCCGAAGCCCGGCTTCAGGGGGTCGCCCGCGGGCATGCGGCAGTGATGCGCCTCCAGGTCGGCGAATGTGACCCGCGCCACGACAGGCGGCAGATGCGCCGTCTCAGGCGCCGGGGTTGGCTGATAGGGGCGAGGGGTAGGCGGGGCTTTGAGCTTTTCCTTGATCCAGTTCTCGACACCGCCCGCGCGCTCGATGGTCTTGGCGAGGTGTGCCGACTTGGCGAAGGCGCGGAGAGCGCGGACCCGCTGTGTCTCGCGGCAGGCCTCGACCCGTTGCCGCTTGGTGGCGCGCTGCATCACGTGGCGCGGCTGACGCTGCGGCTGGTTGCCCGTCTTGCGGGCCGGCAGCTTCATCCGGGCCGCCTTGCCGATCACGGCGTTGCGGCTGACCCCGCCCATGTCGCGGGCGATCTGCCCGGCACTATAGCCCTCGGCCCACAGCTGCTTGAGCCGCGCTGTCGCGGCCTCTGTCCACGGCGATAGCAACATCCCTGCCCCTCGTCTGCGACGTCTCTGGCCGATGCCAGGACGGCAGGCAGCACGGGAGCTGCCCCTGAAGCGCGTGAGGAGAAGGCACACGCAACAAGGCCCATGCTGCCAGCGGTCACGGCTGGCGGCAGCTACTCGGGTACGCTGGTGGAAACCCCTGTGATGTGGACGACGGTCCAAGTAACTTGACGTTACCGTGATCGTGGGTTACGGTCAAGCCGGTAAGCACGGATCAACGATGCTCGTGTGGATATCCAAGAGCTGTGGGAATTCTCGTTCCCATGGCGGAGACGAGGTACAACCAGATCATGAGGACGTTCGCAGCACGGCTTCGGACTGCGCGCGAGGCAGCCGGCTATCCATCGGCCCAGCGGTTTGCGGGCGTTCTCGGGATCGAGCCTCACACCTACCGCAAGTACGAGCGCGGCAAGAGTGAGCCGAATTTTGAGACGCTCATGCGCATCTGCGAGATGCTGAACGTGGAAGTGGGCTACCTTCTTCCGCGCAGCATCCCGCCGGGACCACCGCGCGCTCAGCGCGGCAGCGACGGGCAAAAAGAGGCAGCCTAACCAAACTACGATTGCAGAGACACAAAGGGCTGGCCACCAGTGGTCGGCCCTATTTTATTTTCCCCACCGCAACGGCTGAAGCCGGGCCACCTATGGTCGGCGTTCGGTGTGTCATCGCCTGCATTGACGGTCGTAACCATGATGCCTGTTTCCTGCGTGGTCTGCGCGCAAGACGCGGTAACTCGCCGTTACTTTTCTACTTGACCCAACCCCAATCGTAACGTAGTGTTACGCCATCCACCGGGGCCGGCCCAATGCAGCCCGCATGTGCGCCACCCAAAGCACGCCGGCTCCGGTGGATCGGAGCGCCTCATCCATGCCGACCGTTGCCCGTTGCCAGTTTTGCGGCATGCACCTGTCGAGCCAGGGATGGTGTTGGACGTGTCAGGCGCACCACGCGCTGCTGCTGCGGGAATACGAGAGGGAGGAACACGATGCTGACGGGAGAGGCCCTGGCGCACCGCCAGGAAGCGATGGAGCTGATCGAGGGGCTGCGAGACCTGATCCGGATGGCGGGCGCCACGCCGGCTCCGGTGAGCCCGGCCGAGATCGAGCTGGCCAAACGCGAGGCGCGGCGCTGGCGCCCCGTCCCGGCAAGACCAATGGTCGATGAGATGCTGGCTCGCATCGAGGCCGACGGTGCCGTGCACCGAGATGCCCTGCTCGACGTCGCCCGGCGGTGGGGAGCGATCTGATGGCTCGCATCGTGCCGGACGTCGATGAATTCGAATTCGATGCGGAGATCCCGTGGCGCGGCGTGAGATTGACCGCCGTTGCGACCGGCGTTTGCCAGATCGACCGCAGCGACGGAACCATTCTCAACATCTGGCTCGCGACGCTGGATCGTGACAGGCCTCGCTACCTGCTCACGGAAGGTGATGGCGAGCTCTACGTCGGCGTGTGCGCCATCCTAGAGGAATACCACGACGTCATCGACGACATGGTGCGGGAGTTTCACCAAAACCGCGCCGATGATCTCGCGGCCGAGCGAGCCGACGCGGAATACGACCGGCATGCGGTCGAAGTCTGACCAGTTGCGAAAAGGGGCTGAGGATGCATGGCGACACTACGATTGCTGGGCCTGCTGGCGGCGGCAACGATCGCGGCGCAGTTGAGGGTCATTCTGGCGACGGCGGCGGGACTGGGGTTGCTGTCCGCGGGTCTGGTGGCGGGGTTGGTGCCGTAAGCGCGGCGCCGCAGAGCGACCCTCTGCTGGCACTGATTGCGCGGGCTGCCGCGGACCCGGGCGTCGATGTTGAGAAGTTCGCACGCTTGATGGCAATGGGTGAGCGTCGTGAACAGGCCTCGGCCATCCGCGCGTTTAACAATGCGCTGGCCAATGCCAAGGGCGAACTCCCGGCCATCATGAAAAACCGCGTCGTAGATTTCACGAGCGCAAAAGGCCGGACCAACTACCGGCACGAAGATTTGGCCGAGATCAGCCGCACCGTCGATCCGATCCTCAAGAGGCACGGCCTTTCGTATCGCTGGAGTTCGGCACAAGCCGGCGGAAAGCTTTCCGTGACGTGCATTGTATCCCACCGCGACGGCTGGAGCGAGAACACAACGCTCGAAAGCGCCGAGGATCACAGCGGCAACAAGAATCCCACCCAGGCCATCGGATCGGCCGCCACATATCTACAGAGATACACGCTGAAGCTGGCCCTCGGTCTGGCCGCTTCGAACG
>CAZZBK010000127.1:10652-17322 GCA_964652155.1 uncultured Planctomycetaceae bacterium | reverse complement strand
GGGGCGGAGGAGTAGAGGGGCGGAGGAGTAGAGGGGCAGAAAGCCGGAAAACACGGTCGCGAAATAGCTTTCCGCTCTCCGCTTTCCGCTTTCAACACACCGCTGCGGGCTTTCCGTTTGCGCGCCGTGCTAGTAACCTAGAGGGGATTCGCCGATTGCATCTGGAGCGCCGCTCATCGTGAGTCAGCCATTCGATCCGTACTACAAATGGTTGGGCATCCCGCCGAGCCAGCAGCCACCGCACCACTACCGGCTGCTGGGGGTCGAACTGTTCGAGACCGACCGTGATGTGATCGACATCGCCGCCAATCAGCGGATGAGTTATTTGCACGATTTGGGGAGCGGCCCGAACGGTAAATTTTCGCAGAAGCTGCTCAACGAGGTGTCGTCCGCGCGGCGTTGCTTGCTCGACGAGCAGCAGAAGGCCACCTACGACGAGCAGTTGCGTGCGAAGCTGGCGTCCATGTCGGCCGCTGCGTCCGCCCCTGCCCCGGCCGCGTCGCCCCCGCCCACACCGCCCCCCGTGTCGAAGCCAGAGCCCGAGAGCCCTCCGCCCAGCGCAGCGGAGCCCTCTGCCGAGTTGTCGATCTCGGTCAACACGACGTCGCGCGGCGGCTCGCGCGCGGCGAAGAGCCAATCGAGTTCGGGCAAAAAAACTGCGCCGACAGATAAGCCGGTCGAGTTCATCGCGTCGGCCACGGCTGACGAGTCGGACGCTGTCGCAGCGAAGTCGTCGCTCAGGATGCCGGTGCTGATTGGCGCGGTGGGGATGGGTTTGTTGCTGGTCGCCGGCGCGGTCTGGGTGGTGATTGCCAAGCCCTGGGCAGGTGCTCCGGTGACGCAGGTTGTTGTGAGCGCGCCGCCGCCGCCGATGAGGGTCGAACCCAAGCCGGAGCCGACGGTCGAGGTTGCGCCGCAAATGGCTCCACCGCCGGTACCGGCGATCGCGGCCGATCTGGAGGCGGCCGTCAACACCAAGCTCGCCGAAGCTCAAGGTAAAAACGACTTTTTCAAGTCGGCGATCGGCAAGTCGAAGGCCCCTCCCAAAACACCGTCGGCCACCGATCCGACAACCGCCGGTGGGGCGGCGGCTCGTACCGTGCCAGCCCTGACTCCCCCTGCGGCACCTCCGGTCGCGCCGGCGGTTATTCCCGTCGCGCGGCTGCACTTGACGCCGCAACGCAATGCTGTCGGCGATGTCGCGGCCTTGTTTGAGGTCGCTGGCACGCAGCATCTATTTTACGCGCCGAAGCTGGGTGGCAAAAACGCCGACGCCTTCGGACACGCAACCAGCACCGACTGGCTCCGCTGGACCGAGCAGCCACTCAAGTGTCCGCAGCCGCATAAGCAGCAGCCCTTGCAACTCGGTTCGGTCGTGATCGACTCGCAGAACACGAGCGGCCTGGGGGCGAATGCCTGGATCGCCGCGTTTACGTACCCTGTCGAAGAGATGCCGAAAAAGTTTCGCTTCGACGTGGGCATTGCTTCGAGCGTCGATCAAGGCGCCAACTGGACCCTCTCGCCGAAGAATCCGGTGCTCAAGGCGATCAGCCCGACCAATCGCCACCCGCGTGTCTTCTGGCACACCGCGAGCAGCCGCTGGGTGATGATTTTGATCGAGACGAGTTCGGCCGCGGCCGGTACCGCCGCGCTGCTGACCTCGGCGGACTTAACGACCTGGACCGCCGGCCAGCGCGTGCCGCTCAACAATGCGCCGGAGTGGCCCGATCTGTTCGAGCTGAGTGTCAGCGGTCAGCCGCAAGGGGTGTGGATGCTCACCACGCGCAGCGGGCATTATCGCTTGGGTGATTTTGATGGCGGGCAGCTTGCGCTGACCGGCGGCGGCGTGTTGCAGTCGAGCAACACGTACTTCGGTTTTCGCACCAGCTCGGCCTCGGCTGACCCAGCGCGGCGTGTGCAAATGGCCGCGATCCGCACCAAGACCAATCGTGGTCTGCTGAGCGAGGCGGCGTTTGCCTTGCCGCGCGACATCACTATGCTGAAAACGGCGAATGGATTTGCCCCAGCGCGCGTGTGGCCCAAGGAGTTGGGAGCATGGCGCGGCAAGCCGATTGCCGTGGCCGCCCAAACGCTCGCCGGTAACGCGAGTTGGGCTCCCGAGTTGAGCAGCGGCAGCTATGAGCTGAGCCTGAACTTCGAGCCGGGCGACGCGGCCGGCGCGGCCCAGTTGCTCGTGTTTGGGCAACCGATCTCGTTCGAGTTTGCCCAAGACTCGCTCGTGTGTGGCAACGACAAAGCCGAGTTGAAAGGGGTCAAGAACATCGCGTTGCTGGCCATTGTGGATGGACCGATTGTCGAATTGAGTTGGAACGTCCCCGGCGGACAGATGTCCTGCGTCGTCACGCCCCAGGGTCGCGCCAAGCCGCTGGAGTTCAAAGCCGGTTCCGGCACGATCAAGCTCAAGAACGCGTCGGTCTCGGAGCTCAAGCCGCCGGGGTGATTGCTGGAAAATGATCAGCAAGTCGCCGCCAAGAACACAAAGCGACGCAAAGAACTTAATCGAATCGAGTTCATGTCGCGCGGACGCTGTATCTGTCCGCATCTCTCTTTTGTGTCTCTTTGCGTTTTTTGTGGCCATGATTCCTCCGCTGCGGTTCAGTCAGGGGCGAATGCATGCGGCGTTTACACCGTCGCCACGCGCGGGTTGCTCTTCGTGCCGCGGAGCATGTCGCTGCGGCGATCGACGAGCGTCATCCGCTTGGCTCGCAGCGCCGGTACCGTGGCCGGATTCATCTCCACGTGCGGTTGACGAACCAGGCCCAACGATTGCTTGTTCGAGACCATCTCGGCCGTGGGTGTCGACTCTGGCACCGCCATTTCCATGCGCTGTTGCAATTCGCGACGCAGAACGCGGATGTTGCGTGGGGCATCGATGCCCAGCCGCACCGACTGGCCACTGACCTCCAAGACCGTGATCGTGATGTCGCTGCCGATGACGATTTCTTGCTGAACCTTCCGTGTGAGCACGAGCATGACTGACTCCTCGAATCTGATGGCTGAGTGGTGTGGTCTGTTGGTGCTCGTACATCAGTGCAGACCCCGTGCCAAACTCGAAGGTCGCCCTAAAGATCGCTGCAATATCATTTGCACAAATGAGTTGTGTCGATCGGCAGAAACTGCGCGTGGGCGGTGGTGTAAATTCGTCTAGGTACTTGTACAACGGGTACAATCGCTAGAAGTCGGCGAATCTCTAGAACTGGCCAGGACTTAGCGCGGCTATCCGGGGCCAAAAGGGCCCGGCGAGCACCGTGTAAGAATTGCAAGAGCTCAGACCGACTCGCCGTTAGAGTATCTCGAAAGCTGAGCGCGAATCAGTTGTGATAGAAAAAAGGTTCATTAGGAAGGGTGGCTGGCGTTTTGCGCAGCAAAACCCGGCTCACTTCGAGGCGGCGTCAAACGTCACTTGCCGGGTTTTGCTGTGCAAAACGCCAGCCACCTCCGACCGAGCTGCTCACTCAGGCTCGCGCGTTAAGCCCCTTGCTGGCGACGATGCAACTCATCGCGCAGTTGGGCGGCGAGTTCGTACTGCTCGTTGGCAACCGCCTCGGCGAGTTTTTCGCCCAAGGTCTGGCCAAGCTGGTAGTGGTCGCGAATCGCTTCACGCAGTTGGTTCAATCGAACCACCAGCTCGTCTTCCTCGAACTCGTCGCGGACATCGTGCTCATCGAACACGCGGCGCATGCTGTCCAGCCCTAGGTTGATCTGTTCAATCGCCGACTCGGGCCGACGGTCTTCCAGCTCGGCCAGCGAGGCGGCCTGCGTGCGATGAAACAAGATGAACGTGCGATACTGCTCGTGCGAGGCGGTCCATTCGTCGCTCGGCGAGCAATTGCGGACAAAATCCATCAGCGCCAGACTGTGGTCGGCATCGAGCACCGCGCGGCGAAATTCTCGCAGCGCCAGCCAGCAAAGCCGCCGCTGGTAAAACTGCACGAACTCGCGATCGGTCTCGCCGCACTGCTCGTCGCTGAGCACAAAGTCATCGGCGGCATCTTGGACCACGGCCTTCAGGTGGTCGAAGTACGTGTCGGCATCGCCCGGCCGAGCACCGTCGGGCCGGTGCTCAATTTCCAACTGCAACAGCCCCATGTCGACCCGCATTTGCAACACGTCGCGGCCGTCGTTGCCGCGGACCATGCGCACGCGCACGTCGCCGGGCTCATAGGTCCACTGCTTGAGCAGGGTATCGATATTTTTTCGTGTGCGGCTCATACCGTTTCTATTATAGCCACCCGATGGCCAAGAAAAGCCCGCCTGGCAACAAGTCGGATCGGATCGGTTCTCAACCCGCGCAATTCTACCGTCGCCACGGAGCGCCGTGTAGCCAGACCACGCGGTTATCCGTGTGAGCGTCGTGCGTTGTGGGGGGCTGGTGGTTTGCGAAGCAAACCCCGGCGAGTGACATGTGACACCGCCTCGAAGTGAGCCGGGGATTGCAGACGCAAACCGCCAGCCACCCGCTGAATGATGCCCTGGATGCCAGATTCGATGATTGACCAATGTTGAAGATGCTCGCACGCTGGCTTATCCCATCGAGCCGCCTGCAACGCGGCCGGCGGCTTGCCGGGCGGCGAGTACAAGCTGCTCGGCCTCGGCGGCCGTGTGGGCCAGCGCCGTGATGTGTCCCATCTTGCGGCCCGGTCGCGGCTCGCTCTTGCCGTACAAATGCAACTTGACCTGCGGCAGCTTTAAGGCGGCGGACCAGTCGGGTTCACCCCCTTGCCACACGTCTCCCAGCAGGTTGGCCATCGCGGCCGGGCGGAGCAACTCGGTCGAGCCCAACGGCAAGCCGCAGATCGCCCGTAGCTGTTGCTCGAACTGGCTCGTGACACAGGCGTCGAACGTAAAGTGACCCGAGTTATGCGGCCGCGGGGCGAGTTCGTTGATGAGCAACTGACCCGAGCGGGCCAGGAAAAATTCCACGCACAGCACGCCGATCACATCGAGCTTGCGCAGCACCTCATGGGCCATCGCCACCGCCTCGCGGGCCACGCGCGGCCCGACATGGCCCGGGGCCACCGTCACATCCAGAATATGATTCACATGGCGATTGCTCACCGCGCCGTAGTCGACCACCGTGCCATCGACGCCCCGCGCAGCCACGACCGACAGCTCCTGATCGAAATCGATAAACGCTTCGAGCACGGCTTCGCTTTGTCGCAACTGCTGCCAGGCGGTCGCGGCTTGATCGAGGCTCTGAATCTTCACTTGCCCTTTGCCGTCGTAACCCCAGCCGGCCGTCTTGAGCACGGCGGGACAGCCGAGTTGCTCGAGTGCGGCGGTTAACTCGCTCGCCGAGCGGACCGCGACAAACGGCACGACCGCAAAACCGTGGTCACGCAGGAATGTCTTCTCGCGCAGCCGATGCTGCGTGGTGTGCAACACGTGTCCGCTGGGACGCACCGGTACGAACTGCGCCGCCGCCTCGGCCGTCGCGGCCGGGATGTTCTCAAACTCGAACGTGATCACGTCGACGCCCCGGGCAAACTCGCGCACGCGGTCCAGGTCTTCGTACGCGCTGTCGTACTCGCGATCGGCGATCTGGCCCGTCGGCGTGTCGCGATCGGGCGAGAACGTGTGAACGCGGTAGCCCATGCGTCGCGCGGCAATGGCGAACATCCGGCCGAGTTGTCCGCTGCCGAGCACGCCGACCGTTTGACCTGGCAACACCGGTCGCGTCACGTGAGGGTCTCCCCCATCACGCGAGCGGTTTGCTCGTGGCGAAATTGCTTGAGTTTTTGCCGCAGATCGACGCGGGTGAGCGCCAACACACTCACGGCCAGCAAGGCCGCGTTCACCGCGCCGGCCTTGCCAATCGCGAGTGTCCCCACCGGCACGCCGCCGGGCATCTGCACAATCGACAGCAGCGAGTCGAGCCCCTGCAAGGCATGGCTCTGCACGGGGACGCCGAACACGGGCAAGAGGGTCTCGGCCGCGGTCATGCCGGGCAGATGCGCCGCGCCCCCCGCCCCGGCGATAATCACCTGCAAGCCGCGTTGCTCGGCCGTCGACGCATACTCGACCAACCAGCGCGGCGTGCGATGCGCGCTGACCACGCGACACTCATGCGGCACGTCAAACTGATCGAGCGCCTCATGCGCATGACGCATCGTCTCCCAGTCGCTCGCGCTCCCCATGATGATGCCAACCAACGGTGTTTTGTCTTGGCTCATGACCAATTCACAGTCTCGTGGAAGCTGTCAGCCAACGATCAACCCCTGACTCGGGTCGTTCGGATAGATCGGTAAACTAGCATTTCGTCGGGTGACTGAACAGGACTCGCACGCCCGGGGTCGCGCAGTGGGTGGCTGGCGTTTTGCGAAGCAAAACCCGGCGGGCGTCGAGTGACCCCGCCTCGAAGTGAGCCGGGGTTTGCAGACGCAAACCACCAGCCACCCGTCGCAGGGCGGATGAGGGTCGTGGGCCCTGTCGCATCGCATGGCATCGTCATCGCGGCTTGGCTCTCATGGCGATGATTCCTGGCTCGCTGCGCTAAGCCCTCACCTGGCTCACTTCGTTCGCCTTCCTCTCCCAGAGGGAGAGGGGTCGCGCAGTGGGTGGCTGGCGTTTTGCGAAGCAAAACCCGGCGGGCGACGAGTGACCCCGCCTCGAAGTGAGCCGGGGTTTGCAGACGCAAACCACCAGCCAC
>CAZZBK010000127.1:0-10552 GCA_964652155.1 uncultured Planctomycetaceae bacterium | reverse complement strand
CGAGTGACCCCGCCTCGAAGTGAGCCGGGGTTTGCAGACGCAAACCACCAGCCACCCGTCGCCGCCACTCAGCAGGACTCGCCCTCGGGGCCGCGCAGCGGGTGGCTGGCGTTTTGCGAAGCAAAACCCGGCGGGCGTCGAGTGACCCCGCCTCGAAGTGAGCTGGGGTTTGCAGACGCAAACCACCAGCCACCCATCGCGGCCACTCAGCAGGTCTCGCCCTCGGGGCGATCAAGCACGCCCGGCCAGCTTAGCTCCCCTTCTGCACCAGCCACGACGAGCCGACTTGTTGCACCGGCGAGCCAAAAAACTCCTCGACCGCTTGGGTCACCCCCGAGTAGACATTGTGGTAGTCATGCCCGCCGATCAGGCCCCCCTTTTTTATCCGTGGGTACCAGGATTGCAGATCCAGCTTGACCGCCTCGTACGTGTGGTCGGCGTCGATGAAGCAAAACGAGACGCTCTCCGCATCGAAGAACTGGGCCGCATGATGGCTGAACGTTCGCAGCGGTGCAATGAACTCGATGAGCTCGCCCCGCAGCATGTTTTGTAAAAACTCGTGGAACATGCCGCGATATTCTTGCTGGCCGTTGTTCGTTCTCCCTTCCAGCCATTGATCGACGGCAAAGAACTGGACCAACGGCTGGCGCATGGCCAACCGCGAGGCCATGTAGGCGGTCGATTTTCCATACCACGAGCCGACTTCGACGAAGATGTCTCCCGGCGCCGCGCGATCGATTGCCAGATCGTAAATCGCCTCGAAGTCGAATTCTCCGGGGATCTGCTGATAGTAGTTGGGGTCGACCTGCACCATGCGCGACCAGGGGACAATCGGTGTTTTGTTCGGGTTCGTCAACACGATCACCTCGCTCAGCCTGCGACGCCACGCGAGAGCCGCCCGCAACATCGCGATCGCCTTTGCACGCAAGTCGTTAAATCAATGTAACTTATGGCACATTATGCCAGTTGGGCGAATCGCCGCCGTGCGGTCATAAAAATTGCCGCTTGTCAGCCAGCCCTGCCGATTTTAGCATAAGGGGCTTCGCTGAGCGAAAAACAACAACTCTTGGCCCTGAGAGCGCATTCGATCGCGCGGGGCAAGCGGATATCGAGATTGGGAGAGGTTACGCCATGACGATGGACAACAGTTTGCGGATTCGCGCCGGGGCCACGAGCACCCGCAGCGTGTTGACCCGCGCCGAACGCATTGCCCGCATGAAAACCGACGAGCGATGGACCGAAGGCCGCAGCCCGCTGGGTCTGCCGAAGGTTCGCGTGATGAAGCTCGCCATGAAGAAGAAAAAGAAAGCCAAGGCCGAGGGTGAAGAGGGCGCTGCCGCCGCTCCGGCTGCTGGCAAGGCCGCTGCCCCGGCCGGCAAGGCTGGCGGAAAGAAGTAAGGTCGGCCTGCAAACTGGCTGGGGACGGTCACTGTTTTTCGTGAAAAACGGGACTGTCCCCCTCGCCGTTCGACGACTTCGCGCCGAAATTCAAGCCCGTAGGGTACACCCTGCGGGCTTTTTTATGCCATCATGTCCGTGTTGGCCTTGCGGCTCGCTGACTTTGAACGGAGCGCCCCACGATGCGCGTCAAACTCGAATATGGCACGACCGGCCTTGAAGTCGAGTTGCCCGACGATCGAGTGGTTCGAGTGCTGAGCTACAAGAACGCTCCGCCGCTCGACGATCCTGACGTTGCGTTGCAGCGCGCGTTGGCTCAGCCGATCGGCGCTCCCCCCTTGAGCGAATTGGCTCGCGGACGTCGCAGCGCCTGCATTGTTATTTGCGACATCACGCGACCGGTCCCCAACGAGCGGATGCTCACGCCGATTCTGGCCACCCTCGCCGCGGCAGGCATCGCCCGCGAAAATATCACGATCCTCGTCGCCACCGGACTGCATCGACCCAACGTCGGCGCCGAGCTTGTCGAGCTGGTCGGCCCCACGATCGCCCGTGACTATCGTGTTGTCAATCATCATGGTCGCGATCTGTCGGAGCATCTGTACCTGGGCAAGAGCGCGCGCGATGTCCCCATCTGGATCGATCGCCGTTATGTCGAGGCGGAGTTGAAGATCACGCTCGGGCTCATCGAGCCGCACCTGATGGCGGGCTACTCGGGAGGCCGCAAGCTGATTTGTCCTGGCATCGCGGCGCTCGAGACGGTCCAGCGTTGGCACAGTCCGCGGTTTCTCGAACATCCGCGCGCCGACGCCGGGTATCTTGAAGGGAACCCGGTCCACGAGGAGAACACCTGGATTGCTCGGCATGCCGGTTGCGACTTTATTGTCAACGTCGTGCTCGACGATCACCGCCGACCGCTGTTGTTTGTCGCCGGCGACATGGAAGCGGCCTTCATGCAAGGGGTCGAATTCGTCCGCCGCGTGGCCGTTGACCAGGTGCCTCACGAGGTCGACATCGTGGTCACGAGCAGCGCGGGCTATCCGCTCGACACGACCTTTTATCAGTCGGTCAAGGGGATGACCGGCGCGCTGCCGATTGTCAGAGCGGGGGGCACGATCATCGTCGCCGCGAGTCTCACGCAGGGCATTGGCAGCCACGAGTTCACCAGCCTGTTCCGCGCGCACGCCACGCTCGAAGCCTTCATGCAGCGGATTCTTGGCGACGATTACTTTGTCATGGATCAATGGCAGCTTGAGGAGATGGCCAAGGTCTGCCGCAAGGCGAAAGTGAAGATGGTCAGCCAGGGTCTCAGCGCCGAGGTCCTCAGCGGCCTGTTCGTCGAGCCGGTCGCGACCGTCGAGCAAGCCGTGGCCGACTCGCTCGCCGAGTACGGTCCCCAGGCCACGATCGCGGTCATACCCAAGGGTCCCTACGTGCTGGCGCGAGTCGGAGAGACGAGAGACTAGAGACTCTCGCGACAGCGTCTCATCCCTCATCCCTCATCCCTCATCCCTCTACGGTCGTCCTGATGCCTCGAATCAGCTCCAGTCACGATCCGGCGCTCTGCGAGCTGCGCGCGGCCTTGGCGGCGCGGGCTGACGATCTGGACCAGTGCGGCGAGTGGCCGCGCGAACAGTTGGCCTTGTGTCGCGAGTATGGCGTGTTCGAGTGGTTTGCGCCGCCAGAATGGGGCGGCCAGGGCTGGAGCGATCCGGAGTTGCTCGCCGGTTACATGCTCTTGGCCGCCGGCTGCGTCTCGACCGCGTTTGTGCTGACGCAGCCGCATGGCGTCATGCGCCGCGTGCTCGATGGCGACAATCGGGCCCTCGCCCAGCGGCTGCTCGGCGAACTGGCGAGTGGCCAGTCGTTCGCCAGTGTCGGTATCTCGCACCTCACGACCAGCCGGCAGCACATGCACAAGCCGATGATGACGGCCCGCGAGGCAGGTGACCGGATCGTGCTTGAGGGTGTTTGCCCTTGGGTGACCGGTGGCACAGAGGCGCAGTATGTCGTCACCGGCGCGCAGTTCGACGACGGTCGGCAGGCGTTGCTGGTGTTGCCCACCCATCTGCCGGGCGTGACATTCGATCCGCCGGCCAAAATGGTCGCCCTGACGGCAACGCAAACCGGAGCCATGCACTGCCGCGAGGTCGAGCTCGAACGGGATTGGCTGCTGGGCGAACCGTGTGTGAACGTGATCGCCGCTCAACGCGGAGGCAAGACGGGCTCGCTGCAAACCTCGGCGTTGGCGCTGGGCTTGGCCGACGCGGCGCTCGGTTATCTGGCAAACGAGGCGCGGCAACGCGCCGATTTACACGCTGCCGTTGCTGCACTTCGGGGCGAACACGAACAGCTCCGGCGCGATCTGCTCGACGCCGCGGCAGGGAGCCACGTACACGCGAACGACGCCTTGCGCTCGCGCGCCAACTCGCTCGTGCTCCGCGCCACGCACGCCGCACTCATCGCCGCCAAGGGAACCGGCTACCTGGCCGGACATCCCGTCGGACGTTGGTGTCGCGAAGCGCTCTTCTTTCTCGTCTGGAGTTGCCCGCAGAGTGTCGCCTCGGCTACGCTGTGCGAACTTGCTTTGCTCGCCTGACCCGTTTGGCACAAAACACGCGCACACATCATCATGGCAACCGATCCGATTGTCGTTTGGCATCAGCCGGGGGTGAGCCGCGACCAACGCGCGACGCGCTTCGGTCAGCGCGGCGCGGTCGTCTGGTTCACCGGACTCAGCGGCAGCGGCAAGAGCACGATCGCCAATCGAGTCGATCAGCAATTGTTTCAGTTGGGCGTCCGCAGCTATGTGCTCGACGGCGACAACGTGCGCCACGGCCTCAACGCGACGCCGTCGATCCTCGAGCCCATTTACGGCGCTGATTTGGCCCGCCGCTTTGGCCTCGGCTTCTCGGCCGACGATCGCGCGGAAAATATCCGCCGCATCGGCGCGGTCGCGCAGCTGTTCGCCGATGCCAACGTTGTCACCCTGACCGCGTTCGTCAGCCCGTACCGTCAGGATCGCGATCGGGTTCGGGCCATGCTAGCACCGGGCGATTTCTTCGAGGTGTTCGTCGATACGCCGCTCGAGGTTTGTGAGTCGCGCGATCCCAAAGGTCTGTACAAGAAAGCGAGAAAGGGGGAGATACGGGGTTTCACCGGCATCGACGACCCTTACGAACCACCCACCCAATGCGAACTCACGCTGAAAACCGTCGATCACAGCGTCGACACGTTGGCGGCTCAGGTCGTCGAGCTGCTGCGCAATCGGGGGGTGATCGGTCTGACCGCCTGCTGACAAGTCACTCTTCGCGGTTGACGCTCGAAGGGCCCGAGCGGTAAATTGACTCCACGACACGTCGCGGTCGACCGAGTTACTGACGTGGCTGCAATGGATTGGCAGCTCAGACCGTGGCGACGAAACGTTTACTGGTACGGATGCCTATGTCGCTCTCGCCCCAATCAAGAAGCTTAACGTCCCCTGGTGTCGCGTCGCAGGAGATCGAGCCGCGCGTGCAGCACGCGCTCGTCTCGAGTCCGGTCACGAGCTTGCGTGAGTTGGTCGTGGAACTGCTCGACGGAGCCTTGTTGATCCGCGGACGAGTCACCAGCTTTTATCATAAACAGTTAGCCCAAGAAATTGTGTTGTCCCACTCCGGTTCGCTGCCGGTGGTCAACCGCATTGAGGTCCAAACCCCCGTTGCCTGACCCGAGGACGGGTCGGCATGTTCGCAGTTGGCTCTAGTTTGACTGCGGAAAACAAGGAACTGTGCCGTGCTGTGCAAGCCGCTGGGCCGAACGTGGCCCGTGGCGGCACGCACGACGCAGCCCTGCGAGTGCTTTAAGATGAAGTGCCTCGCGGGCGCAGGAGAACGGTTGCATGTTACATGGTGCTCGTCCGCCGCTGGCCTTGCCTGTCTCTCCGCTTACCGGTGAGCTGGACCCCACATCCTCACCGCTCGGCGATGATCGACTCGCCACGCTGATTAGCCGCCTGATCGCGCGGCGCACCGACGGCAAGATCCAAGACCTGCGCGTGCTCGTGCGCGGAGACGAGATTTGGCTCTGCGGCCGCTGCACAAGCTTTTACGGCAAGCAACTCGCCCAGCATGCCGCGATGGAAGTGGCCATGGGGGCCACGCTGCACAATGAAATCGTCGTCGATTGACGACCCCCCTCAGGCCGCTTGGCTCCGCGGCTGTGTTCCTGTCGGCTGTGCCAACGACCCGTACACCTCGACGATCGCGCGCACGTTGTGTTGCCACGTGTGACGCAGCGCCAACGCGCGGGCTGTTGTTCCCATCGACTGTTGTGCGTCGCGCTCGACGAGCGGCAGCAACAGCCGCGCCAACTCGACGTCATCGGCCGGGTCGTGCTGAATCAGGCCTTCCGCGCCGCTCGTGATGAGCTCTCCCGCCCCATTGAACACGCTGGTCACCACGGGTAACCCGCTCGCCAAAGCCTCGAGCGCGACCAAACTGCACGGGTCGTAAAATGTCGGCTGCACATACACGTCGGCCGCGGCGTAATACGGCACGGGGTCGTCGATCGCGCCGGCGAACGTGACGTACGGCGCGACCCCTGAGCGCTCGGCGAGTTGCTCGGCCCCGCGCGTCCGTTTACCCCCCACCACCACGAGCCGCGCCGCCGCGCCTGTCCGCCGCAGGTGTCCCAGGGCGCGCAATAGCGTGGGCACCCCTTTGAGCTGAAAATTGTGTGCCACGATCAGCAACAGCGTCTCGTCGGGCTCGATGTGCAACCGTTGTCGCATGGCCTCACGGTACTTTGTTCGATGATCGGGCGAAAAACGCTCCGTATCGACACCGTTGTAGATCAGCCGAATCTGCTCGCTGGGCACTTGGTGCCAACGCTGCAAATCGCGGGCGACCATTTGCGACACCGCCAGAAACAGCCGCCGCGGAGCCGCGTACTGCCGCTGCGTGAGCCGCGCGAACTCGGTGTAGCGGGGCAGAATGTGTGCCGCCGCGCGCTTCCAAGGCCGCTGCCACGCTGGGGCCAGTTGCAAGGTCCGCTCGAAGCTGGCGCGACGCGAGCCGCCGTGCGGATGCAGCACGTCGCAGTACCAGCCGCTCCCCATGTCATGGATCGCGTCGAACGTGTGACGCCGCAGTTCGGTTTCGGCGGCGGCGGCAAAACCCAACCGCGACGTGCCGCTCACCACGTGCGACACGACCTCGCGCCCCACGCCGAGCCGCTCGACCGATCGGGCCACGACATGCACCTCATGCCCGGCCAACAACAGCGCCTGCGCAAAGTCGCAGGTCCAGGTCTCCGCGCCTCCGCGGCGGCGGTCGAAGTGTTCGATCACCAAAGCGATTTTCATGGGTGGGCCCCCAGCCGCTCGATCATCCGTTGTCGTTTACCCCACACGGCCCGGATCAATCGCTGCTCGGCACTCCCCAAACGCTTCACTCCCAGATAGCGCTTGATGAACCGCAGCAGCCGCGTGGGCGCGACGCGTTCGAGGGGCGCCGAGTACGCGAGCTGCGCGAGATCTTTGATCACCCAACGCTGCCGGAACCAACGGCGCCGCTCGACCCGTTGCAAGTCGATCAGCCGCACGTCGAATGTTCCGTCGGTCGTCTCGCGCACGAAGAAATGGCAGCCGTAGAAGTCACGGTGATTGAAGCCGGCTTGATGAAAGTGCCTCGCCACGTCGGCCACGGCATCGAGCAGCCGATCGAGACGCGCGTCGTGCCGTGGTTGCTCGCTTGCATAGGGCGCAAAGCTCTGCCGCAAATAGTGGTCGAGCTGCGTGTAGCCGGCCAACTCGGCGGTCAGCACGAACGACTGTCGTTCGCCCTCCGCGCAACGCTCGCCGTAGGCGAGCAGTTCCATCGACGGTACCCCGGCCGCGGCGAGCGCATGCACGTTCTCGGCCTCGAGCGCGCCGGCGCTCTTGGCCGGGGCGTGTGTCCACGCCCGACGTTTTCGTTCGCGATGCTTTTTCAGGTACGCCGCGCGGGGCGCAGCCGAGGCATGCGGCAATTCGATCCGCCAATTCTCCCGCTCGTCGATCGTCCGCAGGCGGTGTCCCGCGTCGCTCTGCATGACCGACTGCACGTCGCCGAGACCGGCGGCATCGAGTGCCGCGGCCACGTCGGCCGCCGCCCAAAAGGTTTCCGCCGCGGGCTGGGTGCTCATGCGGCCCTCGCTTGCCGAGCGTGGCTCAGCGACTCGGTCACGGCCGCAAACACCCGAGCGACCGACAAGTCGCGCATACAGCGGTGGTGCCCCAGCGGACACTCACGCTGCTGACATGGTTGGCAATCGAGCTTGAGCTGCACATGGGTGGCGAGCGGAAAGTGGTTCTCGCTCCAGGCGATGTGCGTTGGACCGAACAGCGTGACGACCGGCACGTTGAAAGCGGCCGCAAAGTGGCGCGGTCCGCTGTCGGTGCTGACCAGCAGCGCGGCGCGCCGCACGCAGGCCTTGGTGAGCCCGATGCTCAACGGCTCGTCGGCGAGACTCGCGACGCGCGGGTGTTGCGCGGCGGCGGCGATCTGCCGCGCCTGCTCACGCTCGCTGGGGCCGCACAACACGAGCACCGCGCGACCCAAGTCCGTCGCGATTTGCCGAGCGAGTTGGGCAAAATACTCCACGGGCCAGAGCTTGGCCGCGCCGAAGGCCCCGCCGGTGTTGAGCGCGACGACCTCACCTTCCGGCGGCCCTTGCAACTTCGACCACACGACGTCGGCCTGGGCTTCGTCCCGCGGCAGCGTGGCCAATTCCAGCTCGGTCGATTCGTGTTCGCAACCCAACGCCGAGGCGAGCCGCAGGTAGTCGTCGAGCACCGGCGCGGGGACAAAGCGACGACCCACGCGATGCGGCTCGACGCGATCCGTGAGCAGCCAGCCTCGGCCGTCGCGATCGAAACCCACGCGCCGCTTGACCCCGCCCAGCCAGGCGAGCAGCGCGGTGCGCAGTGAGTTCGTAAGCAACAGTGCCGCGTCGCAGCGTGTCGCGCGCAGTCGGCCGATCAACGGCCAGCTATGCAGCGCGCGGTCCTGGCTTCGCGGGTCGTAGAACCAACACTCGTCGAGCCACGGTGTGCCGGAGAGCACGTCGGCCACGTAGGGACGCATGATCCCGATCACGCGTGCCTCCGAGCCGAAATGTTGCCGCACGGCGCGGAGCGTCGGCGTGGCCATGGCTGCGTCGCCGATCCAATTGGGGACAAACACGGCGACATTCACGATGACGGTCCTGGCCACGCGGCGCGAGACCCTTCGCGAGCGCCGCTGGGGAGATAATGGGGCGCGGGCGGAGACGCTGTCTGCTTGAGCGACTGGACGATGTGCGAGGTCGAGATGCCGTCGACCACGTTCGCCAGATGCACGCGTCCGCCGTACCGCTCGACCAACTCGTGTCCCACGACCTGTTCGCTCTGATAGGTCCCCCCCTTCACGAGCACATCGGGCTTCAATCGGCGCAGCAACTCCAGTGGCGTGTCGTCCTCGAAAATCACGACGTAGTCGACCACGTTCAGGGCCGAGAGCAACTCGGCGCGCGCCTGTTCGTCGATGACCGGCCGCGCGGGGCCTTTTAAGCGCCGCACACTCGCGTCGCTGTTCACGCCCACGATCAGCACGTCCCCTTGTCGCGCGGCCTCCTGCAAACACTGCACGTGACCGACGTGCAGCAGATCGAAACACCCGTTGGTGAAAACGATCGATCGGCCCGCGGCGCGGTGTCCCTTGACGAGGTGTTCGAGTGTTTCGAGGTCGACGCGCTTGCCGGTCGCCCGCGCTCGTTCGTCCAGCAACCAGGCTTGGATCTCGGCGCGGGGGATCACGGCGACGCCGACCTTTTCGACCTCGAGCCCGCCGGCGACATTGCCCAGCCGCACGGCATCGCGGGGTGAGATTTTCGCGGCCCAAGCGAGACCGATCATCGCCAGCACCATATCGCCGGCGCCGGTGATATCGTACACGGCACGCGGCTTGGTGGGGTGAATCTCGCCGCGGCCATCGGCATCGACGAGCGCCATGCCGTCTCGATCGAGCGTGACGATGCAGTGTTGCATTTTCAGTTCGCGACACAATTTTCGGCCGGCTCGCAAGGCGTCGTCGGTCGTCTCGATACGGATGCCGGTGGCCAAGCCGGCTTCGGTGCGGTTCGGGGTCATCGCCGTCGCGCCACGGTAACGGCTGTAGTCGTGGCCTCGGATCGGGTCGACCAGCACGCTCACGCCGGCACTCCGGGCCGCGTCGATCACCGTGCGCAAGACCTGCGGCGTGCAGACCCCCTTGTCGTAGTCGCTGATCAGCAGCATGTCATGCTCGTCGAGCCGCTGGAGCACCGCCGCGGTGAGTTGCTCGGCGAGCGTGTCATGGACCGCGTCGCGAACTTCCTGATCGACGCGCAGCATTTGATGCGGATGAATCCCTTGAGCTTGGCCCATGAACCGTTCTTTGACGGTCGTGGGGCGCGTGGGGTCGACGAGCACGGCGTGATGGTCGACTTGCGCTTCGTCGAGCAGGCGGCGGACGACGAGCCCGTCGTCGTCGTGTCCCACGATGCTGACGCACGAGACGCTGGCCTCGAGTCCGCGGAGCATGGCGCAAACGTTCCCCGCGCCACCCAAGCGCGATTCGCGACGCTGAGCGCGGAGGAGAATAACGGGGGCTTCTTGACTGACCCGTTCGGCGATACCCCAGGTGTAGCGATCGAGGATCAGATCTCCCAACACGAGCACGCGGGGGTGACCGAGCCGCTGGAAGGCAGTGAGCAAATCCGAGGGACTCATCGTGGGCGTCATCCGTGACACGCGCTGGGGGCAACGTCGTTCGAGCGCGCGTTGCTAGCACGCCTCGAACGATTCATATGAGCAAGATACCGCCCGGGTGTCTCGCTAGCCAAGAGCGAAACGCTGCGGATACCCTTCTCCCTCCGGGAGAAGGTGGCGACGTCGTCGCCGGATGAGGGGACGCTGAACAGCGACTCGCTGCAAATCGAGTGAGCGCACAATACACGCTAGCAACGTCCCCTCACCCGGCCTGCGGCCACCCTCTCCCAGTGGGAGAGGGATGCTAGCGAACCGCTTCACTCACTCGACGTCGCTCGATGAGCGCGAGGCAGCGGGTGGCTGGCGGTTTGCGAAGCAAACCCCGGCTCACTTCGAGGCGGTGTC
>CAZZBK010000126.1:0-17603 GCA_964652155.1 uncultured Planctomycetaceae bacterium | reverse complement strand
GCCGGGGTTTGCTTCGCAAACCACCAGCCACCCACAACGGTGACGCTCACACGACCGTAACCGCGCCAAGGACCGTGGTTAGCGCCGTGGGCTGCGGGTGCGCTGCTCGGTGATCTCGATCGCCTTGAGCATCCCGCGCGCTTTGTTGAGCGTTTCTTGATATTCTTGCTCGGGGATACTGTCGGCCACGACCCCCGCGCCGGCCTGCACATAGGCTGTGTTGCCTTGCACGACAATCGTGCGCAGTGCGATACAGGTGTCCATATTGCCCGTGAAGTCGACGTAGCCGACCGCGCCGGCGTACGGTCCGCGCCGCTGGGGCTCAAGTTCGTCGATGACTTGCATGGCGCGGACTTTGGGCGCGCCGGAGACGGTCCCGGCCGGCAGGCACGCGCGCAGCGCGTCGAAGGCGTCGCGCCCCGGCGCTAACTGACCGGTGACATTCGAGGTGATATGCATCACGTGGCTGTAACGCTCGATGACCATCACATCGCTCAATTCGACCGATCCGTAACGCGCCACGCGCCCCACGTCGTTGCGTCCCAGGTCGACGAGCATCACGTGCTCGGCACGCTCTTTCGGGTCGGCGAGCAATTCCTCGGCCAAACGACGATCTTCCTCGGGGGTCGCGCCGCGCTGGCGGGTCCCGGCCAGCGGTCGCACGGTCACCTTGCCATCGACAACGCGCACCATGATCTCCGGAGAGCTGCCGACCAGCGTCACCCCCGGCAGCCGCAGGTAGAACATGAACGGACTGGGGTTTACGACCCGCAGCGTGCGATAAATCTCGAACGGAGATGACTGGATCGAGGTTTGCATCCGCTGGCTGATGACCACCTGAAAGATGTCGCCAGCGCGGATGTATTCCAGGCACTGCTCGACGGCCGCACAGAACTTTTCTCGCGTGAAGTTCGATTGCGTCACCAGTGTGCCGTCGCCAGCCACGTCGATGTCGGTCGAGTGCAAATCGCAGCCGGGAGCCTCGAGTTGCGCGACCACCTGATCGACTCGTGCTCGCGCCTCGTCGTACGCTTCGCGCAACCGCTCGGCCGGGTACTCGTCGAGCGCCTTGATCTCACCCGGGTGCGATTCGGCGTCGTCCAGTCGAGCGAGCGCCACGACCGTAATTGTTTTGTTGACATGATCGAACACGACCATGGTGTCGAAAAAGCCAAACGACAAATCGGGGAGCTGCCGGTCGTCGGCCGGCGTATGCGGCAGGTGCTCGACATAGCGAACCGTGTCGTAGCCCGCGTAGCCCACGGCTCCGCCCACGAACGGTGGCAACGCGGCGATCCGGGCCGCCCGCAGGCCGTCGACGCGCCGCTTCAATTCGGCAATGGGGTCGGCCGACGTGAACGACCGCGTCCCCTGCAGGGTCGTGACGCGGACCTCGGCCCCACGGGCTTCGAGGTGCAGAAACGGTTGCGAGGTCAAAAAGCTGTAACGCCCCACGTTCTCGCCCCCCACGACACTCTCGAACAGACCCGCGCACGATCCGTGGTCGAGCTTGTGAAAGGCCGTGACCGGCGTGAGCAGATCGCCCGCCAAGCGACGGTAGACCGGCACCAAATGCACCCCACGGGCCAAGGTCTGAAAACTGGCAAAGTCGGGATAGTGGGGCATAACCAATGGGGAACTTAGAGTGGCAATCGAACGCCAAGGTGCTCTAGAGACACACCCGGCGGGGCTCACGTTCGGCGAATGTGTCAGCTTACTAGCGGCACCGCAGACCAACAAGTCGCCTCGCATGTCGCGACGGGACCACAGGGGGGCCATCGACCATCGCGATGTCGTGCACCTATCCAGAAGTGAGCTTTTGACTTAAGGCACTTTGCGCTGTACTCGCCTCAGATTGACACCCCCGGCCCGATTGCTAGAATTCCCCTGTCTTACTGCAAATGGAAGTCCCTGCCGATCAGCGGACGTGAGTGACCACTCGAACGATGGGGGGCCGCGCCTCACGGAGCAGCGTCGGGGGCTTCTTCTGGACCGTGCAAACTCGATCGAGCGGCTCATGAAGTGTCAGAAGTGCGACAAAACCGCCACGTTTCATATCACCGAATTGGTCAAAGGGGCCAAAGCGCAAGAGGTCCATCTGTGTGAGGATCACGCTCGGGAGTATCTTGCCGGCAGCGATAACGAGTCGACCGAAGCAGCCGAGGCCAACGCCGGCAGCGAGCTTGGCCAGCAGTTGGCCGTCGGTCAAACAGCCGAGGAGTTAGCCCGACTCGATCAGCAAGCCTGCCCCGTTTGTGGCATTACGTTCTATGAATTTCGCAATCAGGGTCGGCTCGGGTGCCCGCACGACTACGTGGCCTTCGAGAAGGAACTCGAGCCGTTGTTGCTCAACGTGCATGGCGAGACCTCGCACGTTGGCAAGCGTCCCCAGCACGGAGAGCAAGGAACCGACTCGCAGACCGATCTCATCCGATTGCGACGCGAACTCAAAGAGGCTGTCACGGCCGAGGCCTACGAGCGCGCGGGCAAACTGCGTGACGAAATACGTCGTCTGGAGGCGACGGGCAACGCTCCACCCATTACCTAATGATGTGGCACCGCGGACGTTGGCACTGCGACGTCTCCGCCGCGCCCCTACGAAATAAGACCCACGCGTGAATATAAACGACTTGGTGACAACCAGCGGCGAGTGGCTCCGTGGCGAAGGCCCGGAAAGCGACATCGTCATGAGCAGCCGGATTCGTTTGGCCCGTAACTTGGCCGACTATCCGTTCATTTCCAAGGCTTCGCCCCAAGACCGCAACGAGATCGAACGGGTGTTGCGCGAGCGGACGGCCAAGATCACTTGGCCCAGCTCCTGGCGGCTTGAATACGTGGATGTCAGTTCGCTCGAGGAACTCGACCGGCAGTTGCTCGTCGAACGGCACTTGATTAGCCGCGAACACGCGGACAGCCAGGGCGCGCGCGGTGTCGTGATCGACCAGCAGGAGCAAATCAGCCTGATGGTCAACGAAGAAGACCATCTACGGATTCAGGTCGTGCACAGCGGACTCGACCTCGTCAACGCCTGGGAACAGATCAATCAGGTCGACGACCTGATCGAGTCGAATGTGACCTATGCCTTTCATCCCCGGCTCGGCTACCTGACGGCCTGCCCGACCAACGTCGGCACCGGCATGCGCGTGAGCGTGATGCTGCACCTGCCCGCGCTTGTCATCACGCGGCAAATTGACAAGCTGTTTCGCTCGTTGCAGAAAATCAGCTTGGCCGTGCGCGGCTTATATGGCGAGGGCTCGCAAGCCATGGGCGATTTTTACCAGATCAGCAACCAAATCACGCTCGGCCGCAGCGAACAAGACCTAGTCAAGCAAGTCGGCGACGTCGTGCCCACCATCATCGACTACGAGCGCAAGGCGCGCAAGTTCCTGCTCGACGAAAGCCGTGAAACGCTCCACGATCGGGTCCGCCGCGCCTTCGGCATCTTGCAAAACGCCCAAACCATTAGCTCCGAAGAGACCATGCACTTGCTAAGCAGCGTGCGGATGGGGATCAACCTCGGCTTGATCTCGGAACTGAACATTCCCGACGTCAATCGACTATTTATCTACACTCAGCCCGCGCATCTGCAAAAGATCAGCGGAGCCGAACTCGACTCGGCTGATCGCAACATCGAGCGTGCGCGATTTTTGCGTCAGCAACTCAATAAGCCGGACCTGCCCACCAATTAGTCGCTCGGCCGGTTCCCTCCGCAGGCAATGCCCCGCTGCTCCTCGCCCCGCCCTGGGGTGCGATTGGCTAAAAATGCTCTTGCCCTGGCCAAGGACGTGCCCTAAAATAGATTAAAACATCTGTTTCAAACATCCGATTTAATCAATCGTATGGCAAACGGCACGCTTCTTGAACCTCGGGACCGAATCCTGGCGGCAGCCTGTGAAGTCTTTGCTACAAAAGGCTTTAAGGATGCAACCGTACGGGCAATCTGTGATCTGGCAGGGGTTAATCTGGCTGCGATCAACTATTACTTCGGTGACAAAGAGCGTCTCTACATCGAGTCCATCAAGCAGGCCCATCGCCAACGGGGCGAACGATTCCCGCTGCCGCAATGGGCCGAGCCGACACCGCCCCGCGACAAGCTCCGCTCGTTTGTCAGCAATCTGCTGCATCGCATGCTCGACGACTCGGGCGACGCCTACCACATGCAGCTCATGATGCGCGAGATGCTCCAGCCCACGGCGGCCTGCGCTGAGTTGGTGCGCGATTTCATTCGTCCCCATTTCGAGTTGCTGCTCAGCTTGCTCGATGAAATTGTCCCCGTCGAGACCACGCTCGCGCGCCGCAAACTGATTGCGCTGAGCATCGTGGGCCAGTGCCTGCATCACCGCATCACCCGCCCCGTGATCCAATTCCTGTTCACCCCCGACGAGTTTGCGCGGCTCAGCATCGAGACGCTCGCCGAGCATATCACCCAACTCACACTCGACGGCATCGCCACGCGATCGGAGGTGGGCCCATGACTTGGATCGCCCTCAAAATGCTCACGGGCAACACGTTCAAGTATCTGGCCATTGTGATGGGGATTACCTTCTCGGCATTTTTGATCGCGCAGCAAGCGTCCATCTTCTGCGGTCTGATGCTGATGACCACGAGCCAGATTCTCGATATCAATGGCGCGGATATTTGGGTCATGGATCGCAATGTGCAATACATAGACGACCTCAAGCCGATGAGCGATAGCGAGCTGTTTCGCGTGCGGGGCGTACCGGGCGTCGATTGGGCCGTGAGGCTGTATCGTGGCATTACTCGCGCACGGCTGGCCGACGGCAACTATCAACAGATCATCATGATCGGTCTCGACGACGCGACGCTTGTCGGCGCGCCGCATGTCTTGCTGCGCGGCAGCCTGACCGACCTACGCATGCCCGACGCGGTTATCATGGACGACGCGGGCTACAAGTTGCTTTGGCCCGAGGACCAAGACTACCATTTGGGTAAAACCTTCGAGATGAACGACCGTCGCGCGGTGCTTGTCGGCGTCTGCGTGTCGCGGCGCACCTTCACGACCTTTCCGATCGTCTACACCCGCTACAGCCAGGCGACCTTGTTCGTGCCCCAGGAGCGCAAGGTGTTGTCGTTTGTGCTCGCCAACAGCGAAGCCAATCTCCCGGTCGAGGAATTGTGTCGACGCATCGAAGACGGCACGGGACTGCAAGCCCTCACCCGCGAGCAGTTCTTCTGGAAGACGATCACGCATTACATGACCAAGACGGGAATTCCCATCAATTTTGGCATGACGGTCATCCTCGGCTTCCTGGTGGGCACGGCCGTCTCGGGCATGACGTTCTATCTGTTTACGGTCGAGAATATCAAGCAGTTCGGCGCGCTTAAGGCGATGGGGCTCGGAAATCTGCGATTGATGGGCATGATCCTGTTTCAGGCGGCGCTCGTCGGTTTTGTCGGCTATGGTCTGGGCGTGGGGATGGCGTCGCTGTTTGGCACGCTCGCCAAAGGCTCGACGCATCTGGCGTTCTTCATGCCCTGGCATGTGTTGGTCGGCACCGGCGTGGCGGTCGTGTTAATCGTCATGCTCTCAAGCGTGCTCTCGCTGTGGCGTGTCATGGTGCTCGAACCCGCTGTGGTCTTCCAAGGATAAGGCGCTCGATCATGGCCAGCATGTCCTCGGACCGAACCGGTTCTCCTGCGATCGCCTGCCGCGACGTGCGCCGCGCCTTCGGCACGGGCAACAGCCAAGTCTGGGCGCTGCGTGGCGTCGACCTCGATATCTATCCCGGTGAACTGACGCTGCTCGTCGGCCCCAGCGGTTGCGGCAAAACGACGTTACTGAGCGTGATTGCCGGCATCCTCGAAGCGAGCGGCGGCGAAGTCGATGTACTGCGACAGAGCATCACGCGCATGTCGGCCCGACAGAAGACGCAATTCCGCTGCCGTAACGTGGGCTTCGTGTTCCAACAGTTCAATTTATTACCTGCGCTCACGGCGGCCGAGAATGTCACCGTCCCGCTCGTCATTCAGGGCTGGCGCAAGGCCGACGCCCTACGCAAGGCCAACGAACTACTCACTGCAATGGGCATGGGCGATCGCCTGCAAAACCTCCCGGGCAAGTTGTCCGGCGGACAGCAGCAGCGCGTGGCCATCGCTCGGGCGCTGATCCACGAGCCGCGCGTGCTGGTCTGCGACGAGCCGACGTCGGCCCTCGACGCCAAGACCGGTCACACGATCATGGAATTGCTGCGCGACGTGGCGATGCAGCAAGACCGTGCCGTGATTGTCGTCACGCACGATTCACGAGTGTTCGAATTTGGCGATCGCATCGCGCGCATGGAAGATGGCCGAATCACCGACTTGACCCCTCGCATCGAGTCAGCCGGGCAACACCATCCGCTCGCGCACCCACATCCGTAAAGATCATCGATTGTTCGTTGAAGTTCAGGAGCCGCAGAGCATGTTTATCAAATACGGATTACCGGCCTTTGCCGTGGCGTGTATCTTGTTTGCGATTGTGCACGTCACCGGCGCGCAGCATCAAGAAACTCGCGTGCCGCCGGTGGCTGCTCCGCCCAAGAACCCGTTCGCCGCGACCGTCGCCGGCTCGGGCGTGGTCGAGCCGCGCACCGAAAGCATTGCCGTCGGCTCACCGCTGCCGGGCGTGGTGGTCGAGGTCCACGTGCATGTCGGCACGGTGGTCGAGATCGGCGCGCCGCTCTTTCGTCTCGATGACCGACCATTACAGGCCGAACTGCGGTTCCGCGAGGCGGCGCTCGCCGCGGCGCGGGCCGAGTTGGAGCGGCTCGATCGTCAGCCGCGTCCCGAGCAATTACCCGTCGCCATGGCGGTGGTCAACCAGTCCGCGGCTCATATGACCGACATGGAAGACCAGATGAAGCGGACTCGCGAGTTGGCCAAGCGCAATGTTGTGGCCGAGCAAGAGGTGGTCACACGCGAGCAGCAGTTTCGCATGGCTCAGGCGCAGTTCAATAAGTCCAAAGCCGAGTTTGATCTGCTCCAGGCCGGTGCCTGGGATCAAGACAAGGCCGTTGCCAAGGCAGCGGTCGATCAGGCGTCCGCGCAAGTGGGACAGGTAAAAACCGAACTCGATCGGCTCGTCGTTCGCGCCTTGGTCAAAGGCGAGGTGCTCAAGGTGAACGTTCGCCCCGGCGAGTTCGTCGCCGCGCCCGCCAATCAAGGACTCATCATCCTTGGCGATGTGCAGCAACTGCATGCCCGCGTCGACATCGACGAGCATGACATCCCCCGCTTCCATAGCGGGGCCAAAGCCGTTGCCATGGTCAAAGGCTTCTCGCAGGAAAAGTACAACCTGCGTTTTGTCCGGGTCGAGCCCTTCGTGATCCCGAAAAAATCGCTCACCGGTGACAACACCGAGCGGGTCGACACCCGCGTGCTCCAGGTAATCTACGTCCTTGAGCCAGGCACGCGGCGGTTGTACGTTGGCCAACAGTTGGACGTGTTTGTCGACGCGACCGATCCGCAGGTCACCGCCCGAGCCTCGTTCGGAAAGCTCCAATAGCCGTCCGTTGTCAGACGCAACGGGTTACTTGCCTTGCAAGGCGTGCCAGACCTTGGGGGGCGACATCGGCAGCTCGGTCATTCGTTTGCCAATGGCATGGTAGATGGCGTTGGCCACCGCCGCCGGCGGGCTCACGATTGGCGTCTCGCCCACCCCGCGCACGCCATACGGGTGCGCCGGGTTCGGCACCTCGATGATCTCGGTTTCGATCATCGGCAGATCCAAGGCGGTTGGCATCCGGTAGTCGAGGAAGCTGGCGTTGCGCATCCGGCCTTGCGCGTCGTAGAAGTACTCTTCGTTGAGCGCCCAGCCGATCCCCTGCACCGTGCCCCCTTGCATTTGCCCTTCGACATAGCTGGGGTGAATGGCCGTTCCGGCGTCTTGAATGACCGTGTAACGCAAGATCGTCGTCTTGCCCGTGTCGGGATCGACTTCCACGTCGACGATATTCGCTCCGAAACCGTTCGTGTAGCCCGCGGGGTCAACCGTCGCGCGGCCGACCACCGGCTCGCCAGTGCTCGCCACCTTGGCGGCCAGTTCCTTGAACGTGGCCGACTGCTTCGGCCCCTTGAAAACGCCGTCGGCAAACGTGACCTCGTCCCCTTTGCACTCCCACAGCTCGGCCGCGCGGGCGATCATTTGGCGGCGAATGTCGAGCGCGCATTCGTACGCGGCCAACCCGGTGGCAAATGTCACGCGGCTGCCGCCGGTCACGTCGGTGTAGCCGATCGAGTCGGTATCGACGACGCGCGGCACGACATCTTCGGCCCGAATGCCCAACGTTTCGGCGAGTTGCATGGCGATGCTGGTCCGCGAGCCACCAATGTCGGTCGAGCCTTCGATAAGATTGACCGAGCCATCGAGGTTAACACTGGCCGTGGCCGAGCTCTTGAGTCCGATATTGAACCAGAATCCGCAGGCAATGCCGCGACCGCGATTTTTTCCGGTCAGAGGCGCCTTGTAGTGCGGATGATTTTTGACCGCTTCGAGCACCTCGACCAACCCGACACGCGGATAAACGGGGCCATCGATGCGGCGTGTCCCTTCCTTCGAGGCGTTTTTCAAACGCAGCTCGATGGGGTCGATCTTCAATTTCTCGGCCAACTCGTCGATCACCTGCTCGCATGCGAACGCGGCTTGTGTCGCTCCCGGGGCACGGTAGGCCGACGTGTGCGGTTTGTTCAGGCACACGTCGTAGCCGTCGACGCGACCATGTTCGAGATCGTAGCAGCTAAAGACACACATGCAGCCGGGGCCAATGACCCCGCCCGGAAACGCGCCGCTGTCGTAGGCCAGCCACGCTTCGCCGGCGACGAGCTTGCCGTCCTTTTTCGCCCCAAGCTTGACCCGCACGAACGAGCCGGGCGTGGGGCCCGTGGCCTCGAAGACCTCGCTGCGGGTCATTTGCATGCGCACCGGACGGCCACTCTTGCGGCTCAACAGGGCCGCGACGGGCTCAAGGTACACGCGAATTTTACCCCCGAAACCGCCGCCAATCTCCATCGGCACGCAGGTCACGCGCGAGACGGGGATTTGCAACAGCTCGGCGGTCTGGTGTCGGCACGTGAACGAGCCCTGCGTGGCGGTCCACACGGTGACGTGTCCGTCCTGGTTCCAAAGCACCGTGCATACATGCGGCTCGATGTAGCCTTGATGCACGGTGGCGGTGCGGAACTCGCGCTCGACGATCACGTCGCACTGCTTGAACGCTTCGTCGACGTTCCCTTTTTCAAAGTGCAAATGCGTGGCGACGTTGGTGCGACCGGCGAGCTTCTTGCCCATCTCGTCGGTCTGCAAGCTGGCATGCAGAATGGGTGCGTCGCTCTTCATTGCGTCGAGCACCCAGGTTACGCTGGGCAACACCTCATACTCGACCTTGATGAGTTTGAGCGCCTCTTCGGCGACATGCACGTTGACCGCGGCGACCGCGGCCACGGCGTGCCCCTTGTACAGCACCCGATCGTGTGCCAGGCAGTTCGCGCCGAGGTGGGCCAAGTTGACCGCCCCTTCGCCGAGGTCGGCAATCTTGTCGATCAGGTCGGGAAAATCATGGTACGTGGCGACCGCGAACACGCCATCGAGCTTCTCGGCGGCCGAGGTGTCGATCGACTTGACCAACGCATGGGCGTGAGGGCTGCGCAAGATGCGACCGTGAATCAGGCCGTTGATCTGCAAGTCGTTGCTGTAGAGCGCGCGGCCGGTGACTTTGTCGGTCCCGTCGTGGCGGATGGGACGGGTGCCAATGACTTTATACTTGCCGTTGCCTTTCGAGGCGGCGGGCTTTTTCGAGGGGATGGACATGATTACTTTTTCTCCCGCAACAACTGGGCGGCGTCTTGCACCGCGCGAATGATTTTGTCGTAGCCCGTGCAACGGCACAGATTGTTTGCCAACTCGAAGCGAATATCGTGCTCCGAGGGGTTGGGGTTCTTGTCGAGCAGCGCCTTGGCGGCGACCAAGAAGCCCGGCGTGCAAATGCCGCACTGCAAGGCGGCGTTCTCCAAAAAGCATTGTTGCAGGGGATGCAGATGCTGCACGTCGCCGAGCCCCTCGACCGTGGTGAGCGAGGCCCCTTCGACCTCGGCGGCCAGCACGAGGCACGCGAGCACCGGTCGGCCGTTGAGGATCACCGTGCACGCGCCGCAGTTGCCGTTGTTGCACCCTTCCTTGGCACCCGTCAGCCGCAGGTTTTCGCGGAGCACCTCGAGCAGGCTCTGACGCGGTTCGCAAAGGAACTCGGCCGTCTCGCCATTGATGGTCGTCGTAACGTGGAGTTTCTTCACGCGAGTGGCAGTCGACATGGTGACGTATCAGCCAGGGGAGAATAAAAAAGTGATTTCCAACGGATGGCCCGATGTTAACGGTTGGCCTTGGCCCGCTCGACCGCCGTGGCCAACGTGCGCTGCACGAGCACGCCAACGAGGTGTCGACGATAGTCGGCGTCGCCGCGCATGTCGCTGATCGGCTGCGCAAGCTGCCGGGCGAGTTCGCCCGCGGCGGCGAAATTCTCGGCCGAGGGCGCTTTGCCAACGAGCGTGGCGGCAGCCGCCGTGGCCAGCAAGGCCTTGGGAGCCACGGCCCCCAACGCGATGCGAGCCTCTTCGATCTTGTCGCCGCTCGGGCTCAGCCGCACCCAAGAACCAACGCCCACGACGGCAATGTCCATCTCGTTGCGTGGGATGAACCGTTGATACTGTGAGCCGGTGTGCTTGGCGGCATTGGGAAACTCAATCGACACCACCAACTCGCCTCGTTGCAGCACGTTCTTTCCCGGGCCAGTGCAAAACTCGGCGACGCTCACCGCGCGACGACCTTGCGGCCCGGCGATGTGAATGGTGGCGCCGAGGCAAATCAAGGCGGGGACCGAGTCGGCCGCCGGGGACGAGTTGCACAGATTGCCGCCAATGCTCGCTCGACTTTGAATCTGCCAGCCCCCGATGATCCGGGCCGCGTCGGCCAGCGCCGCATAGTGTTTCGCGATCGCCTCGTTCTCGTACACGCAGCAGGCTGGTGCCGCCGCGCCCAGCAGCAGGCCACGTCCGGCAGGCTGCTCGACTCGCGTGAGTTCGGGAATTTTCTTGATATCGACGACCAGATCGGCGTCCCGTTGCCCTTCGCGCAACTGCACGAGCACGTCGGTTCCTCCGGCGAGGATTTTGGCCCGATCGCCTTGAGCGGCGAGCAGGCTCACCGCTTCATCGATCGTCAAAGCCGCGGCGTAATCGAAGGCTTTCAAGGTGCAAACTCTCTGAAAAATAAAAACCGAACGAATGATTGTGAATGAAGAGCGTCTAACAAAATGGCCGCAGCGAGGGTGACCGTCCCATTTTTCTTGGCGGCCTTCGAAAAATTGGGACAGTCCCCAGCCATTTTGTTAGACGCTCTAAACAGCAATTTGAAGGCTCGCTTGGGGTTCTGTCAAGCTGTTGGCTGCCGAAGCAGACCGGTCAACCGGGCACGCGGAAACGATGTCACGAACCGACAACAAAGAGGCCCGGAAATAAACGCGAATGGACGGAAATATCTGAAAACCGATCGTCGGCCTGGTGACGATTTGCGTGCATTCGGGTGCAATTCCGGCCGGTTCACTCCATCACCTTGGGGTCGTTGTTCTCGCGGCGGCCTTCGACATAAAACCAGTTGTGTATCGGTCGCAGGATCGCTTGAACTTCACTCACGAGTTGCGCATCGAGCGGCTGTTTGGACCACTGGACCAGCTTGCGCACGTTTTCCGGGTCGGCCGAGCCCACGATGCAGGTGGCGAGGCCTTCGTGGTCGAGCGAGAATTGCAATGCAAGCTGCGCGATGTCGACACCGCGCGCTGTGCAGTGTTGGGCCGCCTGGCGGCAAATCTGCCGGACGTTCTCCGGCGCTCGGTGCCACGGTGGCAGCGTGGTGTTCGTGAGCAGCCGCGCCGAGAAAGGAGAGGCGTTCATGATGCCCACACCGCGCGACGTGAGTTGCGGCACCAACTCGGCGAGCATCGTGTTTTGCAGCGTGTAATGATTGTAAGACAGAATCACGTCGAGGTCGGCGCGCTCGAGCACCCAGCGAAATATGTGCATCGGATAGCCGCTGATGCCGATGAACCGGACCTTGCCTTGCTCACGTAGTTTTTGCAGGGCAGGGAGCGTTTCGTTCACGATCTGCGGCAGCTCGACGAACTCGATGTCGTGGCACAGGATGATGTCCAGATGATCGGTCCCGAGCCGATGCAGGCTGACGTCGACGCTCTCGACGACGCGGCGAGCCGAGAAGTCGAAATGGGCGCGGTCGTAGCGTCCCAGTTTCGTGCCGAGGTAATAACGCTCGCGGGGCACATCACGCAGCGCGGCGCCGAGCAGCACTTCGCTCATGCCCCGGCCGTAGTACGGTGACGTATCAATGAAGTTCATCCCCGCTTCGAGTGCCACGTGTACGGCGCGGAGCGCTTCGTTCACGTCGATGGGGCGATACTCCTGTCCCAACGACGCCGCGCCAAAGCTGACCCACGACACGTCGAGCCCCGTGCGGCCGAGCGGACGAAACTTCATGAGCGCACCTTACTTGGCCAGCGCGGCGAGCGATTCGCCCGCCGCGGCAACGGTCGCGTCGATGTCGACCTCGCTGTGGGCGGCCGAGACAAACAGGGCTTCGAACTGACTGCACGGAAAATAGACGCCACGCTCGATGAGCCCCCAGAAGAATTGTGCAAACCGCTTGGTGTCGCAACGGCTGGCCGTGGGCCAATCGATGACACGCTCGCCGCTGAAGAACAAGGTCATCATGCTCCCCACGCGGCACAGCGTGTGGGGCACGTTCGCCTTGGATGCCGCGCGAAGCAAGCCGCTCTCGAGGCGAGCGCTGAGCTGTTCGAGCTTGGGGTACGGGTTGTCGTCGCGCAGCGTTTTCAGCGTGGCGATGCCGGCCGCGGTGGCGAGCGGATTGCCCGAGAGGGTCCCGGCCTGAAACACGCTCCCGACGGGCAGGATGTGATCCATGATGTCTCGTCGGCCGCCGTATGCGCCAACGGGCAGGCCACCGCCGACGATCTTACCGAGCGTCGTCAGGTCAGGCCGGATGCCGAACAAACTCTGCGCGCCCGCATAGGCCACGCGGAAGCCGGTCATCACTTCGTCAAAGATCAACAGCGCGCCGTGTCGCTGCGTCAGCTCACGCAGCGCGGTGAGGAACGCTGGTGTCGGTACAACGCAGCCCATGTTGCCGACCACCGGTTCGATGATGACCCCCGCGATGCGCGGGCCATGCTGCTCGAACGCGCGTTGCAAACCGGCGATGTCGTTGTATTGCAGGACGAGCGTGTCTTGGGCCGTCCCCGGTGTCACGCCGGGTGAGTTGGGGACCGCCAGGGTTGCGGCCGCGCTGCCGGCGGCGACCAGCAGGCTGTCGACATGCCCGTGATAATTGCCGGCGAATTTGACGATTACGTCCCGCTGGGTGAACCCGCGAGCCAAGCGGATGGCGCTCATCGTGGCTTCGGTCCCCGAGTTGACGAGCCGGACTTTCTCGATGCTCGGCACGGCCTCGGTGATCAGTTGGGCCAATTCGCTTTCGGCCTCGGTGGGCGCGCCGAAGCTGGTGCCCCGCGCGACCGCCTCGTGCAGCGCGGCGGTGACTTTAGGGTGGGCATGTCCCAGGATCATGGGGCCCCAGGAGCCGATGTAGTCGATCAGCCGCTGGCCGTCGATGTCGAATAGGTACGCGCCCTCGCCGCGCGAGAAGAACAGCGGCTCGCCTCCCACCGCTCCGAATGCCCGGGCCGGGCTGTTGACCCCTCCGGGAATGAGTTGCTTGGCACGAGCGAACGCGGCTTGGCTGCGAGAGCGATTCATGGGTGACTGCTGGCGAGGGCTAGAGTTGATGGGGGGCCGGGGTGCTAGTTTAACGCATGACACGCACGGAATGAAAGCGGCCCAAGGAGCGTTGTTCTGGTGCAGGTTCAGTCGCCACTCACCCGAGCGATGCCGTACTCGACAGCGTCGACGAGCTGATCGATCTGCGACAAGCTGATGGCCAACGGAGGCATCAGCACGAGCACGTCACCCAGCGGGCGCAAGAGCACTCCGCGCTCGCGTGCGGCCAGGCACGCTCGTTGGCCATGACGTGCTTGCCAAGGGTAGGCCTCGCGCGGAGAGCGGCTGCGAACCAACTCGATGCCGGCGATCAGGCCTAGTTGCGCGATGCGGCCAACGTGCGGGTGAGCGGTGAGCGGCCGCAGTCGTGCCTCCAAATGAGCGATTTTCTCCGGCAGTTGTTCGAGCACGCGCTCCTCGTCGAACACGTCCAACGAGGCGAGCGCGACCGCCGCGGCGAGCGGATTGCCGCCATACGTGTGGCCGTGAAAGAGTTGCCGTTGCGACTCATGGGGGCCCAGGAATGCCTGCCACACCTCGTCGGTCGCCAGCGTGGCGGCCATCGGCAGATATCCGCCCGTCAAGCCTTTGCCCAGGCAGAGAAAGTCCGGCGATACAAGCTCGTGTTCGCAGGCGAACAATGTGCCGGTCCGGCCGAAGCCGACCGCGACCTCGTCGGCGATCAGCAGCAAGCCATAGCGGCGGGTCAACTCGCGCAGCGCACGCAGATAGCCTGGCGCATGACGCACGATCCCCGCGGCACATTGCACAAGCGGCTCGATGACCACCGCGGCGATCCGCTCGTGTTCGCGCTTGAGCAACGACTCCAACTCGGCGACGTGGGTGGTCAAATCTCCCGACGGCGAAGGGAGCCGCAAGGTCTCAAAAAGCAGCGGCTCGAACACGCGATGAAAGCGCTCGACCCCACCGACGCTGACACTACCGATCGTGTCGCCATGATAGGCGTCGCCAAAAGCCACGAAGCGTGTTTTGTTCGGGCGCGGCTCGGCACACTGCCGCCAGTACTGGAACGCCATCTTCAAAGCCACTTCGACCGCCGACGAGCCGTCGCTGGAAAAAAAGACGTGGTTCAACCCAGGGGGTGTCACCTCGACAAGTCGTCGCGCGAGTTGAATGGTTGCCGGATGCGCCGAGCCAAGCAGCGTGATATGGGCCACCTCGTCGAGCTGAGCGCGGAGCGCGGCGTCGAGCCGGGGATGTCGATGGCCATGAACGTTGCACCACAGGCTGCTGACGCCATCGAGGTACGCGCGGCCGTCGAGGTCGTAGAGCACGCACCCCTCGCCGCGCTGTAAGATGAGCGCTTCGTGCTCGGCCATTTGGGTGAACGCATGCCAGACATGCTCGCGATCCCAACGGCACAACGCATCGCGGTCGGGCGTTACCATTGCACGAGAACCGGCGCTCCGGGCCGAATGCCGAGCATCTCGGCCGCGCTGTCGTTGACGATTGACAATTCGAGGTAGCCACTCGATCCGACCAGGGCAATCAGGGTCATCGGCGGTTGGTCGCCATAGGTCTGCTGGATGCCGAGCGTCTCGTGCTCGTCACAGCCGATGCGGGTCGTCTCGCCGCGTGGCACATCGTGCAACTTGTCAGCGGCGATGTCGGTGATCAGGTTGCCAAACGAGTCAATCGAGCGGACGGTACCTTGAATTTTTCCCGGCACGACGAGCACCTCTGGCCAAGGGAGCGATACGAGCGAATCCAACGGCGGGCCGAACAGTTGGGGGTCGACTCCCAAGCTGAGGTGAGCCGCCACGGGTGCTAGAATATCGCGTCCGTGAAAAGTTCGCGAGACATTTGTGCGCCACCACTGAGACTCGGTTAGCGAGCGTATTGTACGAGGCGGGCTGCGCTCCGCCAAGCGACCCAATAGCCCGTTGTCGGGGGCTAAAAAATGAGCGTCGCTCCAGCGTGCGTACACCAGCCGCCGCGTGGTTCCCACGCCAGGGTCGACGACCACCACATGAATCGTTTCAGCCGGAAAGCAGTCGATCACGTCGTCGAGCACCCAAGCCGCTTCGCACACGTTCTGCGGTGCGATGCGATGCGTCAGGTCGACGAGCCGCGCCCGCGGATTGAGCGACAAAATGACCCCTTTCATGGCCGCGACGTACGGGCTCCCTTCGCCAAAATCGGTCGTCAGCGTGATGAGTGGGCCGGGCACGATACGGGTCTCCGGCGCTCCATCAAGGCATGAGGTTGGTCAGACGGTTTCGACCGGAAAGCGGTCCTGCAGCGCTTGCACGCCCATCTCTTCTTCCTTCATGGCCTGCATGGCCCGCACGGCCGCGTCGGCCGCCGGGATCGTCGTGATGCACGGGACACCATGAGCGACCGAGGCCGCTCGGATGCGCCCTTCGTCGGTGCGGGCCCCTTTGCCGCTGGGGGTGTTAAAGATCAACTGCACGTCGCCATTGATCAGGTGGTCGATCAAGTTGGGATGCCCTTCTTGCACCTTCTTGACAATCTTGACCGGAATGCCGGCCTCGCTGAGTCGCTTGCCCGTGCCGGCCGTGGCGATCAACTGATAGCCGGCTTCGTGCAGTGGCTGGCAGAGCCGCACGGCATGGTGCTTCGAGCGATCGGAGAGACTGATAAAGATCGTGCCTTTGGGAGGCAGGATGATCCCGGCGGCGAGCTGGCTCTTGGCGAAGGCGATGCTGAAATGATCGCTGATCCCCATCACCTCGCCGGTCGATCGCATCTCGGGGCCCAACACGATGTCGACCCCTTGGAACTTGACGAACGGGAACACGCTTTCCTTGACCGACACATGCGACGGGATGGGGTCTTCGATCAGCCCCAACTCTTCGAGCGTGACGCCGGCCATGACCTTGGCGGCTAACTTGGCCAGCGGTACCCCCGTGGCCTTGGCCACGAACGGGACGGTGCGGCTGGCGCGAGGGTTCACCTCGAGCACGTACACGTTGTCGTGGCCGTCTTCGCGCTTGATCGCAAATTGAATGTTCATCAACCCGCGCACGTTGAGCGCGCGGGCCAGTCGGCGCGTGGCGTCCTTGATCTCGGCAATGACCGGCTCTTGCAGGCTGTACGGTGGAATTGCGCAGGCCGAGTCTCCCGAATGGACACCAGCCTCTTCGATGTGTTCCATGACGCCGGCGACCACGACGCGCTGGCCGTCGCAAATCGCGTCAACGTCGACCTCGGTGGCGTCTTCCAGAAAGCGATCGATGAGGACGGGTTGGCCTTGGGCGACGATGAAGGCCTCGGTGACGTAGCGCTCGAACTGCCCGCCGTCGTAACAGATTTCCATCGCGCGTCCGCCGAGCACGAAGCTGGGGCGCACCAGGCACGGATAGCCAACCCGCTCGACGAGTTGCCGGGCCTCGCCCATGTTGCGGGCGATGGCGTTTTCGGGCTGTTTGAGCCCCAGCCGCACGAGCAGTCGCTGAAACTTCTCGCGGTCCTCGGCGTCTTCGATCGTGTCGACGCTCGTGCCGATGATGGGGACTCCAGCGTTCCAGAGCGCGCGGCTCAAGTTGAGCGGCGTCTGGCCGCCGAACTGCACGATGACGCCGTCGGGCTGCACGCGATCGACGATGTTGAGCACGTCTTCGGTCGTGAGCGGCTCGAAGAACAGCAGGTCGCTGGTGTCGTAATCGGTGCTGACCGTTTCCGGATTCGAGTTCACCATGATCGATTCGATGCCCAATTCCCGCAGCGCAAAGCTGGCGTGGCAGCAGCAGTAGTCGAACTCG
>CAZZBK010000125.1:0-17795 GCA_964652155.1 uncultured Planctomycetaceae bacterium | reverse complement strand
CATTTATCACTTAGCACTTATCATTTATCACTTGTTATTGTGCGGCGCTCTTGGTCCCTTGCGGCGAGCCGCCGATGGGTTGGCCTTCGGGCAGCGGGCGGCCGGCGACGGAAAAGCCCTGCAAATACAGGTTCTGCTTGAGCGACCGGTACAGGCCGAAACTGTCCGGATAGGTCCAGAGCGTGATCGTCGTGCGGCCCGGGAGATGGCCTTCGAGGTGCGCGCGAAAATCGCTGTCGTTGGCCAGCGCGGCCTCGAGCGTCTCGCCGAGTTGATTCGAGCTGGGAATCAACGTGAACTCTTGCAGCCGGCCGACCGAGCCGCGGCCGGGAATGTCGAGGCGTTCGATCGTGAAGCGGAGCCTGAAACCTTTGATGGGTCCGATCGTGTCGGTGGCCTCGCCACTGTCGCGCAGATCGCTGGCCAAGTGCCGCACGTCCCCTTCGAGTTCGCGCAGCAATTCGTCGAGCGGCACGATCGCGATGCGGCCGGCACGCAACTGGAAGTGCAGTTCCTTGCCGTGGACGGTCTGACTGAGCGGGGTCGGATAGCTCTCGATCTTGCTCGAGCGTTTCAGTGGTTGTCGTTCGAGCGTCTCGACCTCTTGCTTGGTAAGTTCCAATCGCTGCTCGGTGGCGGCCAGTTGGCGTTTCAGATCGAACTCGGCTTGCGACTGCTCATCGAGTGATTGCCGCTTGGCGGCGATGGCTTGCCGCTGTTCGTCGAGCACCTTTTGAAGTTGATCGAGTTCCACTTGCCGCGCCGCCTGCAAGCCTTGCACCGACTCGACCTGCCGTTGCAGTCGCAGCGTTTCGCTTTCGATCGCCAGAGTGCCATGCACCAGGCTCTCGACTTCAACCGCCACGTCGAGCGCCGCGTCGATCAGTTCGGTGGGCAGATTCCTGGCCCGCAAGCCGGCAATGATCACGAGCACGATCAGAATACCGACCATGTTAGCCACGATATCGAGAAACGAATCGCTGCCAAATGCTTCGTCGGGATTGTGTTCAGACTTGGCCATGTCGAGCGGGTGCCGGAGGTTCGTTCAGGGGTAAGTTCATGGACGTCGGGCCGTGGTTGGTGCTCCGCGCACGGTCACTTCCAACCCGCTGTCGTGCAGCACGCGCTGCAACTCGGTGAGCCGTTGGCTGGCGTCGGGCGTGGCGTCGATGACCAGCACGGGCCGCCAATACATGCCTAGGCCGGCGATGCTCCAGGAGCCGATATGCTCCCAAATCTTGCTGACCAATTCGTCGACCGAGTCTTCGGTGCGGGGCGCCAGTCGGATCACGCGATCGGTGTCGCGCGTGCCACGCTCGGCCCGCAGAGTCAACGTCTCGGCCGTCAGCGCGACTTGAATCGGCCGCGTGAGGGGGACGGTATGCGGGGCGCGGTCGGGTAAGCCCCAGTCACGGCCACGCCGCTTGGCAAGGTTGGCTTGGTGTTCGGCGGCTTGCTGCTTTTGTCCGGCCGTGAAGCTGGCCGAGGGAGTCCCCGCGGGTGCGCCACCGTCGCTGCCGCTCCCCAGGCCCGACGAGGCATCGCGTGCAGCGCCATAGGTGCGGCCGGTCGTCGAGAACGGAGCAGTTTTGTTCGCCGACGGGTCTGCCGACGAGCCCGAGCCTGGCTTGTTCAAGTACGGATCGTTGCCGCCGAACGGAGCCGGTTGACCCGAGCTGTCGGAGGTGGCAGGGCTCTGCATCGTCGCGGCCGAATTGGAGGCGTAGCGTGACCCGGTTGCGGCGCCCTGTGCAAGGCTGCCGTTGAGTGGTTGTCCCGCGGAGCCAGCTTGTGGAGATGAGTTTGCGCTGCCGCTGGAGTTAGGTTGAGTGCCGCTCGCTTGCGGCGCGGTGCCGGAGGTGTCAGCACCGAGGCCGGACAGTTTCGCGCCCCCCATGCTACGTCCTGTTGCGGTCCCTGCGCCGCTCATGCCGCCGGCCTGGGGACCATACCCGCCCGCGAAAACCTGATCGTACGGGGACGGTCCCTTGGACGTGTCGGAGCCGTTGCCGCTGCCTGCGCCCCTTCGGCCGAAACTGCCGCGCGAATTGCTTCCCATACCACCGTTCGCCGAGTTGCCGCGGAGACTGGCCTGGGCGTTGGCCACGGCGACCTCGTCGGTCATGTCGGCGCCGCCACTCTCGGCCATGGCGTTCCCTTTGCGGCCGGCCGAGAAGGCTTGGCGATACACATCGCGCTGCGTGCCGCGTGTCAGTCCGGGGGCGGCGACCGCGGCCACGGCCGTGCGTTGCCGCGCGTCGAGGATCGCCCGATTCATGCTGGTCACGAGCCCCTGATCCGGCGGCAGATAATCGATCTGCCAATCCTCGTCGATCAGTTCGTAGCCAAACTCGGTGCCCCAGTTGGTCATCGCCGCGCGAGCCGCGTAGTAGGCTCCGACTCCCTTGGGGCGCACGAGTAGCAGCGGGTAGGGGGCTCCGTTGTCGCGTCCGTCGACAAACCGATTTTTGATGATGTAATCTTGCGCGGCGCGCAAAGCCGCCGCGAGTGGATTATTGGCGATGTCGCTGGCGACAAAATCCGCCTCGCTGAGTTTGATCCCCTCGGGTTGAAGAACGACCGCCTCGGACGTGCATTCGATGTAAATCGGGCGGCGTCGCGTGGCGTGCGGGCCCTGATAAGGGACAACCGCGAACGAGTCGCGCGTGTGGCGCCGAACGCGACGTTGCTTGTCGGCCTCCTGCTGTGCGATGTCCACGTCGGCCTTGGCTTTCGCCAGGCGATCGCGCAGCTCGGCCAGCGAAAGCTGTTCGAGGGCGAGGCGGTTGCCCGTTTGTGACTCGGCGGCACTGAGTTCGGCGAGCTGATCCTGTTGTTTGCGCAGCTCGTCTTCGATACTGGCGAGCGCGGCGCGGGAGCGAGACAGTTGCGCGCTGGTGGCGTCGCGGGCCTGCTCGACCATCCCTTGCCGCCACTGCAGGTCGTTGCGCTGCTGGGCGAGTTGGATCCGCTGCTCGACGGCCTCGTATCGCAGTTCTTTGCCTTGTTCCTTGGCCTGCCCGGTGATGATGACCAAGAGCAGGATCAATGCTCCCATCGCACACAGGAGCACCGCCAGAAACGGAAACAACTGGACATTGGCCGACGCGTTTGCGGCGCGTCGCTTGCTCATGCCGCTTTGCTCAGGTTATGGGAATGCAAATCAACGGTGCGCCCCGCCGGAACCACTTGACCCAGCCGTGCGTTGAGCAGGCTGACCATGGCCGACAAATTCGACAACGTATCGTGAAAGTGCTGCGCTCCGGCCAGCGCGGCAAGGTTCTGATTGAGCGACTCTTCGAGCCGCGTGATTTGACCCGTGGCCTCGACCACCTGCCGGAGAATCTCGCTCTGCTTGACGATTTCAACATGCTGCGACTGCATCGTCTGGGTTTGCTCCGCGAGCCGCTTGAGCACGCGATTCCAGTGCCGTCGGTTCCGTTCGCTGGCTTCAGCCTCGGACTTGGCCAGCGTCTCGGCGTGCGACTGCACGCTGCGCGAAAGCGACTTGACCAACTGGCTCTCCACGTGCTCTTGAGCCTGCGAAGCCGCTTCGTTCCAGCGCTTCTGCGCCGACTCCATAGTCCGCTGCCAGATGTCGGCCTGTCGCTGAACCAGTTTCTCGGTGGACGAGATGACCTGCTCGCCCATTTGACGAACGGCAGCCACCTGCGGGTCGCTGCTCGTGCCCGCAAGCATGAAACGGCCCGACAACTCATCGGCCACGCGCAGGTCGAGGTCGGCCATCAAATTCGTTTCGAGCCGGTCGACCAGGAACTGGCTGAACATCAGGAACATTGAGAGCGTGAGCGCCAACGCGGTTGTGTCGAACGCGATGCCCAAGCCAAACGTCACGCCATCAAGCGACTTCTCGAGCGCCTGCGGGTTCAATTGTCCGATGGCGTCGGTGATGCCGATGACCGTGCCCAAGAAGCCGAGAATTGGGATGGCCCAAATGACGATCCGCATCAGTGCGTAGCTGGCATGCACGCGTTGGGCGTCGGCGTCGCTGAGGTACTTGAGCTCTTCATCGAGGTGATCGGCCGACTCCTTGCGGACAATCGACGAGAGCGCATCGAATAACCGGCGCACGAGCGGCGACTGCCGTTCGCGATCGCTGAGTTGGTTTAACTGCGCGATCAGCTTCGGTGCTTCGGTCGTGGGCAGGGCGTTTTGCAGCGGCGCGTCCCAAATTTTGCGGGCTAAACGCGCCCGCTGCTCGGAGACATCGAAGAACTTGAGCAGCAGCTCGGCGACCCCGACGAAGAACAGCACCACTTCGGTGCCCAGCACCCAGTGGTTGGTAAAGTAGCGGTCGAAGAACGGGCCGCTGAGCACCCCTTGGTGGATGAGCGTGTAGAAGCCGAGCGCCGCCAGTGGGCCCCAAAACAGCGAAGACCCGAAAAAGGCTTTGATCGCCTGAGTGATTCGTTTCACGGCACGCAGTCCTGTGACGTCGAAAGGGATAAATCGTTGCGAGCGATCCCCAGGCCAACGAGGCTCGTAAACCTAGGGGGGCTCGGTCCCTAAAATCGACCTCCACAGCCCAGTAGATGAGAAATAATCATTACAAGCGTTACAAGCGACAAAATCTGTGCATTCTGCCCAATCGGACAAAAGAGGATGGGACACTTTGTCCGATACCTCTCTTGGGCCGGATCACCACGCATCGTTCGATGAATGCAGGCGTTGCTGGCAACGGGGGCTTTGCCGATTCGATCGCGACCGCGCAAGCACTTGGCTTGCCACGTCCAATTCACTCACGAATCGCAGCAGATGGGGAAAACGAGATTCACGACCCAGCGTAGCAAGATCCTGTTGTCGACGCAGGTCGTACCGGCTCATCTCGTTGTGTGCTATCCCAGGAGGGCGACAGTCCGGAGCGGCCGTTCAACGCGGCCCCCGGACTGTCACTATTTTTTCTCGTTCCAGCTCTACCGGTGGCCATGATGCCCGTGGTGGCCATGATGGCCATGATGCCCGTGATGATACGAGCGGTGACCGTAGCTTCCGCTGTAGCCTGAGGAGTACGAGAAACCGAACACCGGGGCAGCGTACCCGTACCCGTAACTCGGTGCATAACCGTAGTTTGCGTAGTACGGGTTGGCCGCATAGCCATACGGGGCGGCGTAACCATAGGACGAGGTGGCACAGCCCGTGGGGTAACCCGTATTGAACGAAATCCCCCAGCCAGCCTCGGCGCTCTGACCGCTGACGAGAATCGTGGCGGCCAAGACGAGGGTGGCCAACGTCCATTGCTTCACAGTGTTCATGATAGTGCATCCTTTTCGCGCGGCGACAGAACCATCAGGGTGGGGTGGGAGACAGCACGGCCCGGTCGAGCCTGACCTGGTCGCCTTGGCGCCGCAAGTGGCCTTCCAAGTCCGTGGCTCTCGTAGCTGGCTACTCTGATAAGGCCCAATGGGCCACGGCACCCGACAGCGAAAAGTTGAACAAATTTGGTTCGCTTCACAGACGCTTAAGAATTTGTTGCGTCTTCAACTCAAAGAGCCGCTGCCAGGCGGGTGAGAGCAGCGTGTCGCAGTCCTCCTGAGCAAAACCCGAGTTGCGACGCTGCTCCGCAGTGGGAGCATAGTAGATATACCCATTGGTGTATCCCGCCACAAACACATGCGGACGCGCGGCGGCCCGTTTGATATTCAGGCCAATCTGGACCGTCAACTCGCCCGGAAACGTGAGCAGCCGAAACTCCCCGACGCGCAGTCCGCAAACCTCAACGTCGATGGTCGACACCGCGGCCAACTGATTCTGCGCCAGGTGCTTCTTGAGCAACGCCAAATTCGTGCCCAGCCGGGTCAACTGCTCCATGATCTCGATATTGCGCAGATACGCCTCAACACTCGCGCGATTGCTCTCGTCGAGTTGACGCAGTTGTTGCTTGTCCACCAATTGCTCGTGCAGGTAGCCTTGTGCATGGGTCGATGGGAACTCGGGCCAGAGGCGCTGTTGGATGAGCAAAGTCAGAAACGATTTGAAATGAATGTTTGTCGGCTTGAGCGCTGCGTTGAGGCGGCGTTGCTCGGCTTCGATGGCCGCAATCCGCTGCTCGAAATCGGCCCCGCGCGGCAACGCCATCGATTCGCTGATGACGTTCAGTTCGGCGTCGGGTCGAGTGTCGATGCGACGCACGGACCTGAGGACACTCAGCCCCAGTTGGTTCCCCAGGGGTTCCGACTCGTTTGGACCGTTGACATCCTTGTAGCGCACCGGATTGATGTCGCCGCCGCAGCCTTGCACGAAAAACGCCACGACCCCTTCGCCCAAATTCTCTTCAATCGCCCGCGAAGCGAAGTACGGGAAGTCCGCCGAGTTGCCTCGCTGGGGCGGATCCATGATGGGATGGCAGGCAAAATTATAAACCACGCCAAGCGGACGACCATCGACACGATCGATTCGTAGCAGGCCAATTTGCGCGTCAATCGGACCGACCTGCGCGACATCCTGATCGCGGGGCAAGGCATAGGCGCGACGCATGTCCACTTCGCTGCCGTCTTTCATGAGCAGGCGGCGATTTTCGCTGATTCCGGCTTCTTGCCCCGCGCCGGCACCGACCTTGACGGCCACGCGCTGTCGCCAAGCATCCTGAACCACTTGGACCACCAACGCCCGCGTGTCGTTCCGCACGATGCCATGACAATGACTCGCGTTGATCAGCACGCTCGCTGGCGCGATACCCAAGGCTTGTTTGAGGTCGGCGCGAACCGAAGCTAGAAAGTCGTTGCCAATGCGTCCGATCTCGCCGATCGCCACCGCATCGATCGTGATCAAGACCGCCGTGGTCTCGTCTTGCTGCAGCACCAGCGCTTTGGCGTAGCACGGAGCATGCACCTTTCCAGCGGCATAATCCGTAACATCGACTTGAGCGACCCCTGCCCGCAGTTCCCCTGCCCGCACCATCCCGGCCATTAGGCCCAGCACGATCGTCATCGCAAATAAGGGGATCGCAAATAAGGGGACGATCGCAAATAAGGGGACGGGAGTCATATTTCTACTCGGGGGGTGTCTTTCGCGGTCGGCCTCGCGGTCGAACGGTGTGTTCCAACTCCAACTTGGCAATCGTGCGCGCGGTCCAGTCTTCGCTGCCAAAAGGTTGCCCGCGCTGCACGCTACGCCGCAGCGCCTCCAATTCACGTTTTGTCTCGGCTCGATGGACTCGGCGCAACCAATCGTCGGGACGCGCGATGGGCCAATGGCTCAACGCCTTTCGCGCTTCGTTATCGCCGTGATAGTATCGCCACAAGCTGGACCATTGCCAATCGTCCGCGCGCGTAACCAAACCGGCCCGCACCGGGTTCCGCTCAACATAGCGCAACACGGTGTACAGGTGTTCGTCCGATTCGATGGGGAACGATTTGAAGCGACCTTGATACAGATGGCCCGTGCCCGCAGTGTGGCGATGTGCATGAGCGCGCTGGGTATGCGTGACCGTCAGCCAGCGCATGAACTCCGAGACCTCGCGGCCTGCCCCAACTTTTGGCCAAACGACCAGGTGCCAATGGTTCGGCATCAGGCAATAGCCAAGAATCCGCAGCGGCAGTCGTTCCAGCGCTGCCTCCAGCACGCGTTCGAAGGCGGCATAATCAGCATTTTTGCTGAACAGCGGCAGTCGCGCATTGGCGCGGTTCAGCACGTGATAGGCATAACCACCTTCGATGGCTCGGGCTCGTCTTGGCATACCCCGAGATTACCGGGCTAAATACCCCGCTGTCAATAAATGACTCCCGTCCCCTTTTTGCGTTCCGTCCCCTTTTTGCGTTCTAAGTTGATGCCATTCACTCCCGTCCCCTGGTATGTCCCCAATTTCGTTCGAAGCTTCCTGTGGATGACTTGCTGGACTGGTAATCCGCGTGCCGCGACCCATAATAGACGGCTTCCGCAATCGAGCGTTTTCATGGGATGACGAGGTTGAATCATGGTGCGACGCGCTTGGCAGATGATCGTGTTGGGATGTGCCGTACTGCTCGGCTCGACGTGGTCGTTGGCCAGCGAGGGGCCTGCGCTCGTGGTCGTTGTGAGCATCGATCAGTTTCCGTTCGAGTACTTGCAACGGATGCGGCCGCAGTTTCATGCCGACGGCCTGTTCGAGAAATTCTGGACCGATGCGGCACTGTACACGAACTGCCACCACGGCCACGCCTTTACATATACGGCGCCGGGGCACAGCGTGCTGCTCACGGGAGCGTTTCCGCGTCAGACGGGCATCATCGACAACGCCTGGTACGACCGCGAGCAAGGCAAAAAGCGCTACTGTGTCATCGACAAGGATGAACAGGTGGTCGGCGGCGGTGGCGATCCGGCCTCGCCGCGCACGCTGCTCGTGAGCACGCTTGGCGACATGCTCAAACTACACAATCCGCGATCGAAGGTGTTTGGCGTGGCGCTCAAAGATCGTGCGAGCGTGCTCATGGCGGGGCACACTGCGGATGCCGCCTACTGGTACGACGAGGAGAGCGGCCAGTGGGTCACCAGCACCTATTATCGCCGCGATCTGCCCGGCTACCTGCGGCTGTATAACGAGAGCGACGCGGTCGAGAAGTTTGGCGGCCGCAACTGGGAGCTTGTCTATCCACGCGAGAATTACGTCGAGTACTATCCGGACGACGCCCTGTTCGAGACGAATTATCCGCCGCTGGGGCGTGCCTTTCCGCACCCCCTCCCCGCGGCTGGCGATAAAAAGTTGTTCGACGCCGTCACGCGCACGCCGTATGGCAACGAGATCACGCTCGACGTGGCGCGGCTGATCGTTGAGTACGAAAAGTTAGGCCAACGCGAGACCCCCGACCTGTTGGCGATCAACCTGTCGAGCAACGACTACGTCGGGCACGGCTACGGCCCGCATAGCCTCGAGGTGCAGGACATCACGTATCGCACCGATCAACAGTTGGGGCAGTTCATGCGTTTTCTACGTGAGCATCTCAAGGGGCGCGGAGTGCTGCTGGTGTTGTCGAGCGATCATGGCGTGGCGCCCGTGCCCGAGTATGCGAAGCAGCGGGGCTTGCCCGCCGGGCGAAATCCCTTCGGCAAGTCGACCGGTTTTTTTGGCATTCAACTCGAACAAGCGCTGAGTGAGCGGTTTGGGGTCTCGGACGTCAGTTATGTGCAGAACTTCGACTATGGCGAGGTTTACCTGCGACGCGATCATCCAAAGTTGCAGGGGGACGCGCTCGTCGAGGCGCAGCGGATCGTGCGCGATCGGTTGCTCGCCGAGCCGTTTATCGGCGGCGCGGTGACTCGGGAAGCGATGCTCGGCACGCCCCCCAGCGACGGCCTCGCGTTGCAGTTCTATCGCACCTTCAACCCGCTCCGCAGCGGCGACGTGCTTTACTGCCTCGCCCCTTATCAGATCAGTGGCACGGCCCCGGCGACCCACGGCAGCCCGTGGCGTTACGACAGCCATATCCCGCTGGTGTTTTATGGCGACGGCATCAAGGCAGGCCGTTACGAGCAACGAGTCGTCCCTGGGGCGATGGCCCCGACGATTGCGCGAATCTGGGGTATTGCGCCACCGCCCGCCACGGCGGTCGAACCACTCCTGGAAGCGTTGCGTGGTGAATGAGCCCCGGCGAGCAGCGCGAGACCGGAAAACACCGGGCTTCCGCTGGTCCCCCTGGCTCGATGGCCGCGCGGGCCTTCAGAGGAAAGTTCTCTCCCGGTGAGAAATTGGCCCGTTTCGGTCAGGATCGCACGTTGCCTGAATCAGGTTCTTGAACCATAATAGACCCGACTGCAAACCGTTATCGAGTGGGTGTGGAGCGTTCGCACGATCACGACTCGCGGTGATGCCGTGGGAACTTTTGCCACCCGACGCGCGTCGTAGTATGGACCATCGCGATGGATGGGTGCTGCGACGAAGATATTTTCCCGCCTGATGTCCGTGTGTCGTTCCTATCTTGGGCGGCGCGCGATGAGCTGATCGAACTTGTGTGTAGAGCGAGGGCCGTGCCATGTCGAATTCGTTTAATCCGTATCAGTCCTGGTTGGGCCTTTCCGGACCTCAGCCCGCCAACCTGTATGAGTTGATCGGAGTGCCCTCGTTTACGGGCGAGCCGCCGCTGCTAGCCGAGGCCATTGAAGAGCGGATGGCGCGCGTGACTCCTCACCTGCAGGGCCCACAGGCGGCGTTGGCCAAGCAGTTGATGCAGGAGTTGCAGCAGGCCAAGTCGACGCTGCTGGTGGGAGCGTCGCGCCGCGAGTACGAACAAAAGCTGCGTCAAGCATCCGCCGCGCAACCCATGATGGCGCAGGCTCAGCCGATGATGGCGGCACCGGTGATGCCGGGCATGCCACAAGCAATGGCCGCCCCGTACGCCGCGCAACCCATGATGGCGCAGGGCGTCATGGGACAGCCGATGATGGCGCAGCCCGCGATGGCTCAACCGATGATGGCGCAGCCGGTGCCGATGGCGGGCATGCCCCAGGGGATGCATCCGGGGATGAATCCGGCCATGATGGCGCAGCCGATGCCGCCCGGCTATGCGCCGCAGCCCATGTACGGCATGCCGGCGGGTCAGGCGATGGATCCGGGCTTTAATTCCAACAGCGCTTCGGCTGTTCGTAGCGACTATCGTCGCCAGCGCAAGTCGGGTAATCAAGCGGCCATGCTGGTGCTGGGTGTGGCGCTATTGGCGTTCATTGGCGTGATGGGCTTTGTGTTCCGGGGCAAGTTCCTGCCCAAGCCCGCTCAGCAACAGGCGGCGCTGCCTGTTGTTCCGCCGTTGGTCGAGAGCGGTCCACGTCGACCCGACTTTAGCAAGCTGGCCGGTACGCCGAAGTCGCCGGCGCCGGCCCCAGCCCGCTCGAACGGCGACAGCATATTGGGCACCCCCGACCCATCGTTCATGCCGGCTCCCACGACGACCAAAGGTAAGGTGGACAGCATCATCAGCGACCTGGACAAGGCGAAGAAGACCGCGGGGACGCAAACGGCCAAGGAGATGTTCTCGACAAGCGTTCCCTTAACGCCGCCGAGCAACACGAAGACTACGACGGAACCAACCGCGGCTGCGAAGACCGAACCCGAGCCGAAGCCCACGACGCCTGCGCCCACCACTCCCGCCCCGTCGACGACGCCAGACAAGCCGGAGAAGAAGGCGGATCAGAAGGAGTTGGTTGCGGTCAAGCAGAAGCTTGCCGCCGCCAAGCAGGCGCTCGTCACGCACAACGTTCGCGAGGCCGAAACGCAAATCGACTTGGCCACGTTCGAGGCCTCGGCTCCCGACACGACCCGGATGGTCGAGCAGATGCAAGCCGTGATTGCCGCCCATCGCAACTTCTGGGGTGCCGTGCTCGACGGCGCGAAAACGTGCATGGCCAAGGACGAACTCAAGCAGGGAGACACGGTCGTTGCCACGGTGGTCGAATCGACGGCCGACAAGATCGTGGTTCGGGCCGACAATCGAAACGTGACGGTCTTGCACGCCGATATTGGCAAGCTGCCCGCCGCGGCGGCGCGTGTGCTGGCCGAGAAGGCGCTCGGGGCGGGTAGTCCGGCGGCGGCATTGGCCGTGGGGGCTTTCCTGGCCGTCGATCCGAAGGGGGACAAGGCCGAGGCCCGCACGTTGCTCGAACAATCGGGCCCGGAAGGCGCGGCGGTGGCCCAGTGGTTGGCCGCATCCGAGGCCGCCAAGTAACACGGCGCGCCGGTATAACCGTCACAGTTTGCGCCAGTGGTCCTGTGCATCGCTTGGCGCCCCGGGTCTGGTCATAAATGACCACTCCCCAAGCCTAGCGTTGTCCTACCTTTTCGTAGCTCCACGCTCACCGCGATTGAATTATTTTCGCGTGTGACTCAAGTCCCCAACTGCCCCTGTCGAGTCGTGTTGCCATGCCCCTGATCGAACTCGCGAGCCTGACAAGCTTTAATCCCGTCACCGCGACACCCCTTACGTCACTCGACGTGGTGGTACGGCAGATGTACGACTATGGCATCCATCACATGCCGGTGGTCGATGGCGATTACGAACTGGTGGGCATGTTGTCCGATTTCGACATCGCCAAGTTCTTGGATCGCGTGGCTCGACTGTCACCGGTCGGAGCCGAGGTCTCCCCCGGTCAATGCAGCGCGACGACCTACGTGAACGAGGTGCTCACGCAGAACGTGATGTACGTGAGTGACCAAGATCCGCCGTTTCGCGCGCTCAAGCTGATGCTGGATCACGGTTTTCATAGCGTGCCGGTGGTTTCCGATCATCGCCTGCAAGGGATCATCACGACGGTCGACTTTCTGCGCGAGCTCTCATATGGCGGCTCGCAAAAGGGCCAGCACATGATTCGTCCTTGGATCCACGATCAGTTGCAGAGGGTCGATAGCGAGATGTCGCTCGTTGATGCGCGCAAGTTGCTCCAAGCGTCGCAGAGTCATTTTCTGACCGTGGTTTCAGGCGAACAGGTCTGTGGGGTCCTGTCGGATCGAGCGTTGCGTCGAGCGCGTTTGGGCGAGTTGTTGCATGACGCCTCGGAAGCGTCTGAATTCACTTCCTGGAAGCATCAGGCTCAAACGGTCGGCGAGCTCTTGCCGAAGCAAGACAAGCCGTTGCAAATTGGGCAAACCCTGTCCGATGCCGCCGCGGCGATGCTCGAGCGGCACGTCTTTGGCTTGCCCGTGGTCGACGATCAGGGGCTGCACTCGGGCGTGATTACCGAGCTGGAGTTGCTGATTGCCCTGGCGCGCACCGAAGGCAATTGATCCTCAGATCATCAGCTTAACAGGCCGAGCTACTCGAGGCCGGTATGATCAGACTCCCGCTGGTCGTCCTACTTAACTTAATGACCTGAACCTCAATAAACGCCTGCGGCGTGTTTGCGCTCCAGCACGTCGAGCGTGGCGCATGATAAAAGCCTGCCCGGCAAATGCCGGGCAGACTTTCGAGCACCGTCGCACGTTCGTTGGGGAGGTCAAGTCACCGGCGCGGCTCGCGTAGTGTTTAGCGTTCGCCCATCGCATAGGCGGCGACATTGACGCATTTCGATTCTTGGGTGCCGTGTCCCCAGGCCGTGTCGCAGAAGTCGGCTTGATCTTTGAATTCGCCCCCGCCGGTATGGCCCGCGTGGCCGCAGACCGAGCTGTAGCAGTAACCCTGATTGACGTTGGCGATCGCTTGCGCGACGTCGGCCAGTTCGCTGACGACTGAGTCCCGCACGCTCTTGAGCCCGACGATGGTTCCCAGCACCAGGATCGTCATCACCAACATGATCTCCGCCGATACGATGGCTCCGTCGGTCTCGTGGTACAAGCGAGCGATGGTCGTTTTCATGGTGCTGATCCTTTACGTGTGAGGTCGTCGTTGTTGTTGAGAACCTCAATAAGCACGGGGCGTGCCAATTCCGAAAATTGACCTAAAGTGATGGCTCTGTGTCGAGTGCAAGCCGCCTTCAGATAATGACTTAGGTTCGTCGCCGAGGCGTCGCGCCGGTCGTTCAGTCCAACCACGCCAGACAGCGCTCATGTTGTCCAAACGCGACGTGAGGCAACACCACGCGTCGAAATGGGAACATCCCGACGGCAAGGAGCGCTGTTTCGGCCGTCGTCATAATCGCTTCCATCGGCATCTCGGGCATTCGTGCCGCGTGGGGCGTTCTCTGCTTGCGAGCCCCGAGTGATCGTGCGTAACGTAGATTTAGACACACGCCTGCTGGCCACGCCGCGCCGCGGCCTTCGACTCGACTCGTTGGAACGGAGATTTTTCCATGTTGTCCCAACCGCCATCGTCCCTTCAACGAACTCGTCGCAAATGGCTGGCGCTCGGAGCCATCTCGCTCGCGGCTTTGCTCTCGGGTTGCGACAGTATCAACGACATTCGCCGCATGGGGCGGATCAACGAACTGTACGAACAGATCAAGGTCGGCACGCCCGAGAAGGATCTTGTGGCCATCCTGGGTCAGCCCACCAAGCGGATGGCGATGCAAGGGGGTGAGGCGAGCGGCAGCCGAGTCCGCGTCTACCGGTATCTGGTCCACAATCAGATTCTGACGTTCTCGATCCAGAACGGCGCGGTGATCGGCAAACAGCGGATCTAGCCATTCGACAGAATCGGTTTTGCGTTCGCAGCGGCTTGCATTGTGCGCAAACTCTGCGCCATAATCGCGGCATTCAACGCTCGCCGACATCCGCGCTTTGTAGCGAATTGTCGTGCGGGTCATCTTCTCTCTTTGCCGCAGGTGTATCCCGCCATGTCGAAGCCCCGGGTCTTTGTGACGCGATTGATTCCTGAAGTCGGATTGGACAAGATTCGAGCCGCCTGCGAGGCCGACATTTGGACCGAGCCGTTGCCCCCATCACCCGAGGTGCTCAGGCAGCGTATTGCGCAGTGCGACGGCCTGTTGTCGCTGCTCACCGAGCGGATCGACGGCGCGCTGCTCGATAGCGCTCCGCGGTTGAAAGTCGTCAGCAATTACGCGGTCGGATTCAACAATATCGACATTCCCGCCGCGACCGAGCGGGGCGTCTGCGTGGGCAACACGCCGGGCGTGCTCACCGACGCCACGGCCGACATGGCATTTTCGCTGCTCATTTCAGCCGCCCGCCGCGTGGTCGAGGGGCACGCCTACTCGATCAGCGGCAAGTGGAAGACCTGGGAGCCGCGAGGCCATATCGGCCAAGACCTTGTGGGCAAGACTGTCGGCGTGGTGGGCATGGGTCGCATCGGTTTTGCGTTTGCCCGCCGCTGCTTTGGCGGCTGGGGTATGCGCGTCCTGTACCACGATATGTATCCGAACGAGGCCGCGGAGCGCGAACTGCACGCGCGGCGCGTCGACTTCGAGGCCCTGCTGGCCGAAGCCGACTTCATCAGCGTTCATGCCGATCTCAATGACTCGACACGCGGCATGTTCAACAAGGCCGCCTTTGCCAAAATGAAGCCCACCGCCGTGTTCGTGAACACCGCCCGCGGCCCGCACGTGGTCGAGGCCGATCTGTACGAGGCCCTCAAGACCGGCCGCATCTTCGCCGCGGGACTCGACGTCACCGATCCCGAGCCGCCGAAGATGGACAACCCGCTGCTGACGTTGCCCAACTGCGTGATTGCGCCGCACATTGCCAGCGCCACGGTCAGCAGCCGCAACGCGATGGCCGAGATTGCCGCCGACAACCTGATCCTCGGTGCGACCGGTCAGCCGCTCCGAGCCTGGGTCAATCCGCAGGTGGCTGATCGCCGCCGCTCATAATGCTCTCATAGAGAGGGATGACGCCACGAAGGAGAGCGAGAAGGAAAGGGAACCACGGATGAACACAGATAACCACGGATGAGGAGTGATGGGAATTAGCTGCTGTGCACAGCCGCTATCTTTTCCCAATCCTGCTTCCTCAATCGGTGTTCATCCGTGGTTCCCTTTTCGCTTCTTATGCTCTTTGACTGCGTGTTACGCTCGGCCGAAGCAGAGCAGGCACATGTCGTCGGCCTGAGCGCGTGTGCCGGCGAAGCGTTTGACGTCTTCCAGCAACTGGTCGCCTAGCTCTTTGACCGTCTGAGCGCTTGCCGACAATTGCTTGTCGAGGCGTTGCAAGCCATAGATCTGGTTTTGCGCGTCCATCGCCTCGCTAAAGCCGTCGGTGAACATCGTCAGCGAGTCTCCCGGCGCGAGCTTCACGACGGTCTGCTCGTACTGAAAATCGTCGGTCACCCCCAGCGGCAAACCGGTCTCGGCATCGCCGATTAGCTCAAGTCGATCGGGTCTGTCGGCCGCGTGCCGCAAGCGCGGTGCCATGTGGCCGGCGTTGGTGAATGTGACGCTATGATGTTCCAGGTCGAGCACGGCCAAGATCATGGTCACGAAGCGGTCTTCCCAGCCGGCCCGCGCAAAGCTGGCGTTCAGGTGTTGCATGGCGTCGGCAGTGCTTTCGTGGCTGGCGAGCGCGTAGCGTGCCTCGCTCGACAAGCGAGCCATGACGAGCGCTGCCGAGACCCCTTTGCCCGACACGTCGGCGACAATAATGCCCAAGCGATTACCCGGCAACGTGACATAGTCGAAATAGTCGCCACCGACCTGTCGAGCGGGCTCGTAGTAGTCGAAGAACGAATAGCCGGGCACGTTGGGCGGAGCGCCGGGTAAAATGCCTTGCTGCACCTTGTGAGCCAATTCCAAGTCGCGATCGATCGCGCGCTTGGCCAGCGCGGCCTCGTGCAGTTGCGCGTTCTCGATGGCCGTGGCCGCCAAGATCGCGACGTGGGCCAGCACCTCCAGGTCATCTTGCGTAAACCGGCTGCGCTGATCGAGCGTGTCAATTTGAATCACACCGAGCGCCTTGGCCTCGTTGCTCATCAACGGCACGCACATCATCGAACGGATGCGGAAGTCGGCGATGCTCTGGCTGGTGTCGAATCGCGAGTCGGTGGCGGCGTCGGCCGACAAGATCGCCTCGCCCGTGGCCATCGCCTTGCTGACGATCGTTTTGCTGACGCGGGCCGACTCCTCGGCATCGGGTCGGCGGTGCTTGACGGCCATCGGCACCAACACGCCGACGCTGTTTTGCAAAATGACGAAGCCACGATCGGCCTGGGTGAAGATTTTGAACAAGCTCTCGAGCACTTGCTTGAGCACCTCTTCCAGCGAGAGCGTGGTCCGCAAATGCTTGGCAATCTCCATGATCGCCTTGAGCTTCATCTCGGGATTGACGATAAGCTGGGTGCCGCGCACGCCCGACTGGATGTCGAGCGTCGACATGATCGTGGTCCCCTTCTCGCCGGTGTCTTCGACGATGAACCGCGGCGGCGTGCCCACCTCGCTGCCAGTCAGCGACGCGCTCGGCGCTGGGGCAGCGCCTTGGTAGAACGTGAACAGCACGTCGCAGATGCGCAGCCGGTCGTTGTTGAGCAGCTTGTGCCGCCCTTGCGTGATCTGGCCGTTGACGAAGGTGCCGTTGCGGCTTTTCAAGTCCTCGACATAGTAGTCGTCGTCTTCGCGCGTAATCTGCGCGTGCTGCCGGCTCACGGCACCGACATCGACCACAATGTCGCAGTCCGGATGCCGTCCCAAAATAGCCTTCTTACCCTCCAGCGGAAATTGCTGGCCGGGATTGAGTCCGCGAATGACTTGCAATAAGGCCATAAAAATGCGTCAGTCTGGGGTTGCCCTGGGGGGCTTGCCACGGAGTCGGCATGGATTCGAGCGCCATGGCCAAGCGGTCTGCCGATTGTAGAGTTGGAAGGTGGGGGGCGTCAACGAGCCCGCGTGGCCACCTTCCGCCGCGCGGCGCTTAACCCTGGCGAAGCCCCCGGCGACCGAGTACGATCAAGCGTTTACGCTCCCTGCATCCAGCTTGGCCTAGTGAGTGAGGATTCCGTTCATGTCCGGAGAGCTCAACAAGTTCAGTTCCCGTATCACCCAACGCAAGAGCCAAGGGGCCTCGCAGGCCATGCTCTACGGCACCGGCATGACCGAAGCGGACATGAACAAGCCGCAAATCGGCATCGCCAGCGTGTGGTACGAGGGCAATACCTGCAACATGCACCTCAACACGCTCGCCGAGCATGTCAAACGTGGCGTGGTCGAGGCCGACATGGTGGGCATGCGATTCAACACGATCGGCGTGAGCGACGGCATCTCGATGGGCACCGACGGGATGAGCTACTCGCTCCAGTCGCGCGACCTGATCGCCGACTCGATCGAGACCGTCATGGGCGCCCAGTGGTACGATGGCCTCGTCGCGCTCCCCGGTTGCGACAAAAATATGCCCGGCTGCCTGATCGCCATGGGACGCTTGAACCGACCGGCCCTGATGGTCTACGGCGGCACGATCAAGCCGGGCCACTGGCACGATCAGACACTTGATATCGTGT
>CAZZBK010000124.1:4204-17826 GCA_964652155.1 uncultured Planctomycetaceae bacterium | reverse complement strand
ACGCGCGCATACCCGACGCCGCGCTGATCAACGGGCAGAGTCTCGGCGGTGTTGCCGTCGCCGTCGAGGTCGCGGGAGTCGGAGAACAACCAACTACTACTGCCCGCGTTGATGGCGGGGCTGCCGGCCACCAGCGCGTGGGTCAGCGTCGTGCCGCCGTTGTTGGCCAGTGTGGTGTTGAGGATGGTGCTGGTGGTGAGTGTGCCGGAACCGGCGTTGCCGACGATGTTGCCGTTGACGCCGTGGGTGATGCCGCCGGCGCTGAGGGCGTCGCCGATCAGGTTGTTGTTGGCGGTGGTGATCGGGAGGTCAATGTCGTTGGGGGTCGAGCCGGTGCCGATGAAATTGCCGGCGATGATCGAGTTGTAGAAAATATCGCCCGTTCCGCCCGCGGAGTAGCCGCCACCGGTGCCTTCGCTGGAGCCATCGGCGTCGGCACGGTTGCCGGTGATGGTGCTGTTGCTGACGGTCATGTCGCCGGCGAGGCCGCCGCCCGAGCTATTGGCCGTGTTGCCGCTGATGGTGCTGTTGGTGATGGTGATGGGGGAGAAAGTCAACAGCCCACCGCCGACATTGGCGGCAAAGTTGCCGCTGATGGTGCTGCTGGTGATGACGGCGCTGGTGCCCGAGCTGTGAATGGCAATGCCGCCAGCGTTTTCGGTCGTGGTGTTGTTACTCACGGTGCTGCGGGTGAAGAACAGCGTGCGCGTGCCTGTAACATTGATACCGCCGCCGCGATTGTCGGCCGAGTTGCCGGTGATGATGCTGTCGGTGATGGTGAGGTTGCCGCCGCCGAAGCCATCGGCCGTGAGGCCCGCGCCGCGTTCGCCGATGTTGTTCTGGACGGTCACATTGGCGAGTGACAGCGTGGCGTCGCTGCTGCGGATGCCGCCGCCGTTGTCGCTGTCGGTGGTGCCTGGGTTGCCGTTCTGGATGGTGAGCGTGTTGAAGGTGACGTTGGCGCCGGAGAGCAGATCGAAGACGCGATCGATACCCGCGGCGGCCGAGGCGCCGGCTTGGATGATCGTGGCCCCCTGGCCGGCACCGATGATGGTCACGGTGCCGGTGATGTCGAGGTCGCCCGTGGCGGCGGCGTCTTCATATTTGCCGGTGATCGAGAGGGTGTACGTCCCGGCGGGGATGGCGATGATATCGGCGCCGGGCGAGGCGTTGGCTTGGATGATGGCCTCGCGCAGCGAGAGCAGGCCATCGCCGGCGTTGATGACATCGGACGTGGTGGTGACCACTGTTGGCGTAGCAATCGTGACTGGATAATCTTCGACTTCGCCGTCGCTGGCCGCGCCGACGGGATTTAGTCCGGCTGCGTCGGTGCTCAGTCGGAAACGCGCGAAGGTGTTGGCGACCGCCGTTGTTGGGACGGTTGGAAACACGAGCGTGACCGCGCCACTGACACCGCTGGGGACACTGACCGTGGCGGCCTCGGTGGAGGCAAAAATACCGTTGCCGTCGTAGTCGATCCAGCCGGCGAGCGTCGCCGCCGTGCCGGTGGTGTTGGTGACATTCACGCTAATTGACGGATGGGTCGACTTGAAGACGCTGACGGCTCCGCTGATGCCGTCTTCATCGTCGACGCCCGCGGTGTCGTCGCCCGTGGCCGAGGAATTGGGCGCGGCGTCGTTCTCGCCATCGATCGTCGCGCCGATGCGCAAGCCGGGCGTGATGACGTGGCTGGGCCCGTTGTCGACCATCGTCGTATTGTAGTTGCCGGCTGTGCTGTAGCCGTCGCCCGTGTCGGGCGCGTCGCCGTAGTCCAAGCTGGCGGTGAAGTTGTTCGAGACGGGCAGACCGGTGAGCGAGGCGTACGTGGAGACGCTCAGGTTGTCGGCCGTTTGACCGCCGGCCGAGCCGCGATTGGCCTCGGCCCCGAACGCGACGCCGCCGGTGCCGTTGTTCGAGCCGGCGACCGTGGGAATGAGGAGCGATGTGGTTTGAATGTTGCCTTGGTGTCCGGAGAGGAACGTTTGCAACTGCCCATCGACGGCCACCTGCAAGGTCGTGCCCGTGAAAGCCACTTGCATAGTGTGGGGGACGGAGTCGTCGAACGACGTGGGGCGCGCTGTCCAGGCGGAGAACCCGCCCGAGACGGTGTTGAGCGGGCGGACGGAGACTTCGCCGGTGCTATGCAGCTTGACCCAATAACCGGAACTGGTGCCGCCGTTGATGCCATCGTTGGGATAGGCTTGGCGGCTGCGAAAATAGAGCGCCGCCCAGGTGGCAAAGCCCGACGCATCGCTGGGCACGGTCAGGTCGGCCTGCATGTTCAGGTCTTGGCCGAGGTTCTCGCCGCTGTGGAAGAACGTGGTGTTGGGCGTGGTGTCGGTCGAGAATTGCACGCCGCCAAAGTCGAGTCCGACGTTCTGCAACTTGTTCGAGGCGATCGTCGCGCCGTTGGCGAAGATGTCGATATAGTAGTGAGAGCCCGAGCCCCCCAGCACGTTGTCGGCCGGGCTGTTGATCGTCGTGTCGACTCGATTGAACGTGTCGGAGATCGACACGGTCAGCATGGCGCGAATTTCCAGCGGTTCGAGTTGCAATCGCTGGCGGTGGTAAGCCGTCCGTTTACGAACCGGCTTCAACCACGATTGCGTGACCCAGACACGCAGTCTCGACAAGATGGACGGTCGCATGGAAGCACCCCCAGTTGCTTGAACTTGATGCAGGCCATCACCACGATGAGTTACCTGCAACACGAGTCATCGATCACGAGGCACAGACCGCTTGAAATCGGCATGGAGCGACCGAGCACGAAAATACCGAGTCACCGTGATTGAAGTTCAGGTATATCCATGATCAGAGCGGCCCACGAGATTCCGGGTCAGAGTAACTCGCTGCCCAGGTCAAAGCAAGTTATTGGGTCGGTTGCGGGCCCGTTGCGAGGTGCAGGAGCGAAATGCTTTGGGGGCATTTCATTGCGGGCCTCGGCGAGGCGAATGCAATCGCCGCACCGTGAGGAGTCAGGGATCGCGCACGATGGCTCGGATCACTGGCCATCGCCGCGCGGGTCGCTTTAGAGGAGCACGTCGTTGACCCGCGTGCCGTTGCGAACCAGCGGCAGGGGACGGTTCTCGACGTCATGCACGATGGTCTCGTTCGAGATGCCCAGCAGGTGCAACACGGTGGTCAGGTAATCGGCCGGTCGCACGACATCGCCGAGCGGATCGGCCGCGTGCTTGTCGGTTGCTCCGTGAACGACCCCGCCGCGAATGCCGCCGCCAGCCAGCGCGATCGAGAACACGCGCCCCCAGTGGTCGCGGCCGGCTTTGGCGTTGAACTTGGGTGTGTGTCCAAACTCGGCGACCCAGCAGACGAGCGTTTCGTCGAGCAAGCCCCGCTCGTCCAGGTCCTCGATCAGCGCCGAGTAGGTCTGGTCCATCATCGGCATCAGCCAGCCTTTGAGGCTTGCGCTGTGTTTTTCGTGCGTGTCCCAGCCGCCGCTATTGGGGAGTTTTTTGTCGGGCGAGGCCCAGTTGACTTGCACCAGCGAAACGCCCGCCTCGATCAACCGTCGAGCCAACAGTACGCACTGTCCTTGCTTGGTGCGGCCGTAACGGTCGCGCGTCCGGTCACTTTCGCGTGCCATGTCGAATGCCGTGCGCGCTTTGCCGCCGGCAATCAAATCCAACGACTGCTGCTTGTAGTTGACATAATCCTCGACCGCGACGCGATCAGCCGACGGGCCCAGTTGCTGATCCAGCTCATGCAGCAGCGACAGCCGACGGTCGATCCGCGTGGTGGAGATATCGGCGGGCAAGTCGCAACCAGGCGCCGAGAAGTTTGCCGCCGATGGGTCGCACTCCATCAACCACGGATCGAACTTGCGGCCAAGCAATCCGGCATCGGTTCCCGGCCAAGGGTATAGCCCGTCGAAGTTGGCCAGCTTGCGCGGCAACATGACCGACGCCGGCAAACCACCCCGCGAGGGACGCAACACCTGGACCATCGCATTGAGCGACGGAGAGTCGTTGGGTTTGCCGGGTAACGAGTTCTCGCGGCTCAGCGGAATATGCGGCACGCCCGTGTGCATCTGGTAGCCGCTGGTCGAATGCGAGTTGTCGCCGGTGACCATCGTGCGGATCACGGCAATCTTGTCGGTCAGTTGAGCCGTCTTGGGCATCAGCTCGCCGACATGCAGACCGGGCGTTCGCGTGGCGATTGTGCCAAACTCGCCACGCACTTCGCGCGGAGCGTCTGGCTTGGGGTCCCAGCTCTCGTGCTGTGGCATGCCACCGGTGTTGAAGAGGATGATGACCGACTTGGCCCGCGCCGGCTGCGCGTTCGGGTTGGCCATGGCGCGCAGCTGCAACAGACGCGGCAGGGTGAGCCCCCCCAATCCAATGCCGCCGACACGTAGCAACTCGCGGCGCGAGATACCATCGCATAGGCGATGTCCGGTCCCCAAGATCGAGAGCATGCTGAAGGACTCTACAATAGGCAGGTGCGTTACGGTGGGCTGGAACTCGTGAAAGCTCCCAAAGGAGCCGATCCTCATACCAACGGAGACTATCCCAAATTTGCGAAGTCTGCGAAGCAAATGGGGGCTGTCCCCCTCGCGTTTCGGTTTGAGGATAGGCGCTAAGAGTAGTATCGGTCAATTCAGGCCGTCGATCAAGACTTATTGATGAGCATCGGTCGAGTACCTATGCTGGCGTCCGCACCCATGTTGCTCGGGGTTCATCCCCGCTGTTCGCACTCCACCATCGGTCCAACTCAAGCCATGCCCATGTCCTTCTGTCGTGAACTCGCGCTGACGCTCGTGGCACTCCTCTGGACCGGCAGCCTCGCCGCCCAGCTCAATCCAGCGAGTGTCCCATCATCGACCGCCGAGTTGCAACTCACCGTGCCGCCGCAGTGCTATGCGGTGGTCGGTCAGCCGCTGAGCATCTACTACGACAACCTGATCCTTCAGCAGCAGCCGGGCCCGCTGCGTTTCGAGTTCCACTCTGACGAGGATGGCCAGTCTTTGCCGTTGGGAACACTCGACGATCGCCGCTGGACTTGGACCCCGTCGGCGCGAGACCTCGCTCAGCGACGCCTGCGCGTGCGAATCTATTCGCGCGAGTCGAATCAACCGCTGGCGACCGCTTCGAGCACGCTGCATGTTGTGCGCGCCGATGCGGGCCAGGGGAGCAAGATTTCGCTGTTGATCGTGGGAGACAGCCTGACGCATGGCACGATCTATCCCAACGAGTTGGCCAAGTTGCTGTCGCAGCCCGGCAATCCTCACTGGCAGATGCTCGGCACGCATCGCCCAGCGAGCGCCGCCACGGGCGTGGTCCACGAAGGCTACGGCGGTTGGACCTGGGAAGCGTTTGTGAGTCGCCATGTTGAGAAGCCCGACGTATCGAAGCGGCTGCAGGGTAGTCCGTTTGTGTTTGTCAACGCCAGCGGCCAGCCGCAGCTCGACATGGCCCGGTATTTTGATCAACACTGCGGCGGGCAGCGACCGAACGTGATGACGTTTTTGTTGGGGATCAACGATTGTTTTTCTGTGTCGCCCGACGACCCAGCCAAGATCGATGAGCGCGTGGACCGTGTGTTTGCGCAAGCCGACAAGCTGCTCTCCGAGTCGCGTCGCGCGGCACCGCAGGCTGACTTGGCCATCTGCCTGACCCCGCCCCCCAACTCCCGGCAGGAAGCCTTTGCGGCAAACTATCAGGATCGTTACACACGTTGGGGCTGGAAACGGATCCAGCACCAACTGGTTCAACGCCAACTCAAGCACTTTGGCGGCCGCGAGGCGGAGCGGATTTTCATCATTCCCACCCAATTGAATGTCGATCCCATCGACGGCTATCCGAACAACAACGCCGTGCATCCCAACGCGGTGGGCTATCGACAGATTGCCGAGTCGATTTACGCTTGGCTCAAATGGCGCATGTCGCCATAGCCCACTCATCCTGAGCACAGTCGTCCGCCCGCGATCCCCGCTCCGACGCGACCAAGCCGCACGAGGGCACCTTACTGGCTCTGGCCACGAGCATCGACATTTTGTTCTCGACGCACGCGCGTTTTGCCACCGGCCAATTCGACCAACTCGGGCAGATCGTAGATCGTCAACGCGCCATGCACCGTATTGAGCAATTGATTCTCGGGGACCGCGGTCGTCACCACCTCGTGCCACGACTCGATCGACTGCACGAGCGTGGTCGACGCAAACCGGCCGGGCTCAAGTGCCGCGGCGTGCAGGGCCGGTATCGTCGTCACACCGACGGCGTGGAGATGCACCGTGGTGAACGAGTCTTGCTGCGACAAGTAACGGCTGGCGGTCAGAATGTCTTCTGTCCGCAGTCCGACCATCGAACGGCCGTTGAGATAGGCGGTGTAGAACTCGCGAATGCTGGGCCCGAACAGACCCGTGGCCCAATGCCGTTTCGTATCGGGGCCCATCGCTCCCAGCCCCGAGAGATCGACGATGGCCACCGACTTGTTCGCCGCGAGCCAGGATTTGATCGGCTCGGCCTGCCGGTCGCTGCCGGTCGTGCCCGACGCCGTGAGGTACACGACCAACTCGCCGTTGCCTTGCGCGGGACGCTCCATTCGCACATGCAGCGGCACGCGCGCCGCGCGCTTGAGCCACACCGCGCCGTTGTCTCCCGGCGCGGCAGACTCAATGGCACTCAACGCGGCTGGGACGATGCCAATCTGCCGGGCAATGGCGCTGCGCCGCTGTTCGGGTGACTGGGGCTCGGCACGTGATTTGCGCTCGATGGCCAATGATTCGGATCGCTCGCGGCTGAGGTCAAACACCGATCGTTCGCCGGGCATCAACAGGACTTGCCCCTGGGGTGTGCACTGGAGTTGCGCCGGTGTAAAGATCGGAAACTCGCCTTCGACCACCGCGTCGTCCACGCCCAGCAGCCAACGCCGCATCCAACGCACGGCCGCCTCGCGCAGTTGGATCGTAAAGCCATGTACATTATCGGTCTCGACGAGGTCGACGCGCTCGGGATATCCCAGTCGCGCGTAAAATCGTTTCGCGTCGCGGAACAACTCCCACGTCCCCCCGATATCAAACGTGGCGTCGCGCGTGGCGGCCAAGATGCTCACGGGGCGCGGCGCGGTGAGGTTCACGTAGTCGGCCTCATCCAAGCCGAAGGCAAGCTGACCGAAGATATTCTGCTCGGCATCTTGGGGACCAACGGTCTCCAGCAGTCGACGATAACTAGTCAAAAAACAGCCCGGTGCCGCGGCGGCTATCCGCTCGTCGAGGGCCATCAGGTAGCTTGACTCCGTGCCTCCTCCCGAGTTGCCCGTCACGCCAATCCGTCGCGGGTCGATGTCCGGGCGGCTCAACAAATAATCGACGCTGCGCATCGCGTCCCAGACACGATAGTGGGCCGTGTTCGTGCCCAGCAGTATCGGGCCGATGCCGGCGAGCGTGTGTTCTTCGACGGGGTTGTACTGCGGCGGGGCAGCGGGCGTAAGCTCCTGCACCACGCGCAATCGCGCGTCGGTGCGCTGCGCCGATCCGCGACCTTGATGGGCTTGCTGTTCGAGCACTTGATAGCGCTCCCCTTGCCCGATGGGGTCAAAGCACAGGGCGGCCAGCCCGTTCTTCGCGGCCAAAATGCCGACACGCTGATAACCGTCCGACGCCTTGCCATCGTAACTATGGCCACAGCAGATGATCATCGCGGGCAACGGAGGTTTGGCGTGCTTGGGGCGATACAGCACGGCCGTCACATGGTGCCCCGGGCGACTCTCGTAGATCACCTTCTCGACAAGGTAGTCGCCGCCGTCGAGCGTGCCGACCGTTTGGCTCGCCGGACGCACGGCTGCCGGAATGCCGCCAATCTGCTCGATCAGGTATTTTCGCCGTGCGGCCTGCCAGGCCAGTGCGTCAGCGGCCGTCTTGATCTGTTCATAGGCCGCGCTCCGCTGCGCGATCAGCCCGCGGGCGTCGTTCAACAGCCAGTCGTTGAGCCACGCCGAAGCGGGGCGACCGGCTTCGACCGGATCGGCGCCAAGTACCAAGCCCATCAACAACGGTGCAAAGATCATGCAACACCTCGAGGCGAACGATGACAAACCTTCCACGTATCCACGCTAGGGGCCGATGTCCGCGGCCTTGTCGAGCAGCCCGCGCACCTTGAGCCAATCGGCCAATCGACCGCTCCACGTCGACAGGATCGGGTCCATCGGCGCCAGGCCGACACCGTGTCGGCCGCGCTCGTAGATGTGCAACTCGGCTGGCACCTTGGCGGCGCGGAGGCCCAGGTAGAACAGCACGCTGTTCTCGCTGGGCACGCCGGCGTCTTCATTCGTGTGAAACAAAAATGTCGGCGGCGTGTCGCTGGTGATCATCTTCTCGTTCGACAGGCTGTCGACCAATTCCTGCGACGGTTCGTTGCCGAGCAGATTGCGCTTCGAGCCCAGGTGAGCGTAAGGGGTCGACAGCGCGATGACCGGGTAGCAGAGGATGGCAAAGTCGGGGCGGCAACTCGCCTGGTCGATCGGGTCACTCGCGGCGCTTTGGCCACGATCGAAATGGGTCGCGACGGTCGAGGCCAAGTGACCGCCGGCTGAAAAGCCCATGACGCCAATCCGCTGCGGGCTGAGTTTGTAGTGCGCGGCTTGCGAGCGCACCGTGCGAAGCGCCCGCTGCACGTCATGCAGCATCGTCGGATGACGATAGCGCGGGCCGAGCCGGTAGCGCAGCACAAACGCGGCCACCCCCTGCGAGTTGAACCACTCGGCCACGTCTTTCCCTTCGTGACCGATGGCCAAGCCGCCGTAGCCGCCCCCAGGGCACACGACGACCGCCGTGCCGTTGGCCTTCTCTTTGGGAGGCAGAAACGTCCAGAGCGCAGGCTTGTCGACCTCTTCTTGGCCAACGGCACCCGGCGCTCCGGCGGGCCACAGGAATTGCGGCGCGGGCATTTCAGGGATGGGACGCTGGGGCGGTTGCCCCTCCGCTGTCGCGCTCGCTATCAACACCAGGCTCAGCACGGTCCGCAAAACGTATCGCATCGTCGGTCTCGATCGTTAGTAAGGGTAGGAACAACGCTCCGCTTTCTGAAGCCGTGCAGCGGGCGTTTCGCGAGCCAGCGAAGAGCACAGGACTCGCGCTATTTTTTCACGTCAGGCAACGGTTTCGCCAGCGGGTCGGCCGGGGGCTTATCAAGACGCAAAAAGGCAAACAGGTCTGCAAGCTCGTCGGGCTTGAGTTGCTTTTCGAGCCCCTCGGGCATCATCGACAGCTTGCTCTGCTCCATTTCGTCCACGTCCCCGCGGGCAATCGTCTCGATCTTGCCCCCTTGAGTCTTGAGCACCACGCGCTGTGGGCTGTCTTCGCTGAGCAGGCCGGTCAAGGTACGGCCGTCGCTCGTCACCACGGTCCACGCCTGATACGAGCGGCCAATCACCAAGCTCGGATCAAACAAGTTGCTCAGCAGTTGCTCGATGCTCGCCCGGCCGTTGACCGTGATGTCGGGACCCACCTCCTGCCCGTGACCATAGATCTTATGACACTGTCCACAGACGCGGCTGAACACGGCCAGGCCTTTGTGCGGATCCCCCTTGCTGGCCGACAGCACGTTGCGCATCTCGGCGACGATTTGTTCCCGGGCCGGGTTGCGCTCGGTCCGCACCGTGCCCCAAATGGCCTTCACTCGCTCGGCCAGGGCCGTGTCCTTCGACTTCGCAAGTCGTTGGATTTGATTGATGTTCACGTCGCTCGACGCGATGTCCTTGTCCTCGACCGCGCGGAGCAATTGGCCAATCCAGGAGGGTCGCTGCGTGAGCAATTCCATCGCCAGCGGTTGCAGTTCGGGGTCGAGATGCGCGTACTCGGCGATCAGCAGTTGGGCCGCGCCGCCGGCTTGCGAGCGGGTCAGCGCCAGCAAGACGCCCCGCCGCACATCGAGCGGCACCGCGCCGTCGTCGATCAACCGGTCGGCCAGATCGAGATACCGTTCGTCGCCGGCCACCACAAGCGTCTCGAAAGCTTTCGAGCGGCGCGGCGACGATTCGCCCTCGCGCGAAACGAGTTGAAATAGCGTGTCGAGCGCCGTGGGCTCCTGGGCCACGCCGGCGATCACTGCCGCTGCGAACGCGACCTCGCGCGTGGGTTGTCCCTTCTCTGCCTCGCGGGCCACGGCGTTGAAGCCCTCGGCCTCGGACCGTGGCAACTCGCCCGAGAATATCTTGTTGGCCACCATGTCGAGGCACTCGGCAAACGTCTTGGAGCGAACGTTTTCCGGCGACTTGAGCAGCGCGGCGAGCAGAGCCTGCGCGGCCGCGCGACCCTCGCTCATGCTGGTCCACTGGTCGACCATTCGCGGCAGCACGGCTTGCAACACCGGCGAGGCGTCAAGCCGCTGCGTGGCGACGATCTTTGTCAGGTCGTCGATGTCGAGCTTCTTGGGGCCCACCGCCTGCAAGTTCCGCCAGGTCACTTGAGCCAGATGCAGGTCGTGCGGGAAGCGGGTCAAAATGTTCAGCAGCGCCGTCGTGTCGCCGGCGCGACCGTACTCGACGGCGAGTTGCAACTGCACGTCGGGCGACTCGTCGGAGGCCATCACGCGCGTGAGACGCTGACCGCGGCACAGACGCACCGCCCAGGCGCGAAACGTGGCGTCTTCGAGACGCGCCAACTCGCGGATAAAATCGGCGTCCACCTTGCCGACCAGCGCCCACAAGGCGTGCAGCCGCAGGCTGCGCGCGGCGTTCTCGTCGAGCACCGTGGCCTTGAGCTCCGGCACGATCGCGTCGTTGCTCCGCTCGACAAGCAGCCGCAACGCGATCTCGCGCAGCAAACCGTTGCGGCTGTCGAGCCGCCCGAGCAATTGCTCGTCGGTCTCGGTGGCCAGGTTAAACGGCTGCGCTCGGGGCGTGTCTTGGTAGCGGATGCGATACAATCGCCCCTTCAGGCGGTCGATCCCCGCGGGGTCGCGCTTCGCGTCCTGGTAACAATGGTACCGATCGTACCAATCCAAAATGTAGAGACAGCCGTCGGGGCCCGTCTTCTGCACGATGGGCATGAACCAAGCGTCGTTCGCCGAGAGGAAGTCGCTCTCGTGCTTGCCGCGGTACGTCGAGCCCTGCCGCGTCAGGCTGTCGACGTTGATGCAATTGCCGTGGATGTTTCCCATGTACAGCTTGTCACGGTACGGTGCCGGATACGCGTCGCTGTCGTAGTAATGGATGCCGCAGTAGGCGGCTTTCTGATGCTTGAAGTCAACGATCGATTCCATCTTCCAGGTGAACGGCGGATATGGACCACCCTGGCGATGGTAGTAGCCGGTCTCGCTGAGGTGCCACAAGTGATCGATCACGCAGGCACTGACGAACGCGCTCCCATTGGGGTCGAAGGCAATGCCCCAGGGGTTGCTCGTCCCCTCGCAGAAGACTTCAAAGTCCATCGTCCGCGGGTTGATGCGGAACATGGCGCACGTGAACTCGTGCAGCTTGCCCCGATACTCGATCTTCGACGGATTAAATACGCCGTTCAGGCCATAGAGCCAGCCGTCGGGTCCCCAGGTAAGCGAGTTGGGCAGTTCATGAGTGTCGTAGCGTCCGAAGCCGGTGACGACGACCTGCTGTTTGTCGGCCTTGCCGTCACCGTCGGTGTCTTGCAGCAGCAAGAGGTCGGGAGCATTGGCCACCCACACGCCACCGTAGCCCACCGCGATGCCCGAGGGGATGTTGAGCCCTTCGGCGAAGACCGTCACCTTGTCGGCGCGACCGTCCCCATCGGTGTCTTCCAAGACCTTGACGCGATCTTGACCGGGCCCCGCCGAGGCTCTCGGGTACTCGAGGCTCTCGGTCACCCAGATGCGGCCACGCTCGTCGAAGGCCATGGCCACCGGGTTGACCAGATCGGGCTCGGCCGCGACGATCTCGACCTTGAACCCCGCCGGGACCACCATGTGCTTGACCGCCTCCTCGGGGGAGCGGGGCTCGTTCGGAGGCGCTGACTGATTATGGGGCACCACCACGGGCCCTGGAGCCTGCGCGCTCGCCAACGCACAAAGCGAGAGCCAACCCATGAGCGCCACGGTCGTCACACAGAGCATTCGTCGCGGCATGTCGTGTCCGTCCTCGGTGCAAAACTCAGTTCTCACCACGCGAGGCCATTTTAGCCTGCCTGGGGCTCGGCAATCAAAGGTCGCGGGGGAGTTTAATGCCGATCCTTTAACTGAAGCGCGTTGGGGACAGTCTCCGGATCGGCTCTTAATCCGCCGGGGACTCGTCATCCACGCTCTCCCCTTCACGATCGCGGATGTACTTGCCAAGCCACCAGCCCCAGACCATGTAGTGAAAGCCAACAACCAGGAAGAGCAGCGGGAAGATCAGAACGATGCCGAGCGTGCCCCCCGAGAGATAGAACAGCACGCACAGCACGCCGCTCAGCACCAGGCCCGCGAACAGCGCAAGCACAATCGACAGCGGCGACTGACTCGGCGGCGGCTCGTGGTTCGGCGGTGAGGGCATAAATCGTAGGGCACGTGAAACGTGCCGCTCGCAGCTCAAGGCAAATATACTCGGCACGTTTCACGTGCCCTACAGGACAGGCTCTCGGCGCAGGGTACGTGCCCTTCGCAGAGCAGAGAATTAGTCAATAAACTCGGGCACGACGAGGTGCGGGATCACGCCGGCCTGGTAACCCTTTTCGAGGAACAGCCGCACGGCCTCGCGTCCCTTGTCGCCGAAGTCGAGCGTCCAGTCGTTAACGTACATCCCGACAAAGGTGTCGGCTTTGGAGCGATCGAGGTCGCGGCCGTATTGCAGGGCGTAGTCGAGTGCCTCTTGGCGATGCTCGAGCCCGTAGCGGATGCTCGCCTTGAGCAGGCGGTTGACCTCGCTCATCGCGGCCGCGCCGAGGTCTTTGCGAATGGCGTTCGCGCCCAGCGGCAGCGGCAATTGGGTCTGCTCGTACCACCACACGCCCAGGTCGACGATCAGCGCGAGCTTACGGTCACCGTAGGTGAGTTGCCCTTCGTGGATGATCAGGCCGGCATCGACTTTTTGACCAGCGTACTCGCCGGCCTCGACGGCGTCGAGAATTTTGTCGAACGGCACGACGACGTGCTTAAAATCGGTCCCCAGGCACAGCCGCAGCGCCAGATACGCGCTCGTCAGCGTGCCGGGCACGGCGATCGATAGTTGCTTCAAGGCGTCGAGCGAGCAGCCCGTCTTGGCGACCACCATCGGGCCATACTTGTCTCCCATGCTCGCGCCGCACGGGCAGAGCGCGTAGCGGTCGGTGAGATAGGCGTAACCGTGAATGCTGACGGCAGTCAGTTCGAGTTCGCCGCTAAACGCCCGGCGGTTGAGCGTCTCGATATCGACCAGCTCGTGAACAAAGTCATAATCGCCCGTGGCGATTTTATTGTTCGCCAGGGCATGGAACATGAAGGCGTCGTCGGGGTCGGGGCTATGGCCGACGCGGATCAACTGCTTGGTGGTGCTCAACGGTCATTCCTTGCGACAAAAACGGGGCTCGATCAGGTACCTCGGCTACCTCGACGATGTAACCGTACGCTCAGTGTCGAAGATAACCGCCCTGGGGTCAAGGAGTGGAACGAGCCCGTTCGAGCGAGTGCGGCTCGCAGGGGTGGCCCCGACAACTTGTTTGTCGGGGTGGCGCAGCCACAAGA
>CAZZBK010000124.1:0-4104 GCA_964652155.1 uncultured Planctomycetaceae bacterium | reverse complement strand
CCCAGGTCGCTCAGCCCGCTCTGCGTTCGGGCCATGACCGCGACCGACGAACCAAAGTCGTCACGAACCACGCTCACCTCAACGATATCGCCCCAACCGAGCCACGCGGAGCGGTGAAGATACTGGAGCTCAATCGACTCGCTCGACTCGCGCCGGCTGAGCAACTGCCACTCGCTACGACCGGCCAGGGCACGCTCGACGGCACGGGCCACGACCGGCACGCTTTGCGAACTGTGCAAGGGTTGCAGCCGCGGGTCGGCATGCGCCGGCGCGGTCGCGGCGGTGCTCGTGGTCAGGTCGCGCCACGGGTCGTCGACCGTCATCCACAGCGCGATCACCATCAGCAGCAGGCCCAGGAAGGTGCCGAGTGTCACGGCTTGCAGGCGCGATTTTCCCGGCATCGGGTCTTCTCCTGGCTCTTGAAACGGTCACGCATTCCCCGCGCGTCGCCGATGCGTATAATACGGTCGCTCCGCTGATCTTCCCAGAGACCGTCGCATGTCGTTGTTTGAAGCCTCCGAGGCCCAAAATCGCCGCCGCGTGCAACCGCTGGCCGCTCGCATGCGCCCCACCACGCTCGAAGAGTTCGTCGGACAACAGCATTTTTTGGGCGAGGGGAAACTGCTCCGCCGACTGCTCCAGGCCGACCGGCTGGGCTCAGTGATCTTTTACGGGCCGCCGGGCACCGGCAAGACGACCCTCGCCCGACTGCTGGCCACCGCCAGCCGGAGCCGGTTCGTGCAGCTCAACGCGGTGACAAGCGGCGTCAAGGAATTACGCGAGGTCCTCGACGCTGCCCGCGAACGACTGAGCACCGTGGGCAACAAGACGCTGCTGTTCATCGACGAGATCCATCGCTTTAACAAGTCGCAGCAGGACGTGTTACTACCCGACGTCGAGGACGGCGCGGTCATCCTGGTCGGGGCCACGACGCAGAACCCGTTCTTTGCCATCAACAGCGCCTTGGTGAGCCGCAGCCGCGTGTTTCAGTTCCAGCCTTTGGAGCACGACGACATCTGCAAGCTGGTCCGACGCGCGGTGGCCGACCAAGAGCGCGGGCTGGGCAACGAACGGATTAACCTGCACGACGAGGCGGTCGATTTTCTCGCCGAGATCAGCGACGGCGATGCGCGACGCGCCCTGTCGGCCCTCGAAGTTGGCGTGCTCTCGTCGAACGAGCGACCCGTCGAGTTCACGCGCGCCTTGGCCGAAGAGAGCGTGCAGCGCAAGGCCATCGAGTACGACGGCACCGGCGACGCGCACTACGACGCCGCCAGCGCGCTCATCAAGAGCATTCGCGGCAGCGACCCCGACGCGGCTATTTACTGGCTGGCTCGCATGCTCGAAGCGGGCGAAGATGTCCGCTTCCTCGCCCGACGGATCGTGATCGCGGCCAGCGAGGACATTGGCAATGCCGACCCCCAAGCCCTGCCGCTGGCCGTCGCGGCGATGCAGGCCACCGAGTTTGTCGGGCTGCCCGAGTGCCAGCTCACCCTGGCGCAGGCCGTGGCGTATTTGGCTTGCGCTCCGAAATCGAACGCCGCGACCGTGGCGATCGGCGAGGCGCGCGCTGATGTGCGCGAGGGGCGACTGTTGCCCGTGCCGGTCCACTTGCGCGACAAACACTACAGCGGCGCGAAGCGATTGGGTCATGGGCAGGGGTATCAGTATGCGCACGACGCCCCCGACGGCGTCGCGGCGCAGGACTACCTGGGCATTGATCGCGAGTATTACCGGCCGGTGTCGCGGGGTTTCGAGATCGAGTTGGCCCAGCGGTTGGAGACAATCCGCGCGACGTTGCGAGCGGGTAAGGCTCAACGCCCCAGCCAGGACCGTTAACTCCCACGAGGTTCCATTCATGACGCCAAAATCGACGATTCTGATCATCATGGGTGGCGTGCTAGCCTGGGGGCTCTTCCATGCCGTCGGCGCGTATTTGAACTTTCGTTGGAATAGCAATCCGTGGCGGTTTGTCATGGTGCTGGGGTGTACACTCGGATTCCTGGGCTTTTGGGCCGTCATGCTCGCGGCGCGCAACGCTCGACTGCGTAAGGACAAATCGCGGCGGCTCGGGCCGCGCGACGCCTGTTGATCTCGCGGCGAACTCGACTTGTGACGTAGAATTTCTGTAAGTCAAACGTGTTGAGCGTTTGGCGAGGGTGGCCCAGACAACTCGTTGTCTGGGTGGCGCAGCCACAAGAGGTTACGTCAATACTCATTGACGCCTCGGGTCGCTAGCGCGACCCCGACAAGCAAGTTGTCGGGGCTACCCAAGCTGCACCGATGTTTTGCACGGAGGTTACGTCCATGCCCGTCTCGCATCGCCCCCCCAAGTCGCAAGCCGGACACAAACTGAGTGTCCCACCCACCCGCTCGATCCTGGGCCTGTCGATCGGCGATTATCTCATTCGCCGCTTGCAGGACTACGGCATCCGCGACGTGTTTGGCATCCCGGGCGATTATGTGCTCGGCTTCTATTCGCTGTTGTGCAATAGCCCGATCAACGTGGTCGGCTGCTGTCGTGAAGACAACGCGGGCTTTGCGGCCGACGCCTACGCGCGGATCAACGGCATGGGCTGTGTCTGCGTGACGTACTGTGTTGGCGGACTGAGCTTGGCCAACTCGGTCGCCGGAGCGTATGCCGAGAAGTCGCCGGTGGTGGTCATCAGCGGCGCGCCGGGCATGTGCGAGCGGTACAACAACCCGCTGCTGCATCACAAGGTGCGCGACTTTCGCACGCAGCTCGAGGTCTTCGAGAAGCTCTGTGTTGCCGCGACCGAACTGACCGATGCCAACACCGCGTTCCGCGAGATCGATCGGGTCCTCGACGCCGCGGCGCGTTATAAGCGGCCGGTGTACATCGAGATCCCGCGCGACATGGTCAAGGTCGTGCCACAAGCCTCGTATGAATTTCGCAACGTCGCGCCGCAAAGCGATCTCTCGGCACTCAACGAGGCAGCCGACGAGGCAGCCCGAATCATCAACCAATGCCAAAAGCCGGTGATTATCGCCGGCGTCGAGATTCATCGCTTTGGACTGCAAGACGAGTTGCTCAACCTGGCCGAGCACGCGCATATCCCCATCTCGGCGACTATCCTGGGCAAGAGCGTGGTGAGCGAAACGCATCCGCTGTACGTCGGGCTCTACGAGGGGGCGATGGGACACGAGGATGTCACGCGCTACGTCGAGGAGAGCGATTGCGTGCTGCTGCTGGGCGAGTTCATGACCGACATCAACATGGGCATTTACACCGCCAACCTCGACCCGGGCCGCTGCATCTTCGTGACCAGCGAGCAACTGCGGATTCACCATCATCACTATCACGACGTGCTGCTGGGTGATTTTATTCGCGAGCTGGCCCAGCGCCGGCCGCAACCACCGACGCGCGAATTGCTCCCCCAGGCCAGCCACGGCGAGTTGCAGTATCAACTCAAGCCCGACGAGCCCTTGCAGATCATGCGCGTCGCGGCTCGGCTTAACGAGTCGCTCGACGACCAGACGATTGTCATCTCGGACATTGGTGACGCCCTGTTCGCCTCGACCGAGTTGACGACTCGTGGGCGGACCGAGTACATCTGCCCCGCCTATTACACATCGATGGGCTTTGGCGTGCCGGCGTCGGTCGGGACCGGTTTCGCGCGACCGGGCCTGCGGACGGTCGTGATGGTCGGCGACGGCGCGTTTCAGATGACGGGCAACGAGTTGTCGACGATCGTGCGGCACGGGTTTCATACGATCGTTATTTTGCTCGACAACAAGGGGTATGGCACCGAGCGGTTCCTGCACCCAGGCGATTACAACGACATTCATCCGTGGAACTATTCAAAGCTCCCCGAGGTCTTGGGGGGCGGCAAAGGTTACGAGGTGCGAACCGAAGGGGAGTTTGACCGCGCGCTGGCCGAGGCCTGGAAGGTTGGCTCGGGCATGAGCCTAATTCAGGTCCATCTGCGCGAGGACGACGCGAGCATTCCGCTACGCCGTCTTGCCGAGCGATTGAGCAAACGAGTTTGAGGAGTGCAAAGTGCTCAATGAAAGATCGCTGCCGCGTCAGCGTGTCTCCCCTTTCATCCTTCATCCCTCATACTTCATCCCTTCTGCGCAGCA
>CAZZBK010000123.1:2777-18084 GCA_964652155.1 uncultured Planctomycetaceae bacterium | reverse complement strand
AAGTGAGCCGGGGTTTGCAGACGCAAACCGCCAGCCACCCGCTGAATGATGCCCTTGATGCCAGATCCTATGATTCACCAACTTTGAAGATGCTCACACGCGTCGTGTGTGTGAAAAACCTTTACCCCAGCAGCGGCTTCACAACCGAGCCGCCGTCGACCAGCTTGATCGGTCGGCCGATCGGGCTCATGTTTTCCTTTTGGGGGTCAATTTTCAGTGCCGTGTAGATCGTCTGGAACCAATCCTTTTCGGTGACGGGGCTCCCGGTCACCTCGTCGCCGCCGGGCCCCGTAGCGCCCAGCACTTGACCGGTGCGAACGCCCGCCCCGGCGATCGCGGCGCTGAAGGCGCGTGGGTAGTGGTCGCGACCGTTGCGCGGGTTGATGCGCGGCGTGCGGCCGAACTCGCCCATCCAGACGACCAGCGTGCGGTCGAGCAGGCCGCGCTGCTTGAGATCCTCGATCAGATAGGCAAACGGCTGATCGAGTTGGCCGCAGAGGTTTTGGGTCGCCGAGTTATTGTCTTGATGCGTGTCCCAATTGCCCAGCGCGACCTCGACGAACGTGACCCCCCGCTCGACCAGCCGGCGGGCGAGCAAGCAGCCGGTCGCAAACTCGCTGCGGCCATAGGCGTCGCGCACGGCTTCGCTCTCGCGGCTCACGTCGAACGCCTGCATGTGGGGACTCAGGATCATCTTGGCCGCTTGGTCGTGAACCTTCTGGTTCTCTTCGATTTGCTCGCGCGACACATTTGGCCCGGCGGCGGCCTCGAGCTTGCTCATCAGACCGCGACGGCGTTGATAGCGACTTTTGTCGGTCGAGAGCGTGGTGTTGTCGGGCAAGCGCGTGGCGCTGATCATGCTCAAGGGGTCGAACTCGGCGCCGAGCAACCCACCGCCGCCGCCATTGGGCGCTCGGCCCACGCGCACGAACGACGGTAGTTCGAGTTCGCTGTCGCGAATCTCGCGGGCCACGACGCTCCCCAGGGTCGGGTAATTGACGCTGGCCGTGGGCAAGTAGGAGGTGTGCAGCATGTAGCTGGCTCGTTGATGTTCACCCTCTTTGGTGGTCATCGAGCGGACGATCGCGAGTTGATCGGCGACCTTGGCCAACTTGGGCAGGTGTTCGCTGAATTGCACGCCGGGAATTTTCGTGGCCACCCCTTTGACCCCCGCGCCGTTGGCGTGTTCGGGCTTGGGGTCGAACGTGTCGAACTGGCTTGGTCCGCCGGCCATCCAGAGCAGAATGCAGGCCATGCCTTGCTTGCGCAACGTGCTCGCCTGTAGGCGGACCACATCGGCCCAGTTGAGCGTGCCGCCGGCGAGCGCGGCGGCCGATACTCCGCCGAGAAAATCGCGCCGCCCGATGACTCGCTCGGCGTTCACGTGCAGTTGCATCTGGTGTTGCAGAAACATGGCAAAACCCTCCACAAAATCGTAACGTAAACGAAACTCGACCGACGCGAAGCGAACGGCGAGCTAATTGCGGTGAATGAACTCGGTCCGATTGACGATCGCCCAGAGCAAATCCTCGAACGCCTCTGTGCGATTGCCGACCCCCTGGACAAATTCGAGGGCGGCTTTCAACTCGTTCGAGTTGGGTTCGCGCGCGAGACAACGCAGGTACAACTCGACGATCGCCAACTCGTCGCTCTGGGTTTGGGCCAGGACACGCCCCAGCATGGTTGCGCTCGATTGACCGTTGATCGCGCGGTTGACCAGTTGCGCGTTCATCAAAAAGAGCGATTGGGGGATGGTGGGGGTGACCTCGTCGCGCCTCACGCTGGGGTCGTAGCCAAAGGTGGCGTTGAACATTGCGCGCGGCCCCCCGAAGCGCGGCATGAATGCTCCGGACGTCGGCATTGGAGTAAAGCCCGGGTCAATGTCCAAGGCCGAGACCAACACGTCGTAGAGTTGGTCGCCGCGGAGTCGCTGGGCGACATTTGCGACAAACGGCGTCTGCTCGCTATTGCGGCGCGGGCGACTTTCACGTTGATAGGTCGCCGTGTTCGTGATCGCGCGATAGAGCCATTTGACGTCATAGCGGTGGGCCGTGAATTGCTCGGCCAAATAGGCCAACGTAAGCGGGGCGCTCGCCGTTCGGTCGGGGCCCAGGTCGTCGACCGGCTCGTAAAAGCCCTCGCCGACCAGCTCGGCCCAGACCCGATTGACGAACGCTTTGGCAAACCATTCGTTCTGTGACGACGTGAGCCAGTGGGCCAGCGTTTCGCGCCGCTCCAGGTCCTTCACGCCGGTCGACAACTTTTGCTGCGTTGCGAAGAACACGGGGGTCATGAGCTGGCCGTCGGCGGCGGGGTTTTTCAGGTCGGGCATGTGGTGCTCGAGCGACCCGCGCCGGCCTCCGCCCATGCCCCGTGATGGCCCACCGAAATCGTTCGATCCCAACTCGAAGCCGCGCGGCTTGCCATCGACCAGCACCGGCCGCAACGTCACGCGTGGAAAGAACGCCGCAAACTCGTGGAACTGCTCACGCTTCCAACGGTCGGTCGGATGGTCGTGGCACTGGGCACATTGAATCTGCACCCCCATGAAGATTCGCGACATCTCGCTGGCCACGTTCGCGGCTTCAGCCGATTGGGCCATGTAGATGGCGACCTCGCCGTGCTCGGCAACGTTGCCCGAGGCAATTATGAACGCCTGAGCAATCTTGTCCCAGCCGACGTTCTGGTTGAATTGCTCGGTGAGAAACTGTTCGAGGGGTTGGGCAACGATCAGCGCGCGGTCTTCGCTGCGGCGATACAGGACGACATCGCGCCAATAGCGGGCCCAGTTCGCGCCAAATCGCTGATCGGCCAATAACCGCTCAATGAGCTTGGCCCGCTTATCGACCGTCGGATCCAACACGAACAGCGTCACCTCGGAGGGCGAGGGGAGCGCGCCGACCAAGTCGAGGCTCGCTCGGCGAAGGAACACTTCATCGTCGGCGCGCGGTGCCAGTCGCTGGTCACCGGCAATCGGCAGCTCGCTGAGCAAGCGTTGGTCGAGGTGCTGCGCGGCGACCACCGGGGTGACCGGAGCCTTGATCTGTGCCGAGGCCGGCTGGGCAAATAGACTTCCGACGAACGCCAGTACAACCGTTAAAGACCATCGCATCGGCAGGCTCCCCACGGATTGGGATCGATAGAAAAGGCCTGAACTCCCCGTGCCTAGGCAAGCTTACGTTGTCCAGGACGAGCTACTCGGAGGCATCACCCCATTCAACCCCGAGTGACGGGTTGAGGTTTCGGTCCGCGGTGGAGAAAAGTTTTTCGGCATATCGAGCCTGAAAAAAGCCGTAGCGGAGGGAGGGCTTGAAACCTCCCAGCCGCTACGGCTTGGCGGGTCATAAAAACAGGGTGGACTACTTGGCCAACTCGGCTTCGATAGCCTTGACCACCTCGGCCGAGTTCGGGTCGACGTTTGGCGCGAACCGAGCCACGACCTGACCATTGCGGCCGATCAGGAACTTCTCAAAATTCCACTTGATGTCGCCGGCGAACTTGGGGTTCGTCTCTTTCGACGTCAGGTACTTATACAATGGGCACTGGCCAGCCCCTTTCACGACGACCTTCGAGAACATATCGAACTCGACGCCGTAGTTCTTCTTGCAGAACTGGGCAATCTCGTCGTTGCTGCCGGGCTCTTGCGCGCCGAACTCGTTGGCCGGAAAGCCGAGCACGGCCAGTCCCTTGCTGGCGAATTTCTGGTGCAAGGCCTGGAGCGTCTCGTATTGCGGCGTCAGGCCGCATTGACTGGCGACGTTCACAATCAGCACCACCTTGCCTTGGTACTGCTTGAGTTCGGCCGGCTTGCCGTCCAAACGATTCATGGTGAAGTTGAGCGCGTCGGCCACTTTATCGGCTCCCCAAACTGGGCTGGCAAACAAAACCGGGGTCAACAACAAGGCGAGAAACAGTCTTCGTAACATGGCAAACAATCTCCGGTGGGAAAAAAAGAACAGGCGGGCAACACAACCTAATCCAACGAGGCAGGCACGGCCGCGGGGCAACTCGATGCCGACACGGCCGCGTCGCCAGACCAACGCTTGACCATCGTGATTTCATTGCCGCGCTCGTTGAGCGCGACTTCGTCCATAAATAGTTTGATGAGCACCAACCCTCGGCCAACTCCGCTCGTGAGCGCCGCGGGACTTGAAGCCTCGTCCCAGCGCTGGCGATCAAACCCGCGACCTTCGTCGCGTATGATGAACCGTGCGTGCTGACGATCGATGCGGGCAATGAACTGCACGCGGCGTCGATTGTAGGGAGCGGTTTGGCGGCGTTCGGAGATCAAATCTCGCCCCGCGGAGACCAGTTGGCTGCTCGAGTCGGCCAGTTCGTCGGCGCTCCATTCAAGGTTGCCATGATACATGGCGTTGAGCAGCGCCTCTTCGAGCGCCATCGCCACCTGCAACCGGCCGGGCTCGTCGACCCCGCCGAGCTTGGCGATCCACTGCTGAATCAGATCCACGAGCGGTGGAATCAAAGCACTGTCGTTGGCCAGCGTCAGCTCGATTTGTCGGCGCTCGAGACAGTTCATCAGCTCGTGACGCCGCCGATGCCCACTGGTCGCGGCCAACACGTCGCGGATGGTGGGCAACAGGTGCCGCGGCAACTCGCTCTTGGGAACGTAATTGGCCGCCCCCGCCTGCAAAGCCTGCGCCGCCACTTCCTCGCTACCGTGGGCTGTCATGAGCACCACGGGCACGAACGGATACTTACGCCGCACCGTCTCGACCAATTGCAGGCCATCCATCGGCTGCATTTGCAGGTCGGTCACGACCGCGTCGGGGACAAATAGTTCCATTTGCCGCAGGGCGTCGGTGCCGTCGATGGCCTCGGTCAGGATCAGCTCGGCGTCCTTTTCGAGCAGCCGGCGCGCGAGCAACCGGTCCAATGTGGAGTCATCAACGACAAGGATCCGCGGCATGGGAGTGCGTGCAGTGCATGACGAAGGAGGGGAGCGAGACCTTACCCAAACAAGGTACCACCCTACGGATCACGATCCAATAGGCTGATCTGTGAAGTGCCTCCTCGGTCTCGCAGGGTCTCGGCGTGAATCACGCTTCACACCCTACCAACTGCCCATAATTTGCAGCAGATTGCTATACTGGTCGGTCCAGAGCCTGACGTCGGCCGATGCTCTCAGCGGTCGGGCCGGCGGCTCCAGGACACGGCTCCAACGCTGAGACTTGACCGGCTGGCACGCCAAGATCCAGCGAGATTTATACTGGTAGCTCGCTGAATCGTTGGCCCCTTCGACCAGATAGGCCGACAACCCCACCGCCTCGGCGGCGGCTGTAACGACGGCGCTCAGTTCCAAGTGCCGGTTCGAAATATGGACCGCCAACAGGCCCTCCTCGCGCACGTGGCGCAGATACGCTTGAAACGCCTCGTGGGTCAGCAAATGCGTGGGGATCGCATCGCCCGAAAAGGCGTCGACCACGAACAAATCGTAGGCCTGGGGCGATTCATGTTCGAGCGACTGGCGCGCGTCGCCAGCCACGTTTTCAACCGTGCCCGTACAATCACGTAAAAACGTGAAATACTCTTGGGCAAAATGAATGACCACGGGATTAATTTCGTAAAACCGAAACTGATCACCCGGCTTGGCGTAGGTGGCGAGCGTGCCGACCCCGAGGCCGACAATACCCACGCGCCGTGAACGCGTGGCCTCGCGATCCTCCAGCAGCGCCTGGCCAATGCCGCTCAGCGGGCCATAATACGTCGTCGGCAGTCGCCGCGATCCGTCGAAGAATACTTGCATGCCGTGTGTTGTTCCGCCATGCCGCATGGCCATCAGGTCGACGCGTTGCGTCGCTTCGTCGGTAATGGCATCGACATGCACCACGCCATAGAAATTGCGCGCGGCGTCAACCTCCTCGGGACGAATCTTGGCCCGATGCTGCCAAACGAGCAGCACGAGTCCGCAGGCCAGCACGCTGCCACCGAGTCCAATCAACCATCGCGGCGCGGGCTGCCTACGGTGTTTGAGCGCGTCAACGATGCACGCCGACGCGAATACGTAAGCCACAACCGTGGCGATCGTCCACTCCCAATAACGCACAAAGAGCACCGGCGCGATCACGCTCACGAACACGCCCCCGAGCGCGCCTCCCAGCGATACGATGAGGTAATACCAAGTCAATCGCCGTTCCGAGGGACGTCGCAGTGCCAACTCTCCATGACAGAACAGGCACACCGCCAGCAGCATGACAACGTGCGCAGCGACCATCCAACCCACGCTGGCCGTGTACTGACATGCCCAAGGTATCGAGAGCACAACGACTGCGGCCACCCACGTGCGTCGGTACGCGCTGGGCCATTCAAAGCAGATGATGAACGACAGCAGATACGCGGCCAGCAGTACGATCCACAGTAGCGGTGCCGAGGCCATATCCTGGCAAAGGTTGTTCGTCGTCGCCAGTAACAGAATCGAGCCCGCACTCGATAAGCCCAGCCAGGCAAACGTCTCTCGCCGGCTATTCTGTTCACGGCTGACATTTCCGGACCCCTTTCGCGGCACAGCGTGCGGGCGTGCAGTTGTCGGTGTGTCGAGGCCGGTCCGCACCTGCCACGCACACCAGCTCAATAGCCCGGCGTAGACCGTGAATCCGACGCTCCAGCCAAATGCTTGCTGCCGTAAATCCCAAAGTGGTTCAACCACCAGCGGGTAAGTAAGCAGTCCGAGCAGCGAACCCAGATTCGACAAGGCGTAGAGCCGATACGGCGTGGTGGCGATTCCCGATTGCACCCACCAGGCTTGCGTCAATGGGCCGGTGGTCGACAATAGACAGTACGGGCCGCCCACGCAGACCAACAATAGCCGCAATACGCTCACGAGCGGGTCATCTTCGCTGTGGGGTTTCCACTCGGCTCCGGGCAAGATACCAAGCGTGCCCCAACAGGCGGCCGCCAGCGCGATAAACACATACGATCGCATCGCTGGACTCAGCCAGCGCCGCGCCGCATCGACCGATGCATAGCCGACCACCAACAACGACTGAAACACGAGCAGAGCCGTTGTCCACACCGAAGGGGCACCACCGTACCAGGGCAAAATGGCTTTGCCCAGCAACGGTTGTACCTGGAACAACAAAAATGATCCCAGAAAAGCCAGCGCAACCAGGGCCGCGCTCAACCACCGACACGCGATGACCGGCACCGGTTGACGAGCGGCTGGAGAATGGGCTTGATGCATGATCCGACCGAATGTGAAAAAAACACCGATCGGCACATCCTAGAGAACACACATTAGCGATTGATGTGCGAGCGTGGCCCAGGACGCAAGCGTCTCGGGTTCGCTCATCCTACTCAAACCATCGCGACTCACTGCGGCTGGAGTGGGGGCATGCCCGATCGGGCTCCCGAGACCCGATACAGCGGCAAGTGCCGATAGTAAACTTCGAGCGTGCAGATGGCCAGCGAAGTCGTGTACAGGCGTCCCCCCTGACTGTCATGTCCGCCCTGCGGCGGCCAGCTCCCGGTCGCGTGCCCTTCGCTCTCCTGCGAGCCGAGCAAGTGCGCCTGCATGAGCGGATTCCACTGCTTCCACGGCTCGCCGCCGAGGTGATGCATCACCTGGGTTGCATAGTAGATGTAATAGATATCGTGACTGCGTCCGCCCGGCGGATGCCTTTGCAGGAGAAAATTCGCCCCACCGATGAGCAATGGCTCTTTGTAGGTCCAACCGCTGTACTGACGGCAAAGCAACCCCTCGGCGGTCATCGTCGGCGTGGGACCGTTGCCGGGTAGGTAGCTGAACAGCGCGGCCTTGTCTTTCGCTTTCTTGTCGACCGTCTGCACGCTGTCGAGGAACTGCCCCGCCTTCTTGAGCACGTCCCCCGGCACGTCGAGCCCCGCCATTTGCGCGCTGCGCAGCGCCATGTACTGCCACCCCACGACGCTCAGGTCACCCGGTTCGCCGGGTGCATAGCGCCAGCCGCCTCTGGGGTGCTGCGCCTGGACAATAAAGTCGATCGCGCGTTGCGCCGGCTCTTTAAGCATCGTATGTTGCGACAGGGCATACGCCTCGCACAGCACAATCGCCGCCTGGCCATGCGCGTACATCCGGCCACTGCCCCGGCCACGCAAATCGCCGCCGATCCCTTGATGTTCGATCAGCCACTTGAGCCCCTTGGCCACGACCAACGGGTAGTCCCCCCGATGGTGCGTTTGTCCTGATCCCAGAAAAGGGAGCAGCGCCAGCGCCGTGGCTCCGGTATCGCTCACCGTGCGCCCCGCGCCATCGCACTGGCCGTTGCAATCGCCGCAGCGTGAAAAGCCTTCGAGGCTCCAGCCGCCGTCGTCCCGTTGATGAGCGGAGAGCCAACGCAAGCCGGCCTCGACCGCCGCCTCGGTTTGGGTCGTCCCCCCTTCGGCGAGCGCCACCTTCGAGCGGGTCCGTGGGTCGCGCCCTGCGTAAATCGCCCCCGTCCCTCCGAGCGACGTGGGCAACACCGGGCCACTTGCCGCGATGGGCTCCAGTAACTCTCGCGCCGGCGCGGTGACCACCGGCGTGGCACGGGCCAGATCGGTCTCGGCTGACTGCTGCGCCACGGCCGCCGTCGGCTTGAGATCGATCAATTCGTTGACCTGCAACGGCGTGTCGGGAGACCGTTGCTCAAGCGTCCCGGCTTGGCCGTCGAGGTGCTCGTTGGCCACCGACATGGTGAGCACCATGTTCGCGGGCCGCTCGTCGAGTTGAATCAACCACAGTCCCAGCACAATCATCACGATCAAGTGCAGCAACAGGCTGGCCAGCGAGGCGACGAGGAGCTTGAGATCGAACAAACGACGCGCCCCCTCGCACTCGAGCACCATCAACTCACCGTTCGCGGCAGCGACGCTGTCGGCGCGCGGTGGCGGGCCGGCAACAAGCGTGGGAGCGGCTCTGCTGGTTAAAGTCGCCCAAGTCGGCAACGGTGGCGGCGCTTGCCCCACGTCGGCCCCACGAGCCGCCGTAGCCACCGGCTCGCCAATGGCAAGGGTCGAGAGCAAGCGTTGACCCTGCGTTTGCAATCGAGCCGGCAGAGCCAAACTGATGCCGCACGTCCAGCAGTCGGCGATCCAACGCTCGGGTTGCACGGCCAAGGGGGCGCGGCATTGCGGACATCCGCAGGCCAACACTCCATTATCGAGCCAGACGCCGATGATCCGATCCCCCAACGTCGTCGGCGACGCGGGCGGTGCGGTCGAGGCAGCTGTGTTCTCTGGGCCGGCCGAACTCGCCATGATGGATGCGATTGCACGGGCTAGGAAGACGAGTCTTGCGCGCGGCGATCACGCCCCACGCAAACATGGACTCATCGTATGCTAACACGGCTTTTGACTGTCGTCTGCCAGGTCGATAGGTTAAAATTTCATTCATGGGCAGACTTTTCATGTTTGCCAACCACGTCTCTTCAAGGTGCCCTGTCGCATGTCGCCTGAACTGTACACCCTGGTGGGCGAACTGGAATCGAACATCAGCAAGGTGGTGCTGGGCAAGAGCGAGGTCGTTCGGCTCTGCGTGGTTGCCCTGCTGGCCGGCGAGCACGTGCTGCTCGAGGACGTACCGGGCGTGGGCAAGACGCTGATCGGCAAGGCGCTCGCGCGCAGCATCCACGCCCGCTTTTGTCGCATCCAGTTCACTCCCGACCTGCTCCCTAGCGACATCGTGGGGACGAGCATTTTCAACAACCAGACGCAGCAGTTCGTTTATAACCAGGGACCGATTTTTGCCAACGTGGTGCTCGCCGACGAGATCAACCGCACCACCCCGCGCACGCAAAGCGCCCTGCTCGAAGCCATGAGCGACACGCAGGTGTCGGCCGACGGACACACGCACCCCCTGCCCCGCCCGTTCATGGTCATCGCCACCCAAAACCCCTTCGAGTTCGAAGGGACTTACCCGCTCCCCGAGAGCCAGCTTGATCGGTTTATGCTGCGGATCAGCGTCGGTTACCCGCAACGCGAAGACGAGTTGCAGGTCCTCTCCAGCCATCGACATGGGGAGCCGGTCGAACAACTTGAGCCGGTGGTCGACTGCGCGCAAATCGTCGAGTTGCAAGCCGCCGCCCGGCAGGTTGTGGTCGACGAGGCGATTCAGAACTATTTGATGAACATCGTCGACGCGACGAGAGCGTGCGACGAGCTGCGCGTGGGCGTCAGCACCCGCGGTGCGTTGTGCCTGTACCGGGCCGCCCAATCGTTGGCCTTGTGCGAAGGGCGCGACTTTGTCGTCCCCGACGATGTCAAGCGGCTCGCCGTCGCGGTGCTCGCGCATCGCGTGATCGGCAAACAACACTTCCAATCGACGCGGCGCGAAGTGGTCGAAGGGATCATCGCTCGACTCGTCGACGAGATCTCGATTCCTCAGTAACTCCCCCTGGGCGAAAAAGGCCACCCGGATGCGACGCTTGCTATACGTCGTGATCACGCTCGAAGGTTGGCTGTATCTCGGCCTGCTAATGGTGCTGCTGTTTAGCGCCTTGGTACGGCAAATCAACCTGCTCGTCATTATGTATGGGCTGCTCTCCGGACCGCTGCTCGTCAGCTGGCCGCTGGTTCGCAAGACGCTCCGCGATCTGCACCTGCGGCGACGTTTTCCGCGGCTGGTCGAGGCCGGCGAGCTGCTCTCGGTCACGCTCGAATTGCAAAACCGGCGACGCAAGCGCGGCTCCTGGGCCATCGTCGCACAAGATCGCGTGCAGCGCGTCGGCGGAGGGTTGCAACTGAAACCCACCGTCATGTTCAGCTACGTCGGCGCGGCCCGCGCCGCCACCCGCGAATACCGCGGCGCGATCGCCGAACGAGGACACTACAAACTTGGACCGGCCATGCTGAGCACGCGGTTCCCCTTTGGCCTGCTCCGCTCGGCTTTCTCCTGGGAAAAGATCGACGAACTGTTCGTAACTCCGCGCCGAGGCACGCTGACGCGGCTCTGGTACGAGCGGCTGGCCATCGTGAACGAGACCTGCGATCACGGCGAACGGGCAAGCAGCGCCATGGAAGGGGACTTTTTCGGCCTCCGCGAGTGGCGAAACGACGACGGTCGACGGCTTATTCATTGGCGAACCAGCGCCCGACGACAGTCGCTGGTCGTCCGGCAACTTGAGCTGCCACGACGCAACGACCTCACGCTTTTCGTCGATCTCTGGCTCCCCGAGCAACCGACGGTTGAAGATCGGGGCCGGCTCGAACTGGCGCTCAGTTTTGCCGCGACGGTGATCGACGACCTCTCCAGCCGCGAGGGGACGCACATTCGCCTCGTGCTGCTGGGACTCGAACGCACCGAGCTGAGCGGCTCGCTCAGGGCTCCGTTGCGCGACGAGGCCTTGCAAAAACTGGCCGTCGCTCAAGGCGCGCCCCACGACCAACTCGAGGGACTCGCGGAACTCGTGGCCGACTCGGTGCGCGGTCGGCGCGTGTTGGTTTCGCCGCGAGCCGTCCCGCTCACCAACCTGGACTCGCTGAACATCCTGTGGATCGATACGAGCAGCGATGAACTGGCCAACCTCTTCGCGCCCCCCACGGCGGAGCCCGCATGAATCTCGAACGAACCTTGCAAGTCGCCCTGGCGACGATGGTCGCGCTCGGCGGCATGATGATGGGGGTCAGCGAACGCGCCTGGGGCCAGAGTTGCGTGTGTACGCTGCTGGTGTTGGCGTCGGTGATCGGGAACGACCTGCGCGGCCAAATCACGGTGAGTAATTTCTACGCCAATATCCTGGCCATGCTCGCGCTGGCCTTCGCCATCTCGCAAATGCAGTCCATGGCCGGTGACGAAGTGTTGATCGCCATGTCGGATCTGCTCGTCTATTTGCAAATCATCCTCCTCTTCAAACGCAAGCAACTGCGCGACTATGGTCTGATCTTGGTCGCCAACCTGCTGCAAGTGTCGGTCGCGGCGGCTTTGAATCTTTTCGTATCCTTCGCGTTCTTGCTGTTGGCCCACATGGCCTTGGTCGTTTTGGCCCTGTGCTTGTTCATGCGTTTGCGCGAAGCACGAACGATCGGCACGCGGGTCTCGTTCGCGCCGCGCGGTGCCCCGGGCGGTCCACGCGTCTGGCCGATGGCCCAAACCCAATCCTACCTCGCCGCCACGCCGCTCCAAGAAAGCCAGCAGCGCATCGAGCGCGAACTGTGGTGGTTGCTCGGCGGAGCCACCGTGAAAACGCTCTGCCTCACCGCGCTCGTCTTTCTCGCCCTGCCTCGCATCAGCGACGCCACGCTGAAATCGCGACTGATGACCGCCGGGCATCTGGTGGGCTTCACCGAACAAGTCACGCTCGGCGAGTTGGGCAAAATCAGCGAAGACAGCGAGTACGTCATGTCCGTCAAGTTGACCGACATTCGGACCAACACACCCATCACGCTCGTCGATGCGCCGCTTTGGCATGGCACGACGCTGGTCCGTTACCAAGACGGTCAATGGTCTCGAACGCGCGTGGCTTCGTCCCGGCGGCCCCGCTTCGTCACAACCAACACGCTGCGCGCGGCCCATGTGCGGGAGAGCGTTGAGATTGGCCCGCTCGACTCGAAAGTGCTGTTCAGCTTGGCACCCAGCGCCATCTATCGCGACAAAGAGAACGTGGTCTATCGGCCCGACACCGATCACATCGAGCGGATGGGCTCGCCCAACGACTCGATCACGTACGAGTTGTACACCGCCGTGGTGCGTAATCGCGTGCAGCAGTCGATCGTGCCCTACACGGGATTGTTGTCCGCCAACGAACGCGCGGAGATGCTGCAATTACCGGAGGCGGTCGACGGTCTCGATCCGCTGGCGCAACTCAAAACGCTCGCGCAGCAGACCGTGGCCGGCATTGCGACCGACGAGCGGATTCGCATGGCGCGGACGCTGGAGTCGCTGCTCGGCGACTCCGGGCGATTTAGCTACTCGTTGACGGCACCGTCGCGCGGCGCGAATGTCGACCCGATCGAAGATTTTGTCTCGGCCAACCCGGTGGGGCACTGCGAGTATTTTGCCAGCGCCTTGGCGCTGATGCTGCGCAGCGTGGGTATCCCGTCGCGGGTGGTGGTTGGCTTCAAGGGGGGCAATCTCGATCCCATCAGCCAGGCCTATCAGGTGCAACAACTGCACGCCCACAGTTGGGTCGAGGCCTACCTGGACGAGGCCGACGTGCCGATCGAAATCAAAACCAGCGACCTGTGGACCCTCGCGCCGACCAGCCAAGGTGGCTGGCTCCGCTTGGATCCGACCCCGGCGAGCAATTTAGAGGGGCAATCGGGCGTCAGTTGGTTCGTGCTCACCTATCGCCAGGTGATCGACTACACGCGGGCCATCTGGAGCAATTACGTAATTGGACTCGACGCCGAACGTCAGCGAGAAATGTTTTTTCAGCCGGTGAAGAACGCCTGGGAGGCACTCACCCAACGCGAGACCTGGCAGAACCTGGGGGAGCGGATTTGGACCAGCTTGCGCAGCGCCATCGAGGAAGTGACCAACCCCCAGCTTTCGATCTGGCGGAGCGTGGTGTTCCTGGCCAGTTCGGCGATCGTCGCGCTGGCGCTGAGCGCAGCGCTCGTCCGCCGCTTGCGCTCGGCACGCTGGGGGCGCTGGCTACGCAGTCGCCGACCGCGATCGACGCGGGTCCCCTTCTATGACGCGCTCGAACGACTTTTAGCGCGGCAGGGTCTGCTGCGCAGCGCGGGACAAACGCCGCGCGAGTTCGCGTTTGCCGTCGGGGGCGAGTTGGCCGAGCGCATCGAAACGCAAGCCGTCGCCGGCGTGCCGCGGCGGATCGTCGAGATGTTCTATCGCGTCCGCTTCGGCGGTCGAGCGCTCCAAGCGGACGAACTGCAGGCGGTCGAGCAGGAACTGAAGCGGCTGGCGCAAGCTCTTGGCGCTCCACGACACCCGCCTCGCTAACCCATCTGGCCCGCGTCATGCGCGAGGTTTGCGCGACACGATCGGGCCGGCCTCGACGGCTTATTCCTGCAAGAAGTCGTGCGTGACGGTCACTTCACGAATCTGCCGGCTGTCGGGCTCGTAAACGCGAATTTTGATCTGAATGCCACGCAGCGGCGCGTTGTACGGGGGAACGGTCTCGACCTCCGAGGGATCGTCGATGCCGCCGACAGGCGAAGCGCCGGGGCTGCCATCGGCCTGCATCGAAAAATCGTCGATCCCATTAAACAGCGAGTCGGGAACTCCGTCGCCATTTTGGTCGATGCCGTCCCGCTCGTAGTAATTGGTCCAACTGTCATAAATGCAGGCCAAGTGATGCCCCTTGCTGCCCGTGGCGCTTTGGGGGGGCAGAACGCCAAACGGGAGTCCGCTGAGTTTCGAAGCCTCGTTGCCGGGCCCGCCAAAACGAGGACGAGGCAACGATCCGACCGGAACTTTGATGCTGGTTTCGTATTTTCGCAGCGCGAGTTCATAATCGGGTTCATTCCCCAACGAGATGTTGACTCCCATTAGCGACAATGGATTAAAACCGTACGGGTCGTTCCGACTGACCGAGCTATTCATGCTGGCTTGCCACATGTAGTTCATGTCCACATAGGCACCGAAGCCGGCGATGGTGACCGCGCCGGGGCCGCCGTTGACAATGAAGTCGGCCAGCCGCTGACCGTAATCGACGTCACCGGGCTGAAGCATTTGCGGCGGAGAACTCGTCACCATCAGGCTCGGCGCGCCGGGGTCCCAGAGCTTGATATCGAACGACAAGACGTTCGTCATCATGATGTCTTCCGAGCGAACCGCCATGCGAAACCCACCAGAACGCAAGTGCTGCGGCGGCACATAGACCAGCGACTCGATCGGCAATTGCCCAGCCAGCGTGCCACGATGGTTGGGATCGGCAATCGACGCCGGAGCGTGCGATATCGCGTAGTTACTCCCCGGCGGCTTCCACATCAAATTGAGCGGCGTGGCGCTCCACATATCGAATGCCAGGACATTGTTGCTGGGGTCCGTCGGATGCGGTGTCACCCAGCGGTAGGTCGGGTCGAACGGGACCCGCGCGTCAAAAAAGGTACCGAGCACCACTTCGCGCGCCGGCCCCCAACCGTCATTACTCAACGGTTGAGAATCGCCATATCGGCCAAGCTTGGCTGGGTCCCGCTCGATCTTCGCAGTTGTTATCCCATTATGTTGCGGCGAATATTCACCGACGCCAACCCCACGTCCTTTGCTCTGTGAAAATTCGGCCAAGGTCGGCATCATCAGTCCGGGCCGCCCTGCGATTTGTTGATTCCCCGAGCCATGCAAGAGGGTCCGCATCAGCCAGCGCGACTCGTGGGGGAAGTCCAGCGGCTGATGCGCAAAGCGGTTCTCGCGGCGGCTCATTTCTTTGAGCGT
>CAZZBK010000123.1:0-2677 GCA_964652155.1 uncultured Planctomycetaceae bacterium | reverse complement strand
CATGCTGCGATACGGCGTCGCGCTATGCGTGGTGAACATCAAAATGTCGTCCCCATCGCCGATCGTCGAGTCGATCGCCACCGGATTGGCGGCCGCGGGATACTGCCCGCTTAAGATCGCCTTCACATCGTTGATCTTCCAGGGAAAGTTCAAGCTCGCCTGATCCGGGTTATTGATATCGACGAACGGGAAGAACACGGGGCCGATCGGTCCCTCGATGATCTCCACATAGCCCGAGTTGTCTGCCCTGCGCAGCGAGGGGGGCGAGGTCGAAGCGGTGGCTCCCGAGAGGTCGTTCTGCAGCATGTTCTTCATTTGCCGAAGGTTGTCCTGCATCGCCGTGACGGCGCGCGCGTCGGAGACCGTGTCGGTGAAAAACGGAAACAACGTGGCCACCGCGGCGATCAAGATCAAGGTCATCATCGTTGCGACCATGACTTCGACCAGCGTGAAGCCCGCGCGGGCGGAACGAAGTCGAGCAGTCGGCGTCGTGCAATACGGTAGAGGGTTCATGACCAGGGCTCCACGAAAGACTATTCCGAGATACTTTGGATGATGAGCGACGCGTCCACGTTGTAGTTCTCGCCGCGCTGGAACGCGACGGGCAAGCTACGGTCGATGACCATGAACGCGCGGTGCCGCGTCGAGGTGCCTTCTTCCAGACCCAATTCGCGCACCAGGCGGAAGCCGTCGGGATTGCTATAGGGGGCCACCTTCTTGTCGCGATAGTTCCGCTGATTCGGATCCGTCGTCTGGATCGGCTCGACCTCGAAGTAGCCCGAGGTAATCCACACGGCGTACACGTTCGAGCGGGTCGTGAAGGTGTTGCCGGTCTTAATCAGCGGCTGATATCGGAAATACGGGCTCCGATTCGCGTTTTGGAACTCGAAGTTATTTTGGCTCATCGAACCGGCCAATCCGCCTTCTCCCGTGTAGGTGTCATTCACTTCAAACAACGGAACGCGCCTGGGCGGAGCGATGCCGACGGCCGTAATACCTTGTGTCCATTCAAGGGTGCGCAACAGCGAGGCGTCGACATATTGCATCGGCTGAGTATTCGGTGCCGTCATGCGGGGCAAGACCCGCGATACAGGGTCGGCCACGTTGAGCGGCGACGAGAACGAGCGGAACGGGTTATGACGATACGCGGGATACTGTGGATTGAACAAAAGACTATTGCTCAAGCCACTGGTTGAGGCGGATGAAAATGGCCCCGCGGTTCGCGCCCCGAGATACTGAGACCACGATTTGCCATAGCCTTTCATGTAGTTGGTGACGCCGCCCCAGTCCTCAGCGCTGCTGCCCACGAAGGTGTTGATGTTGATTTTACCCGGCTCGCGGTAGCGCGACACGCGATTGAACGGCGGTCGAAACACCGACAGCGGTGCGTCGATTGATTGATTCGGAGTGACAGCATTGAAAGGATTTTGTGGAACAGGGGGTGAGCCGTTGTGGCACCACCATGAGATCAGATCCTCGGTGCCCGAGAACCGCGACGGGACATGAACATACTCAAGTAGTCGATAGTAGTTGCCGCTCGACGGGGCAGTCATCTGGCTGCTGCTCAGGCTGCCACCGCTCAAAGCCGAGACAAAAGCATTTGTATTATCCGGCGAGGAAGAATGAAAGAAGTTGAGCAGGTGTCCAAACGGCTGATAATGCAGCGCATTGGTTGCGGAGAACCCAGTAGGATCCATGACACCTAAATACATGGGGGGCGTGTGGGGGACCTGAAGCGGTTCAAATCCCACATGCGGCGGATATAGGTCGGCATACGGATCACTCAAACGGTAAGTTTGTGCTGGAACTGGACTGGTTGGGTACGGTGGTTGGTTACTACCCGTGAGAGGCAAAGTGAATTCCGCCGTAAAGCGACTGGGACTGCTCGCCGGAACGATGAGCAACTCCATTGCATTGGCAAACGGTCGGTTATTCCACGTGAGCCACGGGAAGGGCTTGGGAACTGTCCGTGGAGGTCCGCCGGTATTAGTATCGCTATAAGTCGGAGCCCCCAGGTATTGAATCGAAATATGCGGAGGGCAATCCCTGAACTCCAGCAAGTTCGCGGCCGAGATCGGCGGACCATAGGTTGAGTTGACATAACCGAACGAATGATGCATGTTCTGCCGGAAACACTGATCGAACGGAGCCGTCGTGAGATTGTTCGGATACCAGCCGTTCGGGAACGAGTTGCCCGGCATCATACTCATCGCCGTGGTATCGGGACTCGAGAACGCCTGCAGGAACGGTTCGAGTTGACTGACATCGAGCGGTGACGTGCTGACCGACGCCCATAGATTGGCTCGCAGATCGTTGTTCGCCGTCGGCACTCCGCCATAGATGCTATCGAAGCGCGAATTGAGCACGGCCTGTGGACCAATGCCCCGCTCACGACTGGCGAACAACATATATCTGCTATAGGGCGGCGGGCCGTTCCCGCCCACGGTGACATTCGAGTATGTCATGCCGTTGGGATAACCCACATAGGGCGTGTTCACCGTCAAGTATGAAACGCCAAAATAGCCCGTGTTGGGAATGGTGATTGCCCCTTGATCCGCCATGACATTATCGGGCAGTTCGGTCATTTGCGGAATGCCGACGAACTGAGTCGGAGGATTCTTATCGATGTCGACGGGCATTTCATCGACCACCTCGCCGTTGTAAATCGTCAGGTCGA
>CAZZBK010000122.1:14251-18243 GCA_964652155.1 uncultured Planctomycetaceae bacterium | reverse complement strand
ATGAGCGTGCCCCGTCGCAAGCCGGCTGAGGTCGACGAGGCGGTGCTGCTGCGCGCCCTGCAGCAGGAAGAGACCGACGCCGCCACCTACTTCGACAGCGAGTTGGCCGCTGCGCAGGCGGATGCGATCGACCGCTACTTCGCCAGGCCCTACCGCGACGGCAGTGAGGTGCCCAATCGCTCGACGATCGTGACGCGCGACGTGCAGGACGCCATCAACTGGATCATCCCGCACATCCTGCGTCATCTCGTGTCGTCTGAGGAGTTGATCTCAGTCGATGACGAGGCGCTCGACGACGGCGACCAGGTGCTGACGGATGCGGCGAGCTGGCTGCGCTACGTGCTGTTCAACGACAACCCCGGCGAGCAGATCCTGCACGATTATCTCTGGGATGGCCTGGTCACGCGAGCCGGCGTGCTGCGCACGGCCTGGGAGCAGCCGGAGGACGAGCCGCCACGCGTGATCGAGGGGCTCGATAGCGAGCAGTATCTGCGGTACGCAACGGACCCGCGCTACGAGATCCTGTCCCAAGAGGTCGACTGGGGGGCTGCCGGCGAGCCAATGGACGTCGGCTCCGAGCCGGTGCCGCAGGAGATCCCTGCGGGCGGCGGGCTGATGTCTCAAGTCGGGCCGCCAGCCGGTGGGGGCATGCTGCCGGCGCCTGTCCCTGCGATGCTGCAGCCGCAGAGCATGCAGCCGACCGCGGAGCCCAGCATCACGATCGAGGTGCGGCGCCGTCGCTCCGGAAAGGTTTTGATCGAGGCCGTTGCCCCGGAAAACTTTCGCATCTCTCGGCGAGCCAAATCGATTTCTACCGCACCCTATCATGCGGGAGTATTCGAGCAATATCTGGTCGATGTGATCCGTGACTACCCGGACAGGGCCGCCGAGCTCGATCCCAATACACTTGGCGCAAGCGCGCGCCTGGAGATGAGTAACACGTGGTCTGACCCTCGGTTGTTCGCACGGTTCGGCGAGGAAGCCGACACGTCGATGCGGGCGGGGCTCGATCAGATCGACGAGCGTCGCCGGGTCGTCGTCATGGTCGAGTACATCCGCGGCGATTTCGACCGCGACGGCACCGCCGAGCTGCGCTGCGTCAAGCGGGTTGGCGACGTGATCCTCGAGCAAGAGATCGTGCGGGACAGCGAGTTTTCGCTGTGGTCTCCGATCCGCGTGGCTCACCGCGCCATTGGCATGTCGATCGCAGACACGCTGCTCGACATCCAGCGCATCAGAACGGTGCTAACAAGAAGCGCGATGGACGGCCTCTCGCAGTCTCTGGCGCCTCGCATGCTGGTTAACAGCATGGCGATTGCGAATGACGAGACGCTCATTGATCAGCTGCTCGATCATGATGTCGGCGACGTCATCCCCGTTGCCGGCAACCCGCGAGATGTCGCGATGCCGCTGGTGACGCCGGACCTGTCGGCGCCTGCGCTGCAGTGGTCGGAATACTGGCAGCAGCGCGGCGAAGAAGCCTCGGGCTGGACGCGCCACAACATGGGTGTGCAGCCGAAGGCAATCACGGACACCGCACAGGGCATCGAGAGCTTGCAGGCGGCGGCCAACAGCCGGGTCGAGCAATATGCCCGGTGGGCCGCCGAGGGCATCCAGGATGCGCTCAACAGGGCGCTCCGGCTGACGGCCGAATATCAAGACCAAGAGCGCCAGATCAAGGTCCGCGGGCGCAAGCTCAGGATCGACCCGCGGCGCTGGTCTGACGAGATGACGGCGACGGTGCATGTGGGTGGCGTCGAGAGCCGGCAGCAGCGGCTGCAGCATCTCGCAGTGATTGCAAGCAAGCAGGAGCAGATCCTGCTGCAGCTGGGACCAAACAATCCCCTGGTGACGCTCCGTCACTACCGCAACACGCTCGCAAAGATCATGACGGCCATGGGCGAAAAGGACGCGAGCGCGTTTGTGGCCGAGATCCCCGAGGATTGGCAGCCGCCGCCGCCCGGCCCCGACGCCAAGGTGATGGAGGCGCAAGGCAAGCTGCAGCTCGATCAGGCCAAGGCCTCGCATGCGGCCGAGCTGGAAAAGGCGAAGCTGGCGCATCAGGCTCAAATGAAAGAGGCCGAGTTTCAGCGCGACGTGCAGCTGCAGGCGGCGCGTCTCGGTGCCGAACGCGAGAAGAACGCGGCAGAGCTCGAGCACCGGCGGCAGGTGGCGATGCTGGATCAGCAGAACGCGACGGCGATGCAGGCGCAGAAGCTCGAGGCCGAGACAGCGATTGCGACGGCCAAGTTGCAGACGGAGACCATGCTTGCCCGTCAGCGGATGGCGAACGAGATGGCGCTTGCGGAGTGGAAGACGGCGCAGGAGCTGAAGCTCAGGCGCGAGCAGGGCGCGGTGCGGGGCACGTCGCTCAGCTCTGGCGTTGAGGACGACGTCAGCGACGATGTGCGGTTCGGGGGGCAGGTCGGATGAAGCCAGTCGTTCGCGCGCACGGGGTCGATGCGCAGGAGCGCATTCAGGCGCGCATCAGGGCGGCCGAAGAACTGCAACCGCTGGTGCGCCATCCGGCCGTGCAGGAGTGGTTCCAGGCGGAGGAGCAGGCCCGCATCGAGCGGCTGCTGACGGCACCAGTGGCGGACCGGGACATGGCGATTGCCGGCGTACAGGCGTTGAGGGGGTTGCGCGCGATGCTGGAGGCCATCGTGGCCGGGCATGATCGCAATCTGCAGAGACTGGACAAGATGACCGAGAGGACTGCGGCCAATGGCTGATGAGACCGGGCGTGGATTGAGCGAGGCTGAAGCCGTTGACGCAATGGCCGATATCGATTTCGGCATTCCCGACCCGAGCCCAACCGAGGTGCGGGAATCGCTGATGTCGGCGCGGGATCTCGCGACGCGGCAGTCGGACAACGTCCGCCAGTTGCGTCCGGAGCCGCAGCGTGGCCAGCAAAACCGCGATCCGGGAACGGGGCAATATGCCGAGGGCCGGCAGCCGCAGCAGGTGCCAGCCAAGGGGCCGAACGAGGCGCCGAGTGAGGAGACGATCGAGGCTGACACGGCGGTCGAGACCGAGGCAGAGCCCGCCGGCCGTGACGATTTCCTCGAGTTCGAAGCGGCGGACGAGGGCGGCGAGCCCGAGCGCATTCCGTTGTCGACTATCGGCGGCTGGCGCAACGAGATTGTGCAGCTGAAGCGGCAGCTGGATCAGCAGCGCCGGGACAGCATCCCGCCGGACGAGTGGGACCGGCAGATCAACGAGACGGCGCGCGTGCGCCACCAGCTGCTGCAGACCATCGAGACGCTCGAGCAGATGATCCTGCCGCCGCCGCCGGATACCAGGCTGCTCGACCCGAATAACCCGATGCAGGACACTGCCGCTTATTTTGCGCAGCAGCAAGCCTATGCGCAGGCCCAAGAGCGGCTGCGCCAGGTGAAGGCAATTCAGCAAGCGCAGCAGGCGCAGCAGGCCGACGTCGACAAGACGCTCAAGAAGTCGCGCGTCGATCGCGAAACAGACAAGCTCACTCGTGCATGGCCGGAGGTCAAAGACAAAGCCGTTCAACAGGCCGTCTTCGACGAAGCTCAGAGGTACGGGTTCAGCGCGCAGGAAATTGCAGATCTGACAGACCATCGTCAGCTGCTCGTGCTGCGGGACGCTATGGCATACCGAAAGGTGATGGCTCAGAGGCAGGCGGCCGTCAAGGTCGTGCGCAAGACGCCAAAGCTGGTCCGCCAGGAAGCCCGAGGCGCTCAAACCCGCCAGGCCCAGCAGTTTTCTGTCGCCGCAACCAAGCTGTCGAAGACGGGCAGCATGGAGGATGCGGAGGCAGCGCTCGGGGCCCTTGGCTTCTAGAGACATCGCAGGGATATCCAAATGGCCGTACCGGCTTCAACGACAGTGACGTTTTCGCAGGTCGGCGTTCGCGAGCAGCTCGCCAACGTCATCAACAACATCATGCCCGAGGAGACGCCTCTCTACAGCATGTGCCGCAGCACCGGCGCGACCAATCGCACTCCGGAATGGATGCG
>CAZZBK010000122.1:8844-14151 GCA_964652155.1 uncultured Planctomycetaceae bacterium | reverse complement strand
CGTCGACGGCAGGCCAGTGCGGCGGTGCTGAGGCGTTCATTGCCTCCAACGTCTCGCGCGGCGCTACCGGCGCCAACGGCGGCTACAACACCGGCACTGGCATCATCGATGCGGCGACGGACGGCACTCTGCGCGTGGTGACCGAGACCATGTTCAAGGACGTCATCGCGGATGCCTGGACCAACGGCGGCGAGCCGACTGTGGTGTTGTGCGGTCCAAAGATGAAGCAGAAGATCTCGAGCACGTTCACCGGCGTGGCGGCGCTGCAGAACGAGGTCGGTAATCCCGGTCGCGTCGTCTCGGTTGGCGCGGTCGACTTCTATCGCTCGGATTTCGGCCAACACAAGATCGTGCCGACGCGCCTCGGCAGCTATGGCACGGGCCGCACGCGTCCCTATCGGCCGAGCACTGTGGCCGAGTATGACACGGCGAACAGGAGCATTCTCGTGCTCACGCCGCGCACGTGGGCGAAGCGGTTCCTGCAGCCGATTCAGCAGGTGGAGATCGCCAAGCTCGGCCATAGCGATCGTCGGATGCTTTACTGTGAGGTGACGTTGGAGTGCTCGGAGGAGCGCGCCAATGGTATTGTCGCAGACGTGAAGGTCGCCTAATCACAGCAGGAGATCCCGGCGTGAGCGATGCCGTCAGGCGCGTTCGAATGGTTACCCCAGATGGTCATCGGGGGGTGTTCGACGGCTTTGGTGGTACGCACATGCCGGGAGATACCCCGGTTCTTCCGGTGGATGTGGCGGCCCTGTTCATCGAGCGCGGGTTGGCCGTGCCATTCGGGGCGGATGCCGAGACCACGGCCGAGCAGAGACGCGAGCTGGATTGGCAGACGCGTCTCAGAGATGCAGAGGCTGCCGCCAAGCACGCGCGAGCGCGGATGGCGGTCCACGACAGTCACCGGGAGACAGAGCGTATCGCGGCGGCAGAGCGTGAGGATCTGACGCTCACGCACACCGGCGCCGTCATGCGCCATGCCTACGTCAGCGGGCTTTACACGGCCGACCAGCTGAAGGCCGACATCGAGCGCTTTATCGCCGGCACCCCACCTGGCACACCGTTGCCTGTTCCGGCTCCAGCGGGCGCCAAGCGTGCGGCACGCGCCGAGCCGGGCCGGAAGCGGCCAAGACGGTACGACGCGGCCTGACCTGGCCGGAAAGCTTTCCAGAGCAGATCGGAATGACGCGCGCGGCTCTCCCGCGCGGGCGGAGGACGATTCCATGAGCGGCGAGATCTTCGACTTCAACCCTGACACGGGAGCGACCACCTACTACATCGACGATCCCGCCAACGACGGATTCACGCTGAAAACTGTTATCGACGCGGAGCCGCTGCTCGATGCCAATCACGAGCTATCGGCGGATCGGTCGATCTGGCGCGGGGACATGCGGCTTGAGGCCCGGATACCGGCGATCGTGCTGCTCGATTGGGCGCGGCAGGATGGGGTGCCGCCCGACATGGTGTTCAGCGACGAGTATGCAGAGCGGGTCAACAGACGGCTCAACAGCAGCGAATTCAGGCGCTTCAAGACGGCCGATGTCCGCATCTGACATGAGGCGCGACTAGGCCATGGCGATCACCGATTACACGACACTGTCGGCGGCCATAAAATCTTACTGCGCGCGGTCTGACTCGACGTTCTCGGCGCAGATCCCGAACTTCGTCGGCCTTGCCGAAGCGCGCATTTATGACGGCTATAATCCGGACGAGCTCGGAGACCCGCTGCAGTCGCCGCCGCTGCGCACAAAATCCATGGAGGCCTCGGGCACGCTGACGGCAACGGCCGGCGTGGCGACGCTGCCGAGTAACTATCTGTCGATGCGGGCGCTCTATCGGGCTGGCGACACGGCCGGCATCACCTATCTGCCGCCGGAGCGGGCAGAGGTGACGGGGGCGCTTACCCCGGCGGGCTGGCCGCTCTACTACACCATTACTGCAAACCAGCTGAGGCTGGTCCCTGCGTGGTCGGGCACGCTGTCGGCGCACTATTACAAGCGGTTCTCGGATCTGTCGCCGGATGCCCCCACGAATGAGCTGCTCGAAGTGCACGGCTACATCTACCTCGAGGCGTGCTTGATCGAGGCGTTTTCGTTTCTTCAGGCGGGCGACTTGGCGACAGGGCATGCGAGCAAGCTGCGGGGGCTGGTGCGGGGCGCCAACCGTGGTGCCTCGGCGCTGAGATATTCCGGCCCTAAGCGTGTGGTGCCGCGGAGGGCAATCCCGTGATCCCCTTTGGTCCGTGGCATCCCGATCGCTCGGGCATAAATGTCGAGGCGGTTCGCGAGGCCTGGAATTGCCTGCCGGCCGTTAACGGCTATCGGCCGTTGGCGTCTCCGGCACCAGCAACGGACGAGTTGACGGGGGCGTGTCTCGGCGCTGCCGTCATCATCGACAACGAGGGCATGGCGCACACGTTCGCGGGCGACGCGACGAAGCTCTACAAGCTCGGGAATGATGCAGGCTGGGACAACGTCAGTCGCGTCTCGGGCACACCGTATTCGGCTGGCGGGAGCGAGCGGTGGCAGTTCGCGGCGACGGGCCAGCTGATCATCGCGACGAACCAGATCGACGAAATGCAGAAGTTCAACGTTACGAGTTCAACAAATTTCGAGCCTCTTGGTGGCACCCCGCCGCGGGCCCGCTATGTCGCGACGGTGCGCGATTTCGTGTTCGCGGGCGGGATTTTTGAGGATGAGCTGACGGTCAAGTGGTCTGGGCTTGCAAACCCCGAGCACTGGACAGCAGGGACGCAGAATTCAGGTTATCAGACGTTCCAAGACGGCGGTCCCGTGCGCGGCCTGATCGGTGGCGAGGTGGTCTACATCTTCCAGGCCAACAAGTTGACGCGGGGCGTGTTCGAGCCGGGCTCTGACAACGTGTTTCGGTTCGACGAGGTGGAGGGTGGACGTGGCTTGGCGTCGCCGTACAGCCTCGTGCGCGTCGGCAGCAAGGCCTACTACCTCTCGGCGGATGGGCCCTATGAGCTCGATCTCAACGCCGGTGTGTCCAGGCCCATCGGCGTCGGCAAATGGGCGCAGTTCTTCGTGGGCGACATCAAGGGTGGCCTGGAAAACCTGACGATCGGTGGCGCAGACCCGGTACGTCACTTGGTTGCCTGGTCCTACGCCGCGACAGACAGCAACTACAACACCCGCAACCGGACGCTGTTCTACGATTGGACGCTCGAGGAAGCCGTGCCCTGCGATGCGTTCGATGTGGAGGCTTTGGCGCAGGTGCTGACGCTCGGGACGACGATCGACACCATGGACGCCTTCGGCACGATGGAGACGCTGCCGTTCTCGCTCGACAGCCCGTTTTGGGCGGGCGGTGCCTCTCTGCTCGGCATCTTCGGGCCGAACGGGAGCCGGGCAATGCAGGTGCTGTCAGGGCCCCCGCTCGAGGCCCGCTGGGTCACCAACGACGGCGAGGATGGCCGTCGGCGCCTGATCAAGGGGGCCCGGCCGCACGTCGATACGCGGGCGATCACGGCCGAGGTTGCGGCGCGCGAAGCCGAGGGCGATGCGGTGGGCTGGGGGCCGGTCGAGGTGATGGAGGACACCGGCATCATCTCGACGTGGGCCTCGGGATGGCTGGCGCGCGTGCGGCTGAGAATCCCCGCGGGAACGACGTGGACCAAGCTCACCGGCCTCGATGCGGTCGAGGGACCGATCGGCGCCCGATGAGAGATCTCTCTCCAGCCGGCGGCACGCCGCGACAGATCGCAGACGCCGTCAATGGTCTGATCCGCGGACGCAGCCGCGCCGTGGTGCCGATCACGCTTGCGCCAGGAGCGACAGAGACGATCGTGACTGCCGCGACGGCGCCCAACATCGCGGAGGGCGCCTACGTTTTTCTGGCGCCCGTGACAGCCAACGCAGCAGCCGCACTCGCGACGACGTTTGCAGTTGTCGAGCGGGTATCCGGAGTCCTTCGCATCAGGGTGACACACGCCAATGCAGCCAGCACAGACCGAACTTTCGCCGCAGGCATCTTCGGCGCCGGCTGATGTCCGGCTGATGGCCGTCGATCCCGCCTATATCGGGCAATTCTGTCGCGTGCCGCGCGTGGCCGGGCTGATCGACGAGATCGAGCGGCGGCACGGCGGAGAAATCACGCTCAGGGCGATCATCGAGCAGGTGGTGCACAAGCGCTGGGTGCTGTGGGCTGCGGTTGAGAACGGCTCGCATGTGCTCGCCATCGCGGCCTCGGAAGCCTACATCGACCCCGGCGGCATGAAGCGTGGCCGGGTTATTTTTGCGACGGGTGATGACGCCAAGCGGTGGGTGCATTTGTTCGCCGGCATCGAGGACTGGGCGCGCCAGGAAGGTGCGAAAAAGTTCGACATCATCGCGCGGAAGGGTTGGGCCCGGCATCTGCCCGACTATCGAATGACGCATATCGTGCTGGAAAAGGTGCTCTGATGGGCGGCAGCAAACAAACGACGCAGTCGGAAACCAAATCGGACCCGTGGGCCCCGGCTCAGCCGCTTCTGAAAAGCGTTCTTGGCAACGTCGAAACGCTTGGCTCCAACACCGACATTTTCAAGCCGGTGATCTCGGACACGACGCAGCAAGCCATCGCGGCGGCACGTACCGACGCGATGCGGCCGAGCGAATCGGCGGGCGTGTTTCGGAACCTCGCGGGTGGAGCAGAGAAGGGCTACGGCGCCGGCAACGAAGCGCTGATGGCGACGGCCCGCGGAGACATGCTGAAGGCCGGCGGCAACCCCTATCTCGATAGCGTCCTGCGAACGGCGACGGATCGGGCGGCCGACAAGGTCAACTCGGCGGTTGCGGGCAAGGGGCGCTACGGTAGTGACGCGCATGCCGGCATTCTGGCTGATCGCCTGGGCGCGATCGAGACACAGGGGCGGATGCAAGATTACAGCACCGAGCGACAGAACCAGCTCAATGCATCTCACCTTCTGACACAGCAGGGCATGAATGCCGGCGGGCTCGCGACGAGCGCCGAAGGGGCGGAGGCGGCGAAGGTTGCCCAGCTGATGCAGGCCGGGCAGCTGCAGGATGCGCGAGACACGGCTATTCAGACGGCCCCTCTCAATGCGACGCAATGGCAAGCCAGTCTCGGCATCCCGATCGCAGGCCTTGGTGGTCAGTCGTCGACGACGTCGACCACGAAAACGGCCCCGAACGTCGCCGGCATGATCGGCTCGGGGATCATGGGCGGTCTTGGCCTGATGGCCGGCAACCCGATGGCTCTTGGAAATATCGGCTCCAACATGGGCGGCCTGTTCGGCGGCGGCAGCATGTTCGCCGCACCGCAGATGCGCTCGATGAACGG
>CAZZBK010000122.1:0-8744 GCA_964652155.1 uncultured Planctomycetaceae bacterium | reverse complement strand
GCCTGTTCGGCGGCGGCAGCATGTTCGCCGCACCGCAGATGCGCTCGATGAACGGATACTTCTAGGCGATGGCCTGGGCAGGCGAGCTCGACACCGACGACATCGGGCTTTTGCGACGTCTGAAGCCATTCACGGACGGGCACCCGAATGCGCTCGGCGCGATGCTGGTCGAGCCGCCGCAAATGGTGCGCCAGGGCGTGCCGCGGGATGAGCCATCACCATCACCATCACCATCACCATCACCACCGCCGGTGTCCGTCTCCAGGCCGCCTGCAGGAATGCCGGAGTTCGTGCGCAATCCGGGGTTCGCGCCGGATCACCTGATCCTCCATGATTACGGGGGCACGCCGAAGGGCAGCAATCCTTTCAACCCCTATCATTCTCTGGTGCTGCCGAGCGGCGAGGTCGTCCGAAGGGATTGGGGGCAAAAGGCCCCGCATGCCTTCCATATGAACCCTCGCTCGATGGGGTTGTCCTACGGCGGCGAGGTGGGGTCGACGCCGACGCCGGCCGCGATGGAGGCCCTGAGGCGCGAATACGAGCTGATCCGGGCGGCGTACCCGAGCATTCAGGACGCGAACGTGCTCGGGCATGGCGAGGCGTTCGCGCGGCGTGGTGAGCTGCCGCGTGCAAGCCGAGATGGTCGCGACCTTGTCGAGGCGTCATGGCGGGCGCAGTTGCTGGGTGTGTCGCCCGAAAATCTGCCCAAGCTGTCACTTCTCGATCTTGAGACGGGGAAGACACCGCGTGGGGCGCCTCCGGCGCAGCCCGGCGTGACACAGATCGCGACGTCGGCCGCGCCGACGCGCTCAGCAGCTCCATCGGCGCCGGCTGCAGGAGGAACACAGATGGCAACAGCAGGTGGCGATCGTCAGCAGAGCGGCGGCATCATGGATGCGCTCAACAACCCGCTGGTGATGGCGGGCCTGATGGGGTTCATGTCGGCGGCGTCCGGAAAGGATGCAACGCCTGGGATCTCCGCAGGCCTCGAAGCCGGGGCCAAGATGCAGGCGACGCAGGAGCAGCAGCGGAGGAAGGCGGCGGTGAGCGCGCTCCTGTCCAGTGGCGCCCTGGCGGGCACCGCGCCGCAGGGCCTGCTCAGTCTCGTCAGCGCGACGGGGGATGTCAGCCCGATTGCGAAATTCCTCAGCGATACACCAGGCCATGATCTCGAGAGACAGCGCCTGAAACTTCTGGAAACGCAGACACAGGCTCAGCAGGACGCACTTCGCCGGGCGCAGGAAAAAGAGGCCCGCACGAACGATCTTCTCGGAAGGCCGGATGCGTTCTCAGCGGATGTGCCGAAAGATCTCGTGACGTTGACGCAAGCCACGGGAGACCCGAGCGTCATCGGAACGTATCTGACGAAGCGGGCGACGGCCGATCAGACGACGCACATCAAAGAATATGAGAGGGCCAAAGCCGAGGGCTTCAAGGGCTCGCTCGCAGATTGGATTGCGACCAGCACGAAGCAGGCTGGTGAGTACAACAAGACGCCGATCTTCGGCACGCGCACGGGGGCAGACGGAAAGCCGGAAGCGGTCATGCTGCAGCCCGGGTCACGAGGCGATGCGGTTGCCACCAAGCTGCCCGAGGGCGTCACAGTCAATGCACAGAAGCCGATCGAGATCGACGCGGGCACGCAGACGGTCCTACTTGATCCGATCACGCGGCAGATGATCGGCAGTGTTCCGAAAAACGTTGCAGAGAAGGCTCAGCAAGCGGAAGTCGGTAAGGCGGTCGGTGAGGCGCAGGTCAGCCTGCCGTCCGTCGAGTCCAATCTGGCGCTCATGAAAAGGTACATGAGCGATGTTCGCGACGATCCGTACCTTCCGAATATGACCGGGATTGGCGCTTGGACGCCGAACGTCACGACGTCGGCGCGAGAACTGCAGGCCAAGATCGATCAGCTCTCGGGCAAGGCCTTTGTGCAGGCATTCCAGGGCATGAAGGGTGCGGGCGCTATCACGGAACAGGAAGGTCGCGGGGCAACGCAGGCGATGAGCCGCCTTGCCGAACAGAAGGTCGGCACGCCCGCCTATAAGCAGGCCATCAACGACCTCGAGAAGGAGGTTGAGGAACTCGCTGCGGTGGTGCGCAAGAAAGCTGGGATGCTGGGTGGTGGCGGGGCGGCTACGGCTGCGCCGCAGCAGACCAAACGCCTGCGCTACAACCCGCAGACGGGACGGGTGGAGTGATGCCGATCGAGGTCGAAGGCCCGGACGGAGCCGTGATCACGTTCCCCGATGGCACGGCGCGTAATGAGATTGCCGGCGCGATGGCGGTGCAGTATCTGGACTATGGACGCCCTCAGCCAGACGTGCGCGCCGACATCGCCAAGCTCGATGCAAAGTTCCGGAAAGCCGCTCTGGCCAAATGGGCAGACACGACTGTCGAGCGCGAGGCTGCGGCGGGCGGCGTGGCAAAGGGTGTCGACGATACGGTTCGCACGATCGCGCGCGGGACATTCCTCGGGAGCTTCGCCGACGAGGCCAATGCGGCAACGAACGCAGCGCTGAATGCCGTCACCGGCGGCCGGGTGGGGGCGCCCTACGACGAGACGCTGGCCTACCAGCGTGCGAAGGATAAGGCGCTGGATGCGTCAAGCCCGGTGTTGAGCACAGCGGGCCAGGTGGCTGGAGCGCTCGCAGGCGGCGGTGCCGCCATGAAGGCCGGCGGGAGTGCACTCGATCGGCTGCTCGGCGTGGCCGTGGGAGGCCCTCTGGCGAAGATGGCGCCGGCTGCGACGTTGCCGGGGCGTATGGCGCAGGGTGTCGCAGCAGGCGCCACTTACGGGGCAGCCCATGGCGCCGGATCGGCAGAGGGCGACCTCGATCAGAGATTGCAAAACGCGCTGAAGGAATCGGCCATCGGTGGTGCCGTTGGCGGGGTCGCGACGCCGCTGGTGGAAGGCGCAGCCGCCGTTGTGGGCAAGGGGGCGGATCTACTGGGGCCGACCATCGCCAAGGCCGGGCAGGGGCTCGAAAATCTGCGCGACAGGTTCGCACTCAAGGCGTCCGCCTCGAGCCCGCGGCAGACGGGGTCCGAAGCTGCTGCAGATCGAATGATTGCCGATCAGTTGCAGCGGGCCGGGGTAACACCCGGACAGCTGCAAAATCGCCTTGCGGAGATGGAAGATGCCGTATCGTTCGGTGCTCAGGGGCGGGCGCAGAACGTGCTGGCTCCGGCGGATCTTGACCCGAGCCTGGCACGCTTAGCCGGCAGCGTCATGCGGCAGCAGCCGGAGGCCGGCGGCGTTGCAACCGGGTTTCAGCTGACGCGGCAGACAGGCCGCACGAATGCTCTCCCGATGCCGGAAATCCCCGGGCTGCCGAGCAGGGCAGCAATGACCGAGGCGGCACCCGGCGCCGTCCCGATGGGGCAGTATGAGCGTGTGCGGGATGCCTTGCGGCGGGCTCTTATCGTCGATGTCCCGGGGGGCACTCCCAGCATCATCCGCACGGCTCACCAGACAGAGCAGGCAATCGTCACGCGTGCGCGCCAGGAAGCCAGGCAGCTCTATGACGCGGCCTACCGCGCCGGCCAAGGGGTGGACCTAGCGGGGACGGTGGAGCCCATCATTCAGAGATGGACGGCCCGCATGGCTGATGAGCCGGCGCCGGTTGCCGCCGCCATCCGTCGCGCGACGCGTATGTTTACGGCACAGAGCGGGCCTGTCGGGAACATCCAGAGGATAGATAAGGCCAAGCAGTTTTTGGACGGTCAGATCGAGCAGCTGATGGAAAGCCCGGTGGGGCGCAACCGCTATTTGGGTGGCGTCCTGACCGAGTTCAAAAACGAGATCCTGTCGGCTGTCGATGCAGTGCCGAATGTCGGCTCGGCGTACCGCGCTGCGCGGAATGCCTACGCCGACAACATGACGATGCGGGACGCATTGCGGGCCGGCCGCGAAGCGTTCCGTGAAAACAGCGAGGTTGGTGTCGACCAGTACCGGGCGCTGGCCACGGATGGCGAGCGCCGCTTGTTTCGGCTCGGACTGTCCGACAGCTTCGAGCAGCAGATCGGGCGCAACAAACGCACGGCCGACATCACGCAGGTGTTCGAAAATCCTCGCATCGAGCAGATGCTTCAGGAGATCATACCGGCCGGCAATCAGAATATGGGGGCTGGGAATGCGCAGAAGTTCGGGCGCTACCTGCAAGGCGAAAAAAGCATGATCTCAACCCGAGACGCAACGCTCGGGAACAGCAAAACGGCGGAGCGGATGGCGGATGATCGCGCGCTCGAGGAGCTGCAGGCCTTGACGAGCCAGATTGCGACCAGACCGAGCGCTACGGGAGTGGTCATGAGTGCCGTCGAGGCCAGCCTCAACAGGCTGTTTGGGATTGGCGCAGACACGGCGTCGGCGGTGGCGCACCGCCTGTTCACTGCCGATCCGCGTGAGCGAGCAATGCTACTGTCGCGTCTCGAGGGGCTGGTTGGGCCCAGCCGCATGCAACGCTTCACCGAGGCGCTTCGCGAGCAGCAGGCGCTTGTCGCGCGCGGGGCATCGTCGGCGGCTGGCTCTGCAACGGGCGGGCAATGAGCCGCGCCAAAGCCGATGGGTGCGCCTGACCGGCGGCCTGCAGCATCATGGACAGCAGCAGTACGAGGGCGACGATGGGGATCATGGGCAGCATGAGGGCCGGAAAGTTTTCGCCGAGCGGGGCTGAGGGGGCGTCGACGGGCATCTTGCCAAAACCGATCATGCCGCCGAAAAAGACGATGGCACCAAAGATAGGCCGCACAAAGGCGAAGCCGCGTCCCGCTCAGGATGAGCCGGTGGAGAGCTATTGATGGGGGCGCCTGCCGAGCTCCGGTTGGCGTGGGATGGCGGACATACAGACGGTGATCCTGGATCGGGGCGCGTGCGCATCGACGCGCCGAGTCCGCGCAAGGCGAAATTCGTCTACATCAACGCGCGGGACAGCGAGGACGCGATGCTCGATCGCCTGGTGCCGTCCTGGCAGCTCGGAGACGTGCTCGTGATCGAGCGCCCAGGGGCTGAGACCAACCGCATCGTGGCATGGATCACTGGACCGATCGGGCATGGCGGGAGCTACTACCGGGTGCCGGTGATCGTGCGCAGCGCATTCGGGAATTTTGCAGCGCATGACGAATGCGTGCTGACGCACCAGCCCAACATGACGATCGACGCCGAGGTGACGCCGCGGGCGCTCGATGTCCGCCCGATGGCAAGGATTGGGGGCGGCCGGCCGGCAGACGCGTCACCCCGCCCCGTTCTTGACCGCGTCTCGGCGACCGACATCGCAGCAACGCCCGCACTCGAGGCAACGGCGCCGCTGCCGTCAGAAAGCGAGGATTGCGCGCGACTGCGCAGTGAGGTCGCGCGACTGGCTGCTGAGAATGCGGAGTTGCTCGGCATATTGCAGGATCTGGTGACAGATGACCGTGAGGTCTACGTGGTCGAGGGGTAGACGGTGGGGAACTCAATCTGGGACTGGTCGGTCACGTCCAACGACAACGGGGCAGCCGACAGCGGCATAAACTATCAGGAAAACCAGCTCCCGAGCACGCTGAACAACTCCTCGCGAACCGTCATGGCGCGCGTCAAGGAGTTGATGCTCGATCTGGTCCCGACCCGCACATCCGGGGGGACGACGACGGCTTATACGGTGACGAGCAGCGCAGGACATGGGGCAGCGCCGCGCTCGGGCCAGGTGATCACGTTCTTCGCGCATGCCACGAACGGCGCCAATCCGACCCTCAACATCGACGGCACCGGTGCCAAGGCGTGGCGGGATCGCTACGCGACGACCGGTGGCATCGATGCCGGCCGTATCGTCCTGGGTATTCCGTACCGCGCCGTCTACAATACGACGCTCGATGCCTGGATCACGGATTTCGGCGGGCCCGCGACGTCCTTCATCACGTCGTCCGTCACGAAAACGATCGGCAGCGGACAGGATTTCGCAACGCTGGCGGATGCCATCGCGTGGTTCAATGGGCTCCTTTTCGGGCTCAACGGTTACGTGACGCTGCAATTCGCAGCCGGGGCGACGGCCGCGATCACGAGCCCGATCGTTGTGACTTCGCCCTGGTGCGATCGGTTGACGATCAAGGGCGCCACCATGACCGGCGCCTATCCAACGCGAGCGGACATAGCGGCGCTCGTCACGGGCGTTGCGCAATCGGCTGACCGGACGGCTCTCGCGGCCCTGCACCGGGCGCGATACGCAACGGAGGTGGTGTTCTCTGGTGCCAATGGCTGGCTCGGGTTCACGGGGCCTCTACCAACGGTGCAGGATCTCCTGTTCACGGCGGACCGGACGGCATTGTCGGGCGTGGCGGGCCTGATCGTGTTCAATAACGGTGGCCAGGTGTCCGGCTGCAGCGTGCACGGGAGCGGCGCAAGCGGCTTCGTCGTGCGCGATGGGCTCATGCAGTTCTTGCAGACGACGTCGGCGACGGGGTGCGTTTCGTCCGCCATCGCCGCTGCAGAGGGTGCATCGATGCTGATGCGCGCCGATCTCTCGTTGGCAAGCTGCGATGTCGCGGGTGTCTCGTTGTCCGGCAGCTTTTTCCGGCGCTCGTCCGGATACTTGGGCATTTTCGGATGCGCGAGTGGCATTCTCGCGACCAATGCGGCCGGTGGCAGCTTTCATGGTCCCCAGATGGAGATCGGGCACAGCACCGTCGGGATCGACGTGCAGGACGCGCATGTCTCGCTCGGCACCGGTGGCTGCAGCCTGCATCATGCGAACTATGGCGTCTACAACAGGCGCGGACGCATCAATGCGCCGAGCACTGTGTTTGGCACGATCGCGACGCTCAACGGCTACGCCGAGGATGGCGGGCATAACACGTTGACCAGTTCCTCTGGCGGCACGGGCACCTATTCCCCGGCAGCCAACTCTGTCGGCAACAGCAACGCCTACAACCACGTGTGAGGATCGCAGCATGCAGGTGCTCTACGGTCGCGCTGGGGCCATTGTCGCCACGCACGACGACGTCCAGGGCATTCGCCCCGCGGTCTACGGCGCCGATGTCGTGGCGTTGCCATGGCCGAAGCCGCTGGACGCGGAGGGGAGCCCTCCAAAACCGAAGCGGATCGGACCGGCACCGCCAGCAGATCAGTCGGATACCCGCCCCTATGCCATGCCAATTTATGCTGCGCTGGATCTGGCCGCGGCTGCGCGCTTTCTGAGATGGATCAAACAGACGTCCGGTGTCCTCGTCGCCGGGTCTCTGGTGCCGACCGATTCGGAGACGCGCGGCATCCTGACGGCTGGCTACGTTCGTGCGCGCGAGGACGCCAGCTACGTTATCAGCGATTGGCAAGTCGGCAATGTCCGCACCAGCCTGACGGCGGCGCAGATCATCGCCCTGTCACTCGCTGTCGAGGCGCACGTACAGGCGTGCTTCACGGCGCAGGCTGCGGTTCTCGACGAGATCGCGGCCGGCACGATCACGACACTCGAGCAGATGACCGTATCCGGCCACTGGCCGACCTATTAGGGAGACACCATGGCCAAGTCGACGACGACATATGCCCTCTCAGCTACATGGACGAAGGTCTTGGACGCTGGGGACACGGGGTTCCTTCAGGCGGGCGAGGGTGGCCAAGTGCTTCGCGCGTTTAGCGCGTCGGCGCCAAGCGGCACTGTTGGGCACGTCCTCAATCCGCGCGACGTGATGCCGATGTTCGCGGTGATCGAAAACGTCTGGCTGCGTGCACTCGGCAGCGGATTTGCCTATGTGACCAGCGACAATGTCGGGTCGGGCTCCGGCTCGGCAGGGACGACGTCTCAATTCAACCTCACGTCGGCATGGGTGCAAGTGGCGACCGCCGCTGACACCTATGTCGAGCTCGATGCCGTGAGCGGGTTCCCGGCGCTGTGGTCGCTCGGATCGCAGCCGGCTGCCGGCTCTCTCGGCGGGCACGTCTTGAGGCCCGGCGACCAATGGCGGGACGCATCAAATGATGCAGCCTATTGGGTCCGTTCGCAGTCGACCTCACCCGCCGTCACGGCTCAACTCATCGTCTCGAAAGGGTAGTCACATGGGCGCGAATTCCTGGCCGGCCCTTCCGGCAGCCGTCGATCCGGCCTATGCAGCGAGCGTGTCGGCTGCGCTTGCCGCCAAGGCGGACGCGGCGACTGTGGCGACAGAGTTGTTAGAGGAGGCGGACATCATCGATGTCGCTGCCGGCGCGGCCGCGCTGCGCCGTCTCGGCGACGACGAGGGCTGGGCCGCCAATTTCCGCGCGCAATCAGCAGCGGTGGTGAGCCGTGACGGCTCCAAGTCGGCGATGGGCAAGCCGACCGATCTGGTGACATTCACGCGCGCCACGACCGGTCAGGCGCTCGGCGTCGACGGCTATTTCCAGTCGTTTGCGGCTGGCGAGATCCGATACAGCCATGACCCCGCCACTGGTGTCCCGAGAGGTGCCCGTTTCGAGCCGGCCGCCACGAACCTGTACCTCAACTCGCTCGCCGCCGGCAGCCAGCTGATTTCCCGCGGCACCGTCAACAGTAACGCCGCTATCGGTCACGACGGCACGACGACCGCCGACGAGCTCGTCGAGGACACGCAGGACGGCGGGCACTACGTCTACCAGAACATCGCTCCCGCCGCGACCACGCCGCACACATTCTCGCGCTGGATCAAGCCGGGCACGGGTCGGACGCGGGCGTCGATGAAGCTATATTCTAGCTTCAATGGGGCAACTCAGCAGGTTGTGTTCGACCTGTCGGCGGGCACCGCGACGCTGCTGGCCGGCA